>CAZHMV010000085.1:0-23031 GCA_964532665.1 uncultured Anaerolineales bacterium
ACCAGTACTCTCATTGCCTCGTGCTCTCGTTAGTAACCAGAAATCAGTGATCAGTCAACATGCCCCTGCGGGGCTCCATGAAGCATGAAAATTGACGATAACCCATTTTTAGAGCAGTAACCAGAAATCAGTGATCAGTAACAGGACTTACGCGGTGAGAGCGAGATCAGGTGACCGGCACTTCGGAACTGTGCCTGGAGTACCTGTTTTGCCCATAAAGCCAGCGTTGCTGCTCTTCCGATGGGGTTGAGGAAGTGCCGGTCACCTTTACCGCGTAACTCCTGTCAGTAATCAGATCTGAACAACTGATCACTGTTCACTGTCTGTCTTTGGCCTTTGAAGAACCGAATGGTCCGGGCCAGGCCCTGCTCGAACGGTGTAGCTGGCTGCCAGCTCAGGTCGCGCATTGCCCGGGCCGGCTCCAGCACGCTGTGACGGATGTCGCCGGGGCGCGGCGGGGCGTACTGCGGATCGTGGTGATAGCCGGCCAGTTCCCTCAGCATCTGAAAAAGCTGATTGATGGTTACGGCGTGCCCGGTGCTGACGTTGTATACCCCGTTGTCACCTCGGCCCAGCGCCCGCAGGTTGGCCATGGCCACATCCCCGACGTAGACGAAATCCCGCGTCTGCTCTCCGTCGTCGTAGATCGTTACCGGCATGTCTGCCAGCATCCGCTCGACGAAAATCGTGATCACGCCGGCCTCGCCGAAAGGGTCCTGGCGGGGGCCGTACACATTGGCATAGCGCAGCGCGGTGAACTCCAGGCCGTACATCCGACGGTAGAGCTGTAGGTAATGTTCCCCGGTCCATTTGCTCTGGCCATACGGGGAGAGGGGGTAGATCGGATGCTCCTCGTGGATGGGCAACTGTGCGGGATCGCCATACACAGCGCAACTCGAAGCGAAGATCACCTTGCGGACCTGATGCCGGCGGGCCTGCTCCAGCACGTTTACCAGGCCGGCCACGTTCACAGAAGTGCTGTGCACAGGATCGGCGATGGAGTGGGGAACGCTCACCTGGGCGGCCTGATGATTGACGACATCGGGGTGCTCCGCCTCGAACACGCGGCCAAGCTCCGGGTCGCGGATGTCCATCTGGTAGAACGCCGCCTCGTCGGGTACATACTCCCGCTTCCCCGCCGACAGGTCGTCCACCACGGCGACGGTGTGGCCGGCGGCGATGTACGCCTCAACAATGTGGGAGCCGATAAAGCCGGCTCCGCCTGTCACCAATACCTTCATAACACATCATGCAGGATTCGAGTGGGCGGCACTTTCCAGGATCAGGGCTTACCGCTGGGAAGCTTCAAGGATTGTAAGCCCTACCAGATGGCTGTCTCTGTAGTCAAGGATAATGCCATCATCCCGCATTTCACTGTGAGTCGAACTTGGTGTTTCCTCAAAGTGAAGGTAGACGACGTCAGCCTCGCAGTCATAATCCAACCACATCTGAGGCTTTTGCAGTTTCACCAAATGTGTGACTGCTTTGAGAAGATCACTGATGCTTGTTTCCTCTAATATCTCTATGGCCATATGATCACCCTTCTGTTGACTTTTCTGGAAATGAATGCTGTGATGACAAAGCCGTCATCTCGGTTGACTTCCCGATATACTACATGGAGATAACGCCGTCTGGCAACAGGCAAGACGGCTACCACTGCCCCGGCGTACCCATGTAGGATCCAGGTTGGGTTCTCAACAGCCTCCAACACCTCCTCGTAGCATCCTTCCATGTACGGCTTGTTACTTGCTATATGTCTCCATCGCTCATCCGTGAGACGAATCGGCACACCATTGACGGAGTACACGATATCCATTGCTTCCCCCCCCGTGGTCTTGCTTGACCAACTAAGTCATCCTTGCACCTATTCGAACACAAACACGAAAATGAGGTCGTTCACGTTGGTGTTGGTCGGTCCGGTGATGATGAGGTCGCCCAGTTGGCCGAAGAAGTGGTAGGAGTCGCTGCGCCGCAGATAGTCTCGGGGCGCCAGGCCCTGGGCGTGTGCGCGTGCAACCGTACTCCCGTTCGCGATGGCGCCGGCGGCGTCGGTTGGGCCGTCGGTACCGTCGGTCGCCAGGGAGGCGATGAGCGCATTGTCCAGGCCCTCGATTGCGATGCTGGCGGCCAGAGCGAGCTCCGTATTGCGTCCCCCTCTGCCCGTGCCCTGGAGAGTTACAGTCGTTTCGCCGCCGGCAACAATGCATGCCGGCGCCGACAGCGGGCGACCGTGACTCGCGATCTCCCGAGCGATGCCGGCGAAGACCCGGGCGACTTCGCGAGCTTCACCTTCAATGTATGTAGACAGCAGCAAGGTGTTGTACCCCAGCACGCGGGCTTTCTCAACGGCTGCCTCCGCTGCCATGGCGTTGTCGCCGATAATCACGTTGGTCACCCGATCGAAGATCGGATCGCCGGGGTTGGGTGTCTCGGGAATCTCTCCTTGCCGGCCGGCGTCCAAGTGCTCGCGAATCGATGCCGGGGTCTTGGCCCACAGGTTGTATCGATCCAGCACCTGCCATGCCATGTCGTAAGTCGATTCGTCAGGAACTGTGGGGCCAGAGGCGATGACATCCAACGGACTCCCCACCACATCGGACAGGATCAGGGTGACAACTTCAGCCGGCGCTGCCATGCGCGCCAACTGACCGCCTTTGACGGCCGACAGGTGCTTGCGGACGGCATTGATTTCGTTGATGGTGGCTCCGGAGGCCAACAGTTGTCCGGTGAGGGCCTGAAGATTGCGTAACTGGATTCCTTCGACTGGCATGACCAGCAGCGCTGACCCACCGCCGGAAATGAGGGAGATGACCAGGTCGTTCTCCGTCGCCCCTTCCAGGAGGTTGGCGATCCGACGTGTGCCAACCAGCCCTGCGGGGTCCGGGAGGGGGTGGCCGCCCTCATGGATGACGATCTTGCGCGTCGGTGCGGTGTAGCCACGCTTGACAACGACTGCTCCCCGGGTAATACGATCGCCCAGGATTTCCTCGGTGGCCTGGGCCATGACGGAGCCGGCCTTTCCCGCGCCAACGACGTAGATACTCTCATAGTCATCCAGGTTGTAGGCGTGTTGGTCTACGTGGAGTGTTGAGCCGTCGCGCCGTATATGCCGGCGAATCGCCTCGGCCGGATCGACTGCATCCAGCGCCGCGCCCATGATTCCCAGCACTGTGTCAAGTTGCGCCTGGGTGCAACCGTGCGCTACCGTTGGTGACCGAAATTGGATCATTGGTGTTTCCTTAGTTGATGCTGCGGGGCCGGCCCGGCCAAACATCTCCCTCTACAGGCCCCCTGGTTCTGGGCTTCGGCTTATCACGCCGATCTGTTCCAGCCGCTCGATCAGAGTGTCCACGACCGCGTCGATGGTCTGATGGTCGGTGTGGATGATTTCATCGGCCAATGAATCGTAGATCGGCTGTCGCTCTGTTTTCAGTTCGATGATGTGCTGGAGCGGGTCCTCGCCGGCCAACAGAGGGCGGACCGGCACCTCGCTGGTGGCATCGTCCGCCTGCATGCGTTGGAGGATCGTCTCGGGTGCCGCTTCCAGGAGCACGATCCATCCCCGCTCTCTCATCTGTTCCCGATTCGTCTTGTAGACGACAGCGCCGCCACCGGTCGCGATCACCGCCTGACCGCGTGCGAGAGCTTCCTCCAGCGCCAATCGCTCTAACTCGCGAAACTCCAGCTCCCCATCTTCCTCAAAGATCTCGGGGATTGACTTGCCGGCCATGCCGGCCACCCAGGCATCGGTATCGATGAACGCCCAGCCCAACCGCTGCGCCAGGAGCCAGCCGGCGCGCGACTTCCCCGTCGTGCTGAAGCCGATGAGGATGATATTGGGCTTATTGCGATTGTTGGAACTCATGTCACCACAAACCGCCACGGTGCAGTGACGGCCACCTCATTCCCGCGCACCCCAATTCGCGGGGTTGCCAGGATTCGTGTTTCATCAACGGGGCTGTTGCGCTCGATGAACAGAGTCTCGCCGGCCACCAAATCCGTGCCATTCAGGGCGCGATCAATGCGCAGTGCCTGGCACAGCTTGCCCGGTCCGTTGGCTAGCTCGGGGTCAGGTCGGCCTGGCCGGTGCCGGCGCATGATATCGATCCCCTCTTCGGGTTGAAGGCCGCGAATGAGTACGGCCGCCGGAAACCCCTCCCGTTCCGTCACCACATTCAGGCAATGATGGACACCGTAGATCAGGTAGACGTAGGCGTACCCCGGCGGGCCGTACATCACCGCATTGCGTGCCGTCCGTCCCATGGAAGCGTGGCTGGCCTGATCTTCCTCTCCGACGTAGGCCTCCGTCTCCGTGATAATGCCGCTCAGGCGGTGACAGTCCAGCACGCGCACCAGCCGGCAACCGAGCAGCTCCCGGGCCACATCCAACGTCGCACGGGCGAAGAAAGCTCGCTCAACCCGCTCGTTCAAAACACCTTCATCACCGTAGGCCTCAAAACTCTCGAGGCGTAAACTCCGGCGAGTTCAGCACATCCATGACATCCTCACCGAACCCCAGAACGATGAGGCCCTGTCTTTCAGCAAAGCGCACCAGGCTTGGATCGACATACAGGGATGCAATGGCGCCGATAACCTTCTTGTCCGCATATTCCGGAAAGAACTCGCGGACCCGGGACAGCAACTCCACAAACTGCGTCACCGCATCCGGATCCAGGCTGCTCTTGGTCTCGTTGATGAGCATGTACTCACCGCAAGTTGCCACCACGTCGAACTCTTGCAACTGGCGGGTGTCCGGGTGGCGCCGCCGCATACGCACCCCGATGCTCTCGATAGCGTTGTCAGGACAGCCTACCACAGTACGCAAGATGCGAGGAATGCTCGGAGCGACCAGGTCCTCAGCCATGGTGCCCATTTTGTTGGCCAGTTCACCCCATCGCCTGTTCATCTCTCGCCTGGACTCACGCCTCTCGTCCTTGAAGGCAAGCATCTCGTCCTTAAAGGCACGCATCTCGTCCTTGAAATCGCGCATCTCGTCCTTAAAAGCAAGCATCTCGTTCTTGAAGGCACGCATCTCGCGCGACGTCTGTTCGACCTGCCGTTGTGTTCGGGCTGATGCACGCAGGAGTTCCGCCATCAGGTCTTCCAACGTGCTCACTCGTTGTTCCAGCATTGCCTGTTCCATGTCGTCTCACCCCCCTGTGTTCTGTGGTTTCCCCAAGTATAGCCGGCAACCAGGCTATGGTCAAGAGCGTGCCGGACGGAACATCTCTGCCTTCTGCGGTCGACTCCCGGGCCACGTATGTCGGTTTTACACTCTTTTCACATCTGCGTGATGCTTGCCTAATCTATTCGGAGTATCATTAGAGCACGATCATGACATCATTCGTTTCGCGGGAAGGAGGGATATGATGTTGCGCCCCCGCATCATGCTGTCCATCGGATTGGCCATTCTCTTGATCCTGGGCCTGTGTACGGCTCTTGCCGGCCAGGCCATGTCCATGTCCATGTCTGACTACACGTTGTCAACGAGCGATGGCCTATCCGTCAGTCTTTCAGCCGACGGCCAGGTCACCGGCGTGCAAATCGCCGGCGATGATCTGGTTTCTGTGCCCGCGCCGGCCCTGCTGGTGCGGGACCTAAGCAATGCCGGCTCTGTTGTGACACCAAACTTGGTCGCCAACCCTGGCTTCGAGGACGGGCTGGCCGGCTGGGTGCGGTATGCAAACAGTGGCCTGGATGTGAACGCCGTCGTCTCGCCTACCCATAGCGGCGACGCGGCGCTCCAGTTTGTGCGCAGCAATGACGAGCCGGCCTTTGCCGCGTATGTCAGCGATCCTGTCACTGTTGTCCCTGGACAACGCTACCGTGTCTCGGCCTGGTGGCGCAGCGCCACCGGCTATGTGTCCACCCTGAATGGCCCGCCCACACTCTGGCAGATGACGCTCTGGCGTGACCAGCAGCGCATCACCGGCCTGTACGTGCAGTGGTTCGATGCCCACGAGCAGCGCCTGGGCGACCCGCTGCTGGCCGTTCCGCTGCACTGGAACGCAGCCAACTGGCGTCTCACCCGTCGGGAGCTGGAGGCGCCGGCTGATGCCGCCTCTGCGCGCGTCGTGATTGGCGCCAAGCTGAGTGCCGAGACTCTCTGGGTGGACGACGTAGCCCTGGTCCCCAGCCCGGAGCAGGAGGTGGAGGTGGCGGGGACAGTGCGTCGCTGTTCAGAGCCCACTAGTTTCTCCGGGTTTCGGGGAACTTGGAGGAACTCAGGGGAACTCGGAGGAACTCGGAGGAACTCGGAGGAACTCAGGGGAACTCAGGGGAACTCAGAGGGGTGTCTCGTCCAGTCTGTCTCACTGCCCGAGTCCGGCCTGGTCATCAGCGTGACCTACACGGCTCACGGCGACCACATCGGCGTCCACGGTGAGATTGCCGACACTACAGGCCGTGACCGCGCCCTGGACGTGACGTGGGGCGTGCCGGCAGACCTGGAGGGTTGGACCTGGTGGGACGACGCCCATACATCGCGGCCGATCACCGACACTCGCTCCTACGCCAACGCCATCAGCGCCATCTACGACGGCTGGCTGCCCGTCTCCCTCTACCCTTATGCCGGCATCTCCAAATCTCCAATCTCCAATCTCCAATCTCCAACCTCCAACCTCCAATCTCCAATCTCCAATCTCCAATCTCCATCTTCCAACCCCGGCCTCGCGCTGGCCGTCCCCCTCGACCGGCCTCAGCTTGCCCTGCTGGCCTACGACGGCGCTACAGGCCGCTACGGCTCCACATTCCACCTGGGCATCTCGCCCCAGGCCGACAAGGTCGGGCCGCGCGCCGGCTTCGACCTGGTGCTCTACCGCTTCGACCCCACCTGGGGCTTCCGTGACGTCATCGCCCGTCATCATGCCCTCCAGCCGGCGGTGTACACAGCGTCAGTTTCCATCTACGACTACGCCGGCGCAGAGCAGGGCTGGTATTTCACCGAGAGCGGCGCGCAGAAAGCCTTGCAGGAGGACGCGGCCAACATCTACTCGGCGCAGTACACGGCTGGCGAACTGAACCTGAAGCTCGCGCCCAGCAGCGAACCTCGCCCCACCCTGGACGAGACCCTGGCCATTGTGACCGATACCCTCTCCAGCCCCCGGCCATGGGATGCTGCCCTGGCTCGTGCCATCATCAACAGCGCCGTAGTGGACCCCAACGGTGATTGGTCGATGAAGAAGCTGGGCGTCTTCGAGTGGGCCCCCGACTGGTGGGAGGCTATCTGGGCGGCCAACATCGACCCAGACCTGGAGGATGGACTGGCATCCTTTCTCATGGACTGGCGTGTGACACCCGCCTTCACCGCCACCACGCAGGCCGGCGCTCACCTTGACGGCGTGCAGATGGACAACTTCATGGCCCCGCCGACTGTGGACTTGCGCCCCGGGGGACTGGCGGTCGCCGACTGGCCTCTGACCTACACGCCGCACACCTACCAGCCGGCTGTGCACAACGGCTTCGCCCTGCGCGAGTACCTGGCCTTCCTGCGCGACTACCTGGACACCAACTGGGGCACCGATCGAGCGATTTCCATCAACTTCTGGGGGCTGGGCAACCCCAACTATCTGGCCGAGTACATCGACGCCTTCGGCAGCGAGGGAAACTTGAAGGGCAACGGTGAGGGACAGAACTTCAACCCGGAGATTCTGGACTACCGGCGGGCCATCGCCTATGGCCGGCCCTACCTCTTCGCCAACCAGACGGACGGACTCACCGCCACCGAGGCCTACACTTACAGCCAGATGGCCCTGCTTTACGGTGTGCTTTCCCACCACGGACCCAATGGCGGGAGTTGGGAGCCGGAGGCTGAGCAGATTGTCACCGACACCGTGGAACTGGTCCGGCAGTACTGGTCTGCCGGCTGGGAACCGCTCACCTACGCCCGGGCAGACAGCGACAACGTCTGGATCGAACGCTTCGGCGGCCCCGAGGCCTCCGGGGTCCTCCAAAGTGCGCCCCAGTTCCTCCGAGTTCCCTCAAGTTCCTCCGAGTTCCTCCGAGTTCTGGGGAACGCCTCGGCCGACGCCTCGGCGGAGGCCTCAGGGGAACTCAGGGGAACTCAAACAGACATCCACTTTACGGTGCACAACCGCACCGACCTCACTCGCACTGCCACGATCACGGTCGAGACTGCCCCGCTGGGTCTGACCGAGCCGGCCAGTGCTGTGATCACCGACATTGCCATCACCCAGACCATTCCGTTCAGCGTGGTGGGTGGGGACATCGTCGTTGACCTGACGCTGGGACCGAGACAAACGCGGGTGCTCCAGGTGAGCGGCGGCGTGGCCCCGCCAACCCCGACACCTACGCCCTCTCCGACGGCCACGCCGCCGGCTACACCCACACCGCCGGCCTCCCAGTGCGTGGGCGACGCCAACGGCAATGGCATCGGTGACGTCGTGGACATCCAGACCACGGCCGCCGATCTCGGCTGCCACGTCTACCTGCCCCTGGTGGTCGCGAAATGGCGCCAGCCCTGGCCCACGCCTACTCCCACTTCAACCCCCACGCCGACCTCCGCCCGCTACCCGCGCCTTCACGCCAACCTTTTCAGCCTTGTCCCCGAGGACGAAGCCGCTTACGACGCGCTTAGCCGTTACGGGACTATCACCACCGGCGCGCTGTACTCTGATGGCAGCGCCGGCGGCTTCGACCTGGGCGTGCGGCAGGGCGTCGGCTCGTGGTCCGACACCACCTACAACCTCAGCCATCCCGGCCGCGGCACCATCACCCAGGTGACGGTCTACGAAGCGAAGAAACGCAACCCGAACCTGACCATCTTCGCCCACCGGGGTCTGGAGCACATCGAGGCCTTGCACTTCGGCTACGGCACGAACAGCCCCCAGCGCTGGTTCATCGACCGGCTCAGCCCCCGCTGGTTCGCGTACACACCTTTGATCCAACTTCAGGAGCCAGTGACGAAGACCTCCACGCTCACCTTCCAGTTCCGGCCGGAGGACGTGCGACGCTGGCGGGACTGGGGCGTGCGGGGCGGCAACGAGCTGGGTTTGGACTACTGGCTTCCGGCCGACAAGTACGACTGGTATTACCTCAGCTTCTTCGACAATGAGGCCGGCGCCGGTCGGGGCACGGTGGAGATCATGGCCATTCAGAGCCTGGACGCCCAAACAGGGGAGGTCACGGTGGCGGTGAAGTTCGTGAACGGCCAACCGAAGCGCGCCATCTATGGCCGCCCGCAGCGTTACGCGGCCGGCAGCCGTGCCGGCATCGTGCCTCACTCCTCGCAGGGCTTCGGCTCGCCGGCCTTTCTCATGAACCGCTTTTGCCTGGACGGCCAGTCTTGGGGCTGTGGGCAACTGGTGGTAGACGGTACCGATTGGGTAGACGCGGCGGCCGAGTACGTCACCGAAATCCTGATGCCCTCGCGCTACCCGCTGGGCGCGGCCGACGAGACCTGGCTGGTGGATGGGGTGATCATGGATGCGGACGGCGATGACTGGAAGCCATACGGCTTTCGCCTGGGTGATCCCGCCGGTGCACAGGGCTATCATCTCGATCTCAACCTGGACGGCCAGGTGGATGACTTGGCCGAGGTGAACGCCCAAGTGCCGGTGGTTTACGAAGAGTACGCCCGGCGGCTGAAGGAAGCGGCTGCGGCCATGGGCCGGCATTTCTATGTCATCAAGAACGGGCATTTCAACGGCTTACCGAGGCCAAACCACAACGGCCGGCAATTCGAGGACTTCAACGGCGGGTTCCAGGAACCGTACCCCGATGCCGTACAGCAGTACGTGGACCTCTTCACACCGGGCAACCTGGCTGAGCCGGCTTACGTTCTGGTCAGGGAGCGGGACCGCAACGCGCTTTACGAGCACAACTTTGAGCAGCACCGCCACATCATGGCCCTCACCCTGGCGCTGGGCGACGGCTACTACGGCCACACCGGAGCGCATGCCACGCGCATTCTAGCGCTGGACGAGGACCCGTCGGGATGGGCGGGTCAGCCGGAGGACTGGTTCGACGAATTCAGCGTGGATCCCTACGGCTATGCGGCGGACCACCCGCTGTACACGGGCAGCGGGCGCAGCGACTACCTGGGCTGGCTGGGCCAGGCCCTCGGCCCTGGGTACGAGGTGCCGGGGGTGTCTGGCGTTTACCGTCGCGACTTCGAACACGGCGTGGCCCTCTACAGCGCCGGGGACGGCACCGTCACTTTCGACCCGCCCCTGCGGCGCATCTGTGGGGTGGACCCGGGCAACGACGGCTCCCTGGTGAGCGAGATCACGCTGCCGGCAAAGAGTGGCATCATCCTGCGGCGAGATGAGAACACAGGGTCGTGTCCGCGCTCCACACACCGCTTCGGCATCACCAACACCGGGGAAGACATCTACACCTTCAACTGCGATCGTGCCCAGGGCGTCGGGGCTCAGGCTACCTGGCTGGTGGTGCCCTGGCAGGGGATCGAGCCGGCGCAGGATCAGTGGACCTTCGACCTGCTGGACGCGGTGGTGGACGATGCCGACGCCTGTGGCGTGGACCTGGGTCTGAAGCTGGTAGCCGGCCAGGGGCACTGGGGGGTGGGCTACGCCACCAGCCCGGAAGGTGGCTCGCAGCCCCCGGTCAGCCTGGACGACTATTACGACTGGGTGTACACCACGGTGAGTCGCTACCGCGGTCGCGTGCGGGCCTACGCCATCGAGAATGAGGTGAACGCGCCGGCGTACTGGGCCGGCACGCTGGACGACTACCAGGCCCTGTGGCCGGTGGGCTACCAGGCAGTGAAGGATGCAGACCCGGACGCCTTGGTGGTGGACTTCGGCATGACCAGCCTCAGCTACGGCGTGGCCATCGCTCGCGACCTGTATGATCAGGGTGATGTCGCAGGGGCCATCGAGTGGCTCAACCGCTACACGGCTCGCCGTGGCTTCGAGCCCGTGAAAGACGAGGACGAGTTGGTTGCGCTGTTGAACGACCCGGAAACCCAGCAGGACCTGGCGGTGATGGGCTGGCACTTCCAGATGCAGCCCCGGCCCGACGTCTATCAGCTCCACTACTACGAGGCGTGGGACCTGCTGGTGCCGGTCATGGACTGGATCAAGGCCCGCATGCGCGCGAACGGCGGCGAGTGGCCCATCGAGGTCTGGGAGATTGGCTACGCCTGGCACGACGACGCCACCTACGACCCCGAAACCCACGCCCGCGATGTACCCAAGCTGCTGCTCACCGCCCTGGGTGAGGGCGCGCAGCAGGTCTATTACCTGCCTTACTACAGCATCCGCGCGGCTCAGGGCAAGCTGGAAACGGTACGCGCCCTGGTGGACGTGAACCATCAGCCTCGGCCGTCCTATTACAGCTATCTGACCACATCCCGGACCGTGGGCAACTTCACTGCTGCCACTCGCCTGGCCGCCGGGCCGGACGAGTGGGGCTACCAATTCGACAACCTGCTGGCGCGCTGGACGAAGGACGGGGAGGCAGAGTTTCTGAGGACGAATTAGAGCAGATCAGACACCCTCTAAGAGCGTGTCTGAATATTCCTGGAGCGGCGAAGACCCTAAGGGTTTTCGAGAGCAATCTGCGGCAAAAGGCCCTCCAGATTGCCAGGAGTGATGGTACATAAGGGGTATTGGTGGAAACCCTTAGGGTCTTTCCGAATTTTCAGACACCCTCTAAGGAAGCTTACTTACCAGAGAAGGGAGAATCTAACCATGAAATGGAGATCTTTTTCCTTGGTGATCCTGCTCACCGTACTGATCATTATGGTTGGTCTGTCGAACAAAACCCCGGCGCTGGGACAGTCGCCCACACAGGAGAGCACCGACGTCCAGGGCGTGTTCGTCGCTTTCCACCTGGAAGTGAGCCGTGAGAACCGCCTTCGGCAACTGTGGCCCAAACTGGAGGACTTCATGGCCCTGGCTGACAGCTACGGCGCCAAGGTTTCGCTGCAGTTCTCGGCCCCCTGGGCGAAGTACGTCTACGACAACGACCTGACCGCCACGGTCCTGGCCTGGGAGGTCAATGGACACGAGATCGCCCTGCACCACCACGGCCCCACCCACAAGTTCTTCGACTGGTATACGAACCGGCCCGACCTTATCCGCACCGACGGCTGGTATGCCATCCCAGGTGTGTACAAAGGCGACATGGCTGCACTCATGGCCCTTCTCGACCCCCTGGCTGCCAACCCCATCGTCTCCGCCGGCATGTCCGACGCGGACATCGATTGGCCCGCTGGGGTGCTGTACTATGCCACCAAGGCCGGCGCGGAGCCCGCCAAAACCGACCTGCTCAGTGTGCCCATCCAGGCCACCTACAACGGCCACACCGTCACCAAAGTCACCAACGCCGGCTACGCCATCGCGCACCTGGGGGACGCGGCGGTCACCCTGGCGGACATCGAGCAAGGGCTGCAGGACGCCACGCCCGATCAGGTGATGGGTATCGTGATCAGCGACGACACCATCGAGAACTATTTCGACCAGATCGAACCGCTGTTCCAGCTCTTGCAGCAATATGGTGTACAGGTGCAGACGACACGCGATGTCGTGGCCAACTACCAAATGCCCACCGCGACCCCCACTGCCACAGCCACGCCGACCGCCGTGAGTGGAACGCCGACCGTGACACCGACACCTCAGCCCTTTACACTGGTGCCCGATGCCACCTATGGCACCCAGGGCGCGGTGCGCTACGTGCGCATTCCCACTACCGACTGCGCCAATCTCACTGCCACGCCTATCATCGTCGGCGACTGGCTGGTGTACCCCATGCACGAGCACTCGCGCAACTGCAGCGGTAACAGCGCCTATCAACACAGCCTCTTCGGCTACAACCTCCGGGACGGCCGCCTGTACATCCTGCGAGATGATGGTGCTGGAGAAGCTCCCCTTCTCTACCAGCCCGACCAGGACACGCTGTACTGGAACACCACCTTCGGCGGCACGGTCTTCATGCTCGATCCGCAGACTTTCGCCCTGCGCAAGAAGGTGTCGGTGCAGAGCACCAGCGACGGCTCGGGCGTATTCCTGGACGGCCTCTATTACTTCGGCACGGTCAACACGCCGAACGATTCCTGCCAGAACCCCATCAACCCCAACTGCGGCGCGGTTTTCGCCATCGACAGCACGGGCAATGTGACTCATACTCTGAACACGGACGTCGGTTTCCGGGCTTGGCTGGGCACCGGCCTGACCACCGACGGCCAATACCTGTACATCGGCAGCGCCGCGCAAACGGTGGGGGAGAAGAGCGGCGATGAGACCGAGTACCTTTACGGCTGCTCGGTGATCAAGACTGATAAGAACCTCAACGTGCTGGCCACCTTCGACCCCGGTGATTTCGCCTGCTACAAGTTGCCCTACCAGGGTGCGAATGAGGATTCCGTCTCCGGCGAGGTGGTGCCCGACGGCAGTGGTCTGTGGGTGCAGTATGTGCGCCCCAACGACAGCCGCTTGAAAGTCGCCCTCTACCGCTTGAACCTGGACCTGGAGGAACGGTGTCGCCTCGAGTTTGACTTCGAGCCGCAGACCCAGGCCGTGGGCTTCTACTCAGCGCCCACCGTGGACCGGGACGGCAACGCTTACATCACGGTCAGCATCCCCGACGCGGCGAACACCCGCCGGGGGCAACTGCTGCGGGTGACGCCAGCCTGCCAGGCCACCACCCTGGCCGAGGTGCCGGGTAGTTGGGCGCAGGCCTCCCCCACGTTGGCCGACGATCAGTACGCCCTCTTCGCCACCGATGGCCGCCTGGGTATCTACACCCTCGCCGGCGACCTGGTGCGCGAGTACGCCCTGGCCTCTCCGGCCCGCGTGCTCACCAGCCCGGTGATTCACGAGGGCGTGGTGTACGTGGTGCAGGAGGACGGCACGCTGAACATCATCGAGAACACGGGCCTCACCGGCTACGGCGACGCCATCTGGCCCCGCTACCGCCACGACAACCAGGGCTCCGCTGCATTGGAGGCCGCCGCTTCCACTCCGACACCCACGCCAACACTGCCGGCCTCCCAGTGCGTAGGCGACGCCAATGCCAACGGCATCGGCGACGTGGTGGACATCCAGGCCACCGCTGCCGAGCCGGGTTGTGTGCAGTACCTGCCCATCGTGGTGACGAATTGGCACCAGCCGTGGCCCACCGCCACCCCAACACTGGGTCCCACGCCGGCATGCGAGTGCACCGGCCCGGGCGGATGTGGCACGCCCCCCACCCCCCAGCCACCCTCGAAGCTGCCCGTGGTGGAGGCAAACGAGTACTGGGTTGCCTACGAAAGTCCCGCTTCGCATGCCCTCTCACTGGCCTGGGCCGGCGATGACCTGTGGATGGCCGACCTTTTCGAAGGGGTCTTCTACAAGGTCCGGGAGGGAGAGGACGGTCTCACGATCATCGACACGGTCAAGGTCCGCCGCGATCCCTTCATGCAGGCCAGGGACCTCACCTGGGATGGCAACAACCTCTGGTCAGTCCACTGGGGTGACCTCATCCGTCACGACATGACGGACCCAGAGCTCGGGGCGGATCTGTGGATCAACGAGGGGGAGATCGGCGCGCCGAACCTTCATCACCTGAAGGCGATCGCGTGGGATGGGGAGTTCATCTGGTCGGCCCTGGATGGTACTATTCACAGACACAACAAGACGGACTTCGAGGTAGCGGAGACTTTCCACATGCCTGACACTTTCTCCCCGGCCGGTATGGCCTTCCACGGGGGCGATCTCTGGGTTGCTAACCGGGGCGGTGGCTTCATTGACAGGCGAGATACAAACAGCTTTGCTCTCCTGGATCGCTACTCCATTGTGCAGCAGCCGTTCGGTCTGGCCTGGTCCGACAGCAACCTCTGGGTCTACGATTGGTATACCAATCGTATCTACAAGATCCTGAAGCTGCCGGCGACCTCCCTCGACCCGGAGGACGACTACCTCACCACCGAGAACTACACCCGGCCGGAAGCAATCATCAGGGACCAGGTGACGTGGACACGTGCCGCTTCCCCCTACGTCGTCAGTGACCTTGTCATCGAGAGGGGGGCCACGCTGACCATTGAGCCGGGGGTAACGGTCTACGTCCAAGGAGAAGGCCCCATTTCCGTCCAGGGTGTGCTGAATGCTGTGGGGACGCCTGACGCGGAGACCGTCTTCACCCACGGGAGGCCGAACCAGGTCTGGGGAGGTCTGTATTTCTCCGGCGAGGAAGCGAACGCCTCCGTGCTGGAGCACGTGAGGATTCAGTACGCAGATGATGGCATCAAGGGCGTGGACGCCGCGCCCCATCGGATCGCATATTCCGTCATCCGCAAAGTCAACGTCTACGGGCTTCGCTTTGAGCTGGGCGCCGGCAACTACGGGACGCTTGAGATCATCGGCAACCGCATCGAGCAGGGCGCAGGCGGCGCTATCAAGATGAGCCTGCGCTCGCCCGCATCCCGCATCGACCGCATTGCGATTCGGGGAAACACCTTCCGTTTCTGGTACACCGCGGGTCCCATCATCGAATCGGAGGTGCAGGATCTGTCGTTCCCTCCCGAAATCGTGGTGGAGCACAACATCTTCGAGAACGGCTATCGCGGCGTTGGCGGTGGTTTTCCCGCGGCCGGGAACGTGGCCTTTCACGACAACTATCTCAGGAACTCGATTTCAGGCAGTGGTGTGCAGCCATTTCATGGGGGTAACGAGATCACCAACAACCTGATCGAGTACACGTTTGAAGCACCGTATGAACTCCATCCAGGACACTTCGTCACGAGCACCACGGTGCGCGGCAACACGGTGCGGGGGGCGCTGACGGGGTTCGACCACAACTGGGGGGACCCAACTATTGTTGTCGAACAGAACAACCTGCTCGCTCCGGAGAGCCTGGCATTCTGGGTGAGCGGCGTTGGGGGCGACGATGGTGGGTATGACGTGGAGATGCGCCGTAACTGGTGGGGAACCGCGGACTCCGACGCGGTCCGCGACCACATCTTCGACCGGATCTGGTTGGAGGAAAACGACCCACAGAGTGCAGACCAGATGGGCACTGTCTGGATCGAGCCGGTGCTCACCGAACCCAACGGCATCGGTTTCATCCGGGGGCGGGTGCTGGACAGGAACTCGGGGCGGCCGATCAGCTCAGCCACCATTACTCTGGACGGTGAAACACTGCACTCATCCGCCAGCGGCGAATTCTTCACGAGCGCCCCGCAGGGACCGGCGCATCTGACCATCGAATCACCAGAGCACGCGGTCACCGAGTACGACGTACGCGTCTGTTCAGGCATCGTCACGGACATCACGGCGGAGCTGGAGCGTGACCCTTGACGAGACCGCGTCGATGTTGGCCCATTGGTGTTGCACTTTTGGCTTGGCCGTTCTGCTGATCCTGGGTCTGTGTACGGCTCTTGCCGGCCAGTCCATGCCCATGTCCGACTACACGTTGTCAACGAGCGATGGCCTATCCGTCAGTCTTTCAGCCGACGGCCAGGTCACCAGCGCGCAAATCGCCGGCGGTGATCTGGTTTCTGTGCCTGCGCCGGCCCTGCTGGTGCGGGACCTGAGCGATGCCGGCTCTGTTGTGGCACCAAACCTGGTCGCCAACCCCGGTTTTGAGGATGGGCCGGCCGGCTGGGTGCGGTACGCAAACAGTGGCCTGGATGTGAATGTCGTTGTCTCGCCTACCCATAGCGGCGACGCGGCGCTCCAGTTTGCACACAGCAATGCCGGGACGGTCACAGCCCGTTCCACGCAGATATTTCAGACCTGGAGGAACGATTACTCATGGCGAAGATCATCTTTTCAGGGGATTCCTGGTTGCAACGGCAGCAGCCCTGGCTACGGCTGATTGGCTTCCTGGCGACCGTGCTCGTGGCCACGTATGAACAGTGGTCCGCGGAAGACCTGGCCTGGAGCTTCTGGCTGGCAGGGTTGGTGCTGGGCCTGATCTACCTGGCCGTCTATCAGGTGGCTCAGGGTGACCGAGAGTCGCTGCTGCTCTACCCACTGGCCTTGCTCTTCTTTTACCTCGTGTTTGCGGCCTTTCTGGACACCGTTTTCGCCTTCGCGGCCTGGGATGCTACGGGGGCAGACATGCCGGCGCTGTTCGTCGGCGTGCCGGCCGCCATTGCCCATGCCGCACGTCAGCGCTGGCCCTTCCTCATCACCAGCGGCCTGGCGCACCTGCCCGATTATGTTCGGGATGCCTGCACCGTCGATTTCACTGACCTGGGCAAGCCCCTGTTCGGCAAAGACCTGTTACGCATGACCTTCCTGGTCTTCCTTCTGATGGCGCTGACGTTGATGCAGGCCGGCGTGTTCGCCCTGTATGCTGTCCTGCTCGTCTACTTCCTGCCCTGGGAGAGCCTGCGTCAGATCGGCCGCGTGGTCCGTGAACGGCTATCAGTCATCGTACGTCAAGGTCTGGGCCTGTTCGTGCTCGTCGTCGCTCTCGGTGGGGGCGGTTCCGGCGACCTGCACCGCGTAGCCGCTCAGAGCCCCGACGCCACCATCACCATCGACGCCACCCGGCCCGGCATGGTGATCCGCAGGAGCCTGTGGGGGACGAACCTGGTGCAGAATGCGCCGGCGGCCGACACGGTGGAGAACCCCACCTTCGTAGACGCCTCGCGCCAGATCGGCGTCTCCCTCATCCGCTGGCCCGGCGGCAACAACGCCGATGCCTACGACTGGAAACGGGACGAGATCATCAAGCCCGGCCGGCGCGTCCACAACCCCGACCGGGTGGACATCGCCCGCATGATCCAGTTCACCCGTGACATCGGCGCCGAGCCCAGCATCACCGTCAACTTCGGCACCATGACCGCCCAGGACGCGGCCAACCTGGTGGAGTTCCTCAACGGCCCCGCCGACTCCCCCTGGGGCGCACAGCGCGCGGCTATGGGATTCACCGATCCCCTCAACGTGCGCTTCTTTGAGATCGGCAATGAGGAAAACCAGCCTCATATGTGGTACTATTCCTGGACGGCGGAAAACCCGTTCAAGTACTTCTTCGGCGGGGAGGAGGAGCGGCGCGGCTTCTACAATAACACCTCGAGCCAGGAATACGACCCCCTGGGTGCAAAGGGGGACTTCTTCCCCGTGAAGAACGGTGAGCCGAATCAGAGCTACACCCTCCGCTTTCCGCCGGTACGGGACGTGCGGGTCTTTTGGGCCACCAGCCAGGATGATGTGGAGAACCGTGTCTTCGAGGAGTGGGTTGAAGTGTCAGACTTGAGCACCCAACCACCGGATGCCAAAGTCTTCACTCTGGACGCCGAAGCCGGTATCCTGCGCTTCGGTGATGGGGTTCACGGCGCGGTGCCTCCCGCCGGCAGTTACTTCCTGGTCGAATACACCACCTACGGCCACGAAGGCTTCCTGGACTTTGCGCGTGCCATGCGCGCTGCACCCTCCTCCGTCCCCATCCAGATCGGCGCGGCGGTGCTCCCCTTCCTCGATGGCGACCCCATCACCGATACCGTGCACATGCGGGAGATCTTCGCGGAGATGGACTTCTACGTTCGGCACCAGTACAATGCCTCGTTCCCGACCCATGCGTATGGCTCCTATGACGCCCGGCGTCAAATCGCAACCGAGCGCGTCGCCCACCTGGCCGAGACCTATGACAGGGTGCACCAGTACATGGAGAGCGTCGAGGTTACCACGACACTGTCTATCGGCGTGACCGAGTGGAACGTCTTTCTGAGCGAGAACTACTGGCACACCAACCGCACTTTGGAAGGCGGCGTCATCGCCGCCGAGTGGTTCATTCGCCTGCTGAACGCCGGCGAGAGCGCGCCGGTGGCCTATGCCAATCAGTTTGCCCTGCATGGTGGCAATCTCGCTCTGATCCGCAGCCAGACCAACTACAGCACCGCGCCCATGGGCTACGTCTTCCAGGATTTCTCGTCCTGGACGGGCAGCCGGGTGATCTCCACCACTGTCACCTCCCCCACGGCCCCGGCGTACGACATGACCGTTCCCTTCCTGGGGGCGGCCGCGGCCCTTTCCCCCGATGGTCAGACGCTGCGCATCGCCGTAGTCAACAACGCAGAGACGACTGAGCTCACCACTCCCCTTCAGATCACCGGGTTCACTCCCTCCTCGGCCCAGTTGTGGCGGCTTTCGGCTGATTCCTACGATGCCGACAACGAGCATGACCCCAGGAATGTCGTCTTGAGGGAGGAGCCGGCGCAGGTTCCCCTGGCGACCCTGACCCTCCCGCCCCACTCGGTCACGTTTGTGGAAATGCGCGCGCCGTCGCAAGAGGCGTGCGTGGGCGATGCCAACGGCAACGGGGTGGGTGACGTGGAGGACATTGAGGCGACGGCCTCCCAGCTAGGCTGTCGTGTCTACCTGCCGCTGGTGGTCGCCAACTGGCGCCGGCCCTGGCCCACGCCGACAGCGACGCCGTCGCCTACCCCCACGCCCACACCAACGCCTGCGCCGGCAGCCATTGTCCTGGCCGACGGACCCGGTGGGCTGGATCTGCTCTCAGCGCCGGCTACCGTGCCGCTGACCGTCGGCCACGTGACCTATCTGCCGGTCGAGGTGCAGAACTATCACCGCCCCATCACCGTCAGCGCGCAGACCCTCATCCACACGTTTGTCAACGACGTGACGGCCGCACAACCCGGCGAGTCACCCGCCTTCACCGTGGGCCAACTGACAGCGCAGCATAACGAGTTGAAGCTGCAAACGCTGCGCATGCGCGCTCACCCCCTCAACCTGAGCTTCACCTCCGTAGGACAGTTTGGCAACCTGTCCTACGGCAACACGGACGTGGTGAGCACCACCATCGCCATCCAGCCGGCCATTCAACCACGCACCGCTCTCTTCGGCGTTCACAGTCAGCCCTTCTATGACGGGCCACCGGCACCGTTCATTCAGGTCTGGGGGCCGAATTGTGGCTCCTGTCCCACGACCGAGGGTGATCCACCCGGCAGCACCCGCGACATCCTCTGCGCCCGGCAACAAGACTCCTGCCACTGCCACCCCATCCTGAAGATCCGCGACCCCGAGGCCGACGCCCACACCCGCCATGCGGCTCCCCAGATGCAGCGTTATGCCTCGCAGTTCCTGCGCAGTGTGGGCGGGTGGGGACAGGTCCAGATCGAGCCCGGGCGGTACCTGTGGGATGGGCTGGACTGGACCTTCGACGACCTCTCCCCACAGGAGCGCGACTACTCGCCTCTGTTCACCGGCATCCTGTACGGCAACTTCGGCTGGATGACCTGTCCGGCCTACACCAACCCGGACGGCTCGCGCGGCTTCTACGATCCAGACAACACCTATCTGTTGGAACAATACGGCGCCTACGTGCGCGAACTGACCGCCCGCTATACCCCCGAGTTGCGCTTCATCGAGACGGGCAATGAGCCCTGCTACGGCTTCTACCTGTGTCCCTGCCTCGACCCGGGCGGACCACCCTGCGACGCCACCAGCGGCCCCAACCAGCCGGCCTGCGAGTTGGGCCACGACAGCCAGGAGTTCGCGCAGGTCTACGGGCCGTTTCTGTCCACCTCCGCCATCGTCGCGGCCGAGGCGATGGCAGAGGCCAACCCCGACGCATTGCTGGTCGCCGGCGCTCTCGAGAAGTCCGGCGAAGACCTGACCGCCACCACCCGCTACATGATCGAACACGGCCTGCTGGATCGCGGCAACGTGGCTCTCATGATCCACCAGTTCCCCCTGCCCTGGCCCAACTGGCTCTCCCACCCGGTAGACTGCTCCTACTTCCAGGACCCCAACGACCCCTGGTGGTTGCCTGCGGGCTGCGAAACGGCCCCACCCTTCGAGGATTACACTACCCCCGCCGGCCGGCCGATCCACGCCCAGGACACGTGGAGGGGAATAGACGAAAAGATTGACGCCAGCCTGCTCCTGCACGATGCCGGGGACCTGGGCGTGCTGGATCGCTTCTACCTGTTCGATACCGAACTACACGCCGGCTTCCACGACAATTTCGGTGGGGAGCCTAACGATGCCACCACGCCGGCTCGCGAGGCGATGGCCGGGCTGCGCATTGGGGTCATCAATGCCCACCAGCGCTTCCTGGGCATGGAGTTCATCTTCGCTCCCTCCGATCCGACGCCGTATAACCTGATGGTGAAGCACCTGGCCGGGGCGACGCCGGTCTACGCCTGGGACGCGCCGCTGACCGACGCCGACTACTCCGCTCTGGTCTACAAGCTTTTCACGCGAGGGGATGAGGACATTATCGCCGTCTGGAGCAACGCCGAAGGGCCGTTGGATCTGGCCCTTACGCCCTCGGCCACCCCGACCCGCTTCAAGCAGGTCACGCTGACCCGCCTGGCCGATGCGCACGGCGCCCTCGCCATCACCGCGACGAACCCGAGCACGCCACCAACGACGATCTCTGTTCAACCGCTCAGGGAGTTCTACTTCCTTTCCGTGATCAACGACCGGCCCGGCTTCGGCTGGCTGGCCGGCATCGCAACCCGCGATCGTTCATGAATCGTCACCGGATCGTGAATGCTTTGAACGCCGTACGACTCAGCCTGCCACCGAGTCGACTGATGAATTCGCTGCCTGATGCTGCGAAGTGCGTTGATGAATCTTGAGAATCTAATCTGGCAATGCGACGACCGCCCGGCAGCTCGCCGACGAATGATGAACCTTGAGAATTTAATCCGGTAACGCGGCAACTCGCCCGGCCGGCGCGCCGACGAATGAATTCGCCGGCTGATACCGCGAAGTGCGTTAGAAACGCACTCTCTGCGCGTTGGATCTGGCGCTCGCAACCCGTTTCAACGGGTTTCGCAGTAGCAGGCGCGACGTCCTGAGCCAGTCGAAGGGGGCAATTCATTGCTCGCCGAGGCCGGCCGGAGCCGAGTCGCCCGTACCCGAATTATCTTCTCAATCTTCATTAACGGGTTTCGCAGTAGGCGTCGCAATCGGCGGCGCCGGTCTGAATCATGAATGAAAATGAGTACTGGCGCGGTCGGGGGGCCGGCCAGGGCGCTATTTTCATAGAAGCAGGCGGGCAATTCATTGCTCGCTCGCTCTCGCTCGCCGAGGCCAGCCTGAGTAGCAACAGAGAAAGGAGAGAATTGTTATGTACATCCGTCTGATGTCAGCTGTCGGACTGGCAGCTCTGCTGATCCTGGTCTTGTGCACGATGCTCGCCGGGCAGGCCCAGTCCGCTGCCGACCACACGCTGGCCACGACCGATGGCCTTGCCCTTTCTCTCTCCGCCGACGGACAGGTATCCAGCCTGCAAATCGACGGTCAGGAGCTGGCCTCGGCCCCGGCGCCGGCCCTCGTCCTGCGCGATCTCAGCCAGGCCGGGCAGGTGATCAGCCCCAACCTGGTGCTCAACCCCGGCTTCGAGTCTGGCCTCGACGACTGGGCCGAAGCCCTCAACCAGGGTCTGCAAGTGAGGGTTGTTCTTTCCCCCACCCACAGCGGGGACCACGCCCTGGCCTTCACCAACACTCTCACGCCCACGGCGGTGGCGGGCTACGCCAGTAAGCCCATCACCGTCACCGCCGGCCAGCGTTACCGGCTCTCCGCCTGGTTCCTCAGCAGCACCGGCTATGTCACTTACCCCACGGGCACGCCGCCGCTGATGCAGATGAACATCTGGCAGGAATTTCAGGCCGGCAACGGTATCTACGTCGTGTGGTTGGACGCAGCCGGGACGTCTCTGGGCGCGCCGGAGTTGGTTGCACCACTGCACGCCGATGCCTATCACTGGCGACTCCTCCGTGGCGAGGTTACAGCGCCGGCCGCTGCCAGGCAGGCCCGCGCCATCCTCGGCGCCCGTATCAGCGACCAAACCCTGTGGGTGGATGATGTGGCCTTCGTGCCCAGCCCGGAGTCCGATCTCCCCCTGGCCGGCGTGGTCGCCCCCTGTCCAGGCCAGGGTGGCTGCTTGCAGCAAAGGGCCACGCTTACCAATGGCCTGACCATCACCGTCACCTACACCGCCCGGGCCGATCACATCACGGTGCACGGCGAGGTGGCCGACACCACAGGGCAGGATCGGGCGCTGGATGTCAGTTGGGGGGTTCCCCTGGCGGCCGGGGATGTGGACCCTGATCTGGACAACGGCCTGGCTTCTTTCCTGATGGAT
>CAZHMV010000086.1:0-22839 GCA_964532665.1 uncultured Anaerolineales bacterium
GGGAAGCTCGATCCAATCTCCAATCTCTAGTCTCAGTAGATCCAAATTCTGAGCTCAAAGCGGACCACAGTCCGCGTTTTAGCCGCTGGACTGTGGTCCAGCTAGAGCATTCTTGGATCTACTGAGTCTCTAGTCTCCAGAAACTACCAATACCGGACGACGCCCCGGATGTTGCGGCCGGCCAACATGTCGGCGTAGCCCTCGTTGATCTGCTCCAGACTGTACTCTTTCGTCACCAGCCCGTCCAGGTCGATATGGCCGGCGCGGTACAAGTTCAGGTAGCGCGGGATGTCGGTCTGCGGGTTAGACGAGCCGTAGAGCGTACCCAACACGGATTTCTCGAAGAGTACCATGTTGAACGGGTTTACCGGGATCGTCTCCTGGTTGTAGGGGGTCAGGCCGATCACGACGGTGGTGCCGCCCTTGCGCGTGGCATCGAAGGCCTGGCCGATAGTCACCGGTGTGGCGATGGCCTCGAAGGCGTAGTCCACGCCCAGACCGTTGGTCAGTTCCATGACCCGCTCAATCAGGTCTTCTCTTTCATTGTTGATAGTGTGGGTTGCACCGAACTGTTTCACTTTCTCCAGCTTGCTATCGTGGATGTCACAGGCGATAATCATCCGTGCGCCGGCAGCCCGGGCCCCCTGAATAGCATTGGTGCCGATACCACCGCAGCCGATAACCAGGACAGTGCTGCCGGGTTCCACCTTCGCCCGGTTGACGGCCGCGCCGAACCCGGTGGCGACCCCGCAACCCACCAGGCATGCCCGGTCCAGCGGATGGTCGTCATCAATCTTGACCACCGAGCCCTCGGGCGCGACGGTGTACTCGCTGAAGGTGGAGATCAGGCAGAACTGGCCCAGACTCTGATCGCCGCTATGCATGCGGTAGGTGCCGTCGAGCTGGGGGCCGGCCAGGATGTGGGCTCCCAGATCACACAGTTGGCTCTGGCCGTTGACACAGAACCAGCACTTGCCACACGACGGGATGAAGGTTAGTACGACGTGGTCGCCCTCCTTGAGGCGGGTCACCCCAGACCCGACTTTCTCAACAATGCCTGCCCCTTCATGGCCGAGGACCATCGGGAGCTCCACGGGTAGCTCGCCGGCCACGACGTGCCAGTCGGAGTGGCACAGGCCGGTGGCTTTGAGGTGCACGAGCACTTCATGCTCTTTGGGGTCATCAACTTCAATCTCTTCGATCTGAAACGGCTGATCGACTCCGTACAGGACAGCAGCTTTGCTCTTCATGAGAAGGGATCTCCTTTCCTTCATGGTGTCTTGACAACGTTACAGGACTTTCGAGCGGTCTTCAGATAGGATCGAGTTATCGGTGACCCGGTTCAGACAGTCTGACGTGGAATTCTCACCCCCTTTCAATCACCATGTTGGCTTGCAGTGGGGCCAGCACCCAGTAAGCGGCCCCCATGCGTTGCGCCAGATCGCGACACAGCCCGTCGGCCGGCTGGTTGGGGGAGGTAGCCGGATAGGCCCGTCCGCGTGGCGTGAAGTTGGGACCGGTATCGAGCACCACCGACGGGATGCCGGCCTGAGCGATGCGGTCGGCCGCCGCCAGGGCATCGCGCACGGGTTGATCGCCGCGCATCCCACCCTGGAGATCGACGTTGGGCAAACCATCGCTGATCAGAATGAGGACCGGGTAGACGCGTCGGTCGCGGTGGCGCTGCTGCTCGATGAGACGCAGGCTTTCCACCAGCCCTGCCGCCAGCGGCGTCGGTCCGCCAACCCATAGCTCATCCAGACAGCGCCGGGCCCGCGTGTGATTGGCCGTGGGCGGTAGGACAACCCGTCCGCTGGCGAAGCGGAAGGTGATCATGGCCACCCGATCTCGCTTCTGGTAGGCATCGAGCAACAGGGCATCGACGGCGCGCTTGACCGCCCGCATCAGCTCACGGGACATGACAGAATCACTGGCATCCAGAGTGAAAATGAGCAAGATCTTGCTTTTCCGCTCACGCAATTTCTGTCGCAAATCGTCAGGCAGAAGGATCAGGCCTGTCCCGGGCGTCCAGCCTCGGGGCCGCTGGTGCGGGGCAGCAGCCCGGACCGTGGCGTCGAATGCCAGGTCGGTGACAGGGTGCTGTATTCGGCTACGAACAGACCGGCCACTGCGCCGCAGCGTGGGCGATTGGTGCCGGCGACCGGCGTCGCTGTGCACCGTCCGGTCGCGGGGCAGACGCAGGACAGTGTTGAGTGACAGGACAGTCCCGTCGCCACGGATGCGACGGGAGACACCGGCCAGGCCCACAGGAAGGTCGATGTCCAGGTCCTCAGCCGGCTCCGGCATATCCTCCATCTGGGCCAGTTCCAGCGGACCGTCGGGCGATTCGCCGGCTCGGTCCTCGACGAGCACCGTCAACTGCTCGCTGACATGATCGAGTGCTTTGGACCGAATGCGGTGAGGCAGGGCCAGTTTAGCCACGCGCGTCACGTCCTCGACCGTGACCTCACGTCGCCCCTCCAGCGCCGCCAGCGCCCGCGCCGCGCGGTGAACCACCAGGTCCCCCCGGTGCCCGTCGGCCTGCAGCTCGATGCCAACCCATCGGGCAATCGCCCGGCGCAGCTCTGCCGGCACCACCACCTCGGGCAGCAGCCGACGCGCAGCGCGGATGCGGGTTCGTAGGGCATGTTCGTCCGGCTCAAAGGCCCGTCGGAAGCCGGCCGGGTCGCGCTCGAATGCCTGCTGCTGCTCCAGGACGGCCACCCGGTCCTCGATACGGGTCAACCGCTCGGCCACGGCGTACAGACCGAAGCGGTCAAGGAACTGCGGCCGCAGTTCGCCCTCATCCGGATTCATCGTCCCGACTAACAGGAAACGGGATGGATAGGTGTGGGAGACGCCTTCCCGCTCGACTGTGACCACGCCCATCGCCGCGACGTCGAGCAACAGATCCACCAGCAGGTCGGGCAGCAGGTTTACTTCGTCGATGTAGAGCAGGCTGCGGTGGGCTCGGGCCAGCAGGCCGGCTAAGATCTGTGGCCGGCCAGTTTGCAACGTCCGTTCCAGATCCAGCCCCCCCACCAGCCGGTCCTCGGTGGCGTTCAGGGGCAGCTCTACCAGCCGCATCGGTTGGCGCGTCACCGCAAACGGCTCGCCACGCATCAGTCGATCCCGGCAATCCGGGCACATTTCAGCCGGCTGATTGGGTGGACAGAAGAACGGGCAGTCGGCCACGCCGTGAATCTGCGGTAGAACGTTGGCCAGGGCGCGCGCACAGGTGGACTTGGCCATGCCCGGCCGGCCTCGGATGAGCACCCCACCGATCTTGGGATCGACTGCATTGAGGATCAGGGCCAGCTTTACCGTTTCCTGCCCGGTGATAGCCGAAAAGGGCAGCGCCGGCACAGCCGTCACCGATATCGGTTCGCCCGGTGTAGACATGTTGGGATGGATTCTCCAGCCTGGGGTCAGATGGTACAGTCCGAGTAGAGACGATTTGTTAGCGCGAATAAGCCCTGGGTTAACTGGGTAGCAGGCCAATCGCATTGGCCGTTGCCGGCCAGATACTTATTCATGCCAACGGCGATTTCGCAGCGGTGTGAAAGTGGAATAGGGTGCTGCCATCGGGTCGGGTTATTATAACCGACTCCACGTCCTTCGTCAAATGTCGCACGACCGCCGGAGGTGACCTCGTAACTGTTCGCCTGCTCCCGCCGGATTGTCAAATCCAGCGGCTCAACGGCTGAAATCCGCGCAAAGCCGCCGCCCGCATTACCTGATTATTCTCTCAAGCTTCATCATTCATGGCCTGATGGGCAGGCTGAGCAGTTACGTGGCATCAATATTTGACGCCGGCCTTACCCTGTGTTATCATCGATCAGCATTGCGGATTATGAACGGCCCCGACAGAAAGATCAGATCAGCGAGTGGGCAACGCCGCGAGGGTCTCTTGGATGCACTCGATGAATGGAGGTTGAGGAAAAGCAGATGACCACATTTCAACCCTTTGACATGGAACGCATGATGTCCAAATGGGAGAACGTCGTCGAGTACAATTTATCAGAGAGCGGTGCTCACCCCGTCACGATTCGCGAACTGGTGGACGAGCCGGCCATCATCGAGGAGCTGCTGACCACTGAGCTGACCTACCCCCAGGCCAACGGCATTGCAGAATTGCGGGAAAACATCGCCGCTCTGTACGCCGGGGCGCATCCCGATAACGTCTTGGTCACTGTTGGATGTGCCGAGGCCAACTTCATCACCGTCCAGACCCTTCTCGCGCCGGGGGACGAGATGGTCATCATGCTGCCCAACTACATGCAGATTTGGGGCATCGGTCACAACTTCGGCCTGCGAGTGAAGTCTTTTCATCTGAAGGAAGAGCGGGGTTGGGCGCCCGACCTGGACGAATTGGACGATGTCGTCTCGAGCCAGACAAAGCTCATCGCCGTCTGCAACCCGAACAACCCCACCGGCTACATTCTGACGCCAGACGAGATGAACGCCATCGTGGCTGCTGCTGAACGGGTTGGGGCCTGGCTCCTGGCCGACGAGGTCTACAGCGGGGCGGAGCGCCTGGCCGATACCCAGACACCCTCGTTCTGGGGTCGGTACGACAGAGTGCTGGCGACGAACAGCCTGAGCAAGGCCTACAGTCTGCCGGGGCTGCGAATTGGCTGGGTGGTGGGGCCGGCGGACACCGTGGATGAGATCTGGGCGCGCCACGAATACACTACCATCAGCGCGACGATGCTGGCCAACAAGCTGGCAACCATCGCGCTATCCCCCCAGGTGCGGCCCCGCCTCATTCAGCGAACACGGGAGTACATCCGCCGAGGTTTTCCCATTCTAGACGAGTGGCTGAAGAGCCACGCGGGGACCTTCACCCTGATCCCGCCTCAGGCTGCGGCTATCGCCTTTGTGCGCTATCATTTGGACATCAACTCGACGGAACTCGTGGAACAGTTGATGCGTGAGAAGAGCGTGCTCATCGTGCCGGGCGACCACTTCGGCCTGGATCACCATCTGCGAATCAGTTTCGGCCTGCCCCCCGACTACCTGCGGTCGGGGCTGGACCGCATCCATGAGTTGATTGTCGAACTGGGAGGGTGAGCCACTACGCGCACGGCTTGAGGCATCGTTCAAGAGGCTGCCGGCAGCTCTGCTAATCTCCAGTTTCCCCGTAGTCCAGATCGTCGTACTCTTTAGCGTCGAGGACCTCCCGGCCAAGTCCCCCGCCTTCGTCTGGCCCGACAATTCCCATTGACTCCAACTCGTCGATGAGCCGCGCCGCGCGGGGATAGCCGATGTGCAGCCGGCGCTGGAGAAACGAGGTCGAGACCCGCTCGTGCTGGCGCACCAGCTCGATGGCCTTGTCCAACATCTCATCTGTCTCTTCGTCCAGGCTCTCGACCATGCCGGCCCACGGAGCCAGCGCTGCGCTCCCCACCGTCTCCCAGCCGGTACCGCGCCAGAAAGCTGTCAACTTGTTCAGCTCCCGATCGGAGACGTAGCTTCCCTGAAGCCGTCGCGGTGAGCTGGCATCAGGCGGCAGGAACAACATATCCCCCCCACCCAGGAGCTTCTCCGCGCCGACGGTGTCCAGCACCACACGGGAATCCGTACCGCTTGTGACGGCAAAGGAGATTCGGGCCGGGAAGTTTGCCTTGATCAAACCCGTCACAACGTCTACCGACGGCCGCTGGGTGGCGATGATCAGGTGAATGCCCGTTGCCCGGGCCATTTGAGCCAGCCGGCAGATCAGATGCTCGACCTCGTCCGGCGCTGCCATCATGAGATCGGCCAACTCATCCACGATCACAACCACATAAGGCAATACCTCGCCGTCCTTCCGACGAGAAATCTTCTTGTTGTAGGTTCCGATATTTCGCGTATGGGCTTCGGCGAACAACTTGTACCGTCGGTCCATCTCGCGCTGGGCCCACCGCAGCGCCCCAACGACCTCTTCTGTCTCGACCACCACCGGTGCCAGCAGATGAGGAATGCCGTTATAGTTTGTCAGCTCGACGCGTTTCGGGTCGATCAGGATAAGCTTGAGGTCACGCGGCGTATTCTGCAGCAGGAAGGCTGCAATGATGGCGTTGATGCAGACGCTCTTACCGGAGCCGGTTGCACCAGCAATCAACAAATGGGGCATTCGGGTCAGATCGGCGGCTGCAGCCTCGCCGGCCACGTTTCGTCCCAGCGCCAGCGCCAGGCTGGATTTGCGACTGACGCGCTGGAACTGCCCAGACTCCATCACGCCGCGCAGCGAAACCACAGAAATGTCGGAGTTGGGAACCTCGATCCCCACAATCGAGCGACCAGGAACCGGCGCTTCGATCCGCACCGGCGAAGCGGCCAGCGCCAGGGCCAGATCGTCGGCCAGTCGCGTGATCTCGTTGACACGGATCTTTCGCCGCCTGCCGGCTCGCTCCACATAGCCCGGCTCCACACCGAACTGCGTGATGGTCGGCCCCTGGTTGACCGATACGACCTTCACCGGCACGCCGAAGGCCATCAAGGTCTCTTCGATGATGTGCACTCGTTGGCGCAGTTCCGCTTCCTGGAATTTCTGAGGCGAGTCCGGGTCGAGCAACTCCAGAGGGGGCAGCCCGGTCTCCACCGTGACTTTCGGCGTCCGCTGCGTTCGAGCGGTACTGGCGTCCCGACGCTTGCCCTGAACGCCATCGTGAGGTCGGCGGAGGGGCGCAGCAGATTCCCGGGATGATCGACGTGCTGTTGAGCGCGTGGGGAGGAGATCGGGAGGGGGCTGGGGCGTCGCGGCGGGCTCAGCAGCATCGCCGGCACTTTCCAGGCGCCGGGCCAGGTCGGCCATGGCCGTCGCCACACGACTGGAGACATCCCGCACAGAAACGTTCAACGCCCACACAGCCCCCGCCGCGCCCAGCAGGCTCATCAGCAACACCGTGGCCGGCGTTCCGATGGCATCAACGAGGAGGGTGCTAATGGCCCAACCGACCAGCCCACCGCCGCGGCCGGCCTCCGCCGTGGCCAGGGGGGTGGAGCCACCGGCGGTCAGATGGAGAAGAGCCAGGGAAGCACCGAGGACGAACTCGAATCCGATCACCCGCAGCCACGGGACCCCCCACTTATCCTCGCGCCGACGCATCAGGAGGGCGATGCCGGCAACAATCACCAGGCCGGCCACGGCCAGTGCGCCCCAGCCGAAGACGCGTCGCAACTGCATGGCCCACCAATCGCTTATGGCCCCGTGAGTCACAGACAGCAGGCTCAGCAAAGTGACTCCACCGAGTGCTGCCACGATGACGCCCAGGACGTCCTGCTTCAAGGCATCATCCAGATTGAACGAGGCAGCAAAGCGGCGCTTGGATGTTCTGCGGGCCATCTTCGTTCCCTATCTAGAATCCCGGTTGATCTTTCCGGCGCTGCCGGGCGAGCTTGCGCGCAGCCCGTTTCCTGGCCTTCCGGCGCAGCTCGCTTTTGGATATGAACCAGCGCTTCTTTCGATAAGTGCTCAGAATGCGGCTCTCTGCTACTTCCTTGCGGAAGCGTTTAAGCAATTCCTCCTGCGATTCGCCGGGGCGTAGTTCGACACTTGCCATTCATAATCAACTCCTTTCCAGGCCAAAGATTCGTCAAGGCGAGAATTGGCCAATTCTCGCAGTCTCAATCACTTCCCGATCACACGTATCAGACCTGCCGCAGACTCAGTCCCAGCCGGTGGCCGGCGGGATCAATATTGAGAATGCGCGCTGAAACGCGATCCCCTTCCCGTACCACATTGCGTGCATGAAGGAAATGACCTTCCGCCAGTTCAGAAATGTGAATCAGCCCCTCAACACCTTCCGGAACTCGGGCGAAAGCGCCGAAGTCTACGACATTCGTGATAACGACATCCACCACGTCACCAACCTCGTAGCGGTCTTCAACAAGCATCCATGGATCCGGCTGGAGCCGCTTAAAGCTCAGTGCGATCCGGCGCTGGGTGGGATCTACGTTCAGCACATAGACCTCAACCTCCTCACCAACGGTCAGAACATCGCTCGGATGCCCGACCCGTTCCCAGGATAGCTCCGAAATATGAACCAACCCATCGATGCCACCCAGATCGATAAACGCGCCGAACTCACACAAACTACGTACTACGCCACGAACCACCTGGCCACACTCCAAAGACCTGAGCCGGGCACTCACCTCATCATCAGACCAGGCTGTGGCACGTTCCGAGCAAATGATCCTGTTGCGGCTCTTGTCCAACTCAATCAGCTTGACCTGGATTTCCTGCCCGACCATGGCCTCCAGTTCACCACGGAGTTCCTCCGTCCCCAGGCATTCGGGTACATTGGACAGTTGGGACGCCGGCACGAACCCTATCGCCCCACCCAATCGAACCAGAAGGCCGCCCTTGTTGCAGCCGATGGCGCGAGCACTGACGACGTCGCGATTTTCATACAATTCACTCAACCAGCGCCACTCATCGGCACGCGTATCCACGAGTCTCGCATCAGCCCGGTCCTGAGCCGCATCTGCCCTGGACTCCGTCGATGCGTCGAAGGGCTGTCGAACAGATGATCCAGGCTCTAATCGCCGGCCCATCTCATATTCGGGTCCAACAACCGCCCCCTCGCCGCGAACGGGGGCCTCAGGCCATACCTCTGCTGGGTGGGCCTCCGGAGCTGGCGGGGCCTGCTCTTCCTGATGCAACAGCGCTTGCCAATACCCTTCATCCAGCGGAGCCTCCCACGGGTGTTCCTGTACATCAGTGGTCATGCTCTCCAAACTCCTTGCACACTAAACACTGCTACCCAATGTCACGCGTCAACTGGCATCTGAGTCTGGCCCCACCTCCTTCCAAATAGACAACAAAATCTCGGCCTTATCCCCGCCTGACGGGTGCCAACCCGGGGCATAGCCGAGATAGTGAACTCCCTGTCCTGACGTCTGCTGAACCTGGCCAATCTATTGCTAAAACTCTGCTGTACTCCGATTGTGGGCGCTTACCAAGCTTATGTGCAACGCCAAGACGAACGATCTCACGCTCGCCACCGGCCGGCGACCACCGTCCGCTGGCGACGTTCCAACTCGCAGTGCCAGACGGGGCTATCGAGTCCTTACGACCGTAACATAAGTATTATAGGGCAGTTACAGGGCCTTGTCAAGGAGTTTGCGTGCTCGTTATGCTTTAGCTCTTAGCCTGTAGATTTATTCCCAGGTCCGATGGCCGCCATCTCCGCAGCCGCCGGGGCAACAGCCGGCGCGCCAGTGCCCAATCCTCCGCCGTGAAAGCGCCCAGCAACACCAACGCGGCCACGTACACGATGCCGGCCGGCACCAGGGCCACCAGGCTCGGAATCCCGCGCAGCAGCCACAGCGTGCCGCCCAGCAGCCCGGCCGCGATGGCCGGCCGCCAGGCCATCTGCAGCAGCGGCAATGGCCCCAGATGCGCCCGAATCGAGGTGTAGAATGGGATGAACAGCACCACTTCGGAGGCAATGGTGATCAGCGCGGCGGCCGGGTAGCCGAAGCGGGGAATCAGCAAGAGGTTGGCCAATAGGTTAAAGCTCGTGGCAATGACGAAGCTCACGGTGATCCAGCGCTGCTGGTCGATGGCGATGAGAACGTACTGGGTCACGCCGTTGACGAAGCTCAGGGGCAGGAACCAGATCATCAGTTGCAGGGCAATAGCACCATTGGGCAGATATTCCGAACCACCCAGAACCAGAATCAGGCCGTTGGCGATGAACACCGTGGCCATGGCGATGGGCAGCGCGGTCATGAGGAGCAGGCGTAACGCCATGGTATAGGCACTCATCAGGCCGGCCCGGTCGCTTTCTGCCCGCCGGCTCATCAGCGGGAAAATGGCCATGGTGAAGTAAGCAGGGATGATGAGTAGCGCGTCGATCCACTTGTAGGCTGTCGAGTACCAGCCGACCACCGCTGCCGGCCAGTACTGGTCCAGGATCACCACGTCGATCTTGAAAAAGATGGTCTGCAGCAGGTGGTTCAGCATCAGCGGTGCGGCGATGCCGACCATGCCCCACACGAAGGGCGCGTCGAACTCCAGACGCGGTCGGAAAAAGCGGCGCGTGACCAGACGCAGGAAGATCAGCGCGGTGATCGTGTTGACGACGACCGATACGCCGGCCAACCCCACGAAGCCGTAGCCCAGCAGCAGCGCCAGCGCCCCCAGGCTCACCTTCAACAGAGTCGTGACCGTGGCCACAGCGGCCGGCACTTCCATCTCCTCGAAGGCGGTGAACACCGAGCTGAGCGCCGCCGAGATGTTGCCGGGGATCAGCCCGATGACCAGCAGGGCGATAGCGGTGAGCGTCGGCGTATCCAGTGGCTGGGTGGACTGCCGGAAGAAGACGTAGATCGCCAGGAGCGGGATCGACACCACCCACAGAATCAGGCGCAGCAGCGCAGTGTTGCTCAGGTAGTGGTTAGCCTGGGACCGGTCCTTGGCCACCTCGCGTGTCAGCAGCAGGTTCAGTCCGAAGTTGGTGAAGATGTCCGCGAAGCCGATGACGACGATGGCGAAGTAGTACTTGCCAGCATCCGTCGGTCCCAGGACGCGCAGCATGAGCATGGCGAAAGCAAAATCCACCGCCTTGTTGATCAGCGATGCGCCCATGGGCACCAGACTGTTCTTGGCGATCAACTGCGCCGTTTCCCCCTCCACCGACGGACGATAAAGCTGCGTCCACAGCCAGTAAATGAACCCCAGGAAGAGGATCACCATCCCCAGGAAGCTGACGTACATTCCGACTTTCACCGACATGGGGAAATACTTGAAGCGCACTGTGCTCTGGCCGGCCGGCACCTGCACCGCGCGGAAGTTCTCGAAGGCACGGCGGATTTCGACCTCCTGCTCTTCGGCGTTGGCCGGAGTGACGAAGCCACGCCAGCCGGGGAAAAAGGAGTCGGTGAGCACAAGCCATTCCCGGCGGTCGGCCTGGACGGCGATTTCGACCTCGTTGGGAGTGTAGCGGATGATGCGCGATCGTGAATTGTCAATTGACAATTGACAATTAGCAATTGACAATTGACAATTATTGAGAAAGGCGCGGGGCAAGGCATTGGTGTGTGCGTAGACTCGAACGCCGTTGTCCTGGAAGACCAGTTGGAAGTCGGGGTGGTTGAGTGTCTCCGCGGTGAGGATGTATTTGACGTTCAGCAGGTCCAGGCGGGGGGAGTCGAGGGCAGCGTCGTCGAGTGGGCCAATACGGTTGTAGAGGAGCAGGTCCTGGGTGCCCAACGTCGCCATGTAGTTGGTGTATTGTTTCGGGATGATGGAGTCGTAGCCCCGGATGTCGCTGATGCCGTAGCGCATGGCGGTGTTGGGCCACAGCACATGCTCCGGGCCGTAGCTGGCGATGCGGTACAGGCTGTGATCCTGCTGCAGGAACTGCACCACCGGCGGCGTTTCGTCGCCCAGGGCCGGCTGCACCCTCGGGTAGAAATCGTGCCCCATGGCCCACAAATCGGCGATGAGCACGACCAGCGCCACCACCTGCCAGACCGGCACGCCGGCCACCCGCCACCCACGCCGCCACAGCACCAACGTCACGCCGGCACCGAGCAGAAAAATGCCGAACAACACCGCATTCCAAAACTCGTAACTGAGGAACAGGTTCGGATTGCCAAAAGTCTCGACTGCTCGAGCCGATGTCTGCATCACCCGATCCGCCAGCCGTATCGCTATGCCAGGACGAACATAAGTCAACGCCAGCCCCCCCAGCACCGCACATCCCGCCACCACCGCCCCCCACCCCAGCCATCCAGCCATCCAGCCATCCAGCCATCCAGCGGCGTCCTGAGGCCCCTCCCGAGCCTGTCGAGGGGCTTGTCGAAGGGCCATCCAACCATCCCCCCGCCCCCTCCGGCTGCCGAGCCAGTCTGCCCCCAGACCTGCCAGAACCGCGACGCTCACCGTGTACGGGAACACCCAGCGAAACGGCGTGTGCACCTGGCTCAGGCCCGGCAGGCCGTAGTACAGCAGGGCGTAGGCCGGCGTGCCGAAGGCGAACAGCAGTGACAACACGGCCAACACCACGAAGAACCGCACGTGCCGACCCCGCCGGAAAAGCACCGCCACGCCGGCCAGCACTAGCGGCAGAATCCCGACGTAAGCCGTCCCCTCGACATAGTTCTTGATCCCCCACGCAGTAGAGCCAGGCAAATTGACCCACTGACGTGAGAAGATATCGAACACCCGGTGATGGGCCGGGTTGCCGAAGAAATCGGGGATGAGGAACGCGACGATCTGCCGGCTCGGATACGCCCACCCGAGCACCTCGCGGAAGCCGGCTGACCCCTGCCGGAAGTTCAGCCTGACCAGCTCATACAGCGGGATGAGCTGCACCCCGGCCAGCACCACGCCCACTCCCACCAGACCGGCCAGCCACACCGCCGATTGTGCTGCGACGCGAAAACCCCGCGAGTGCCACAGCCCCACCAGCCGCCATGCAGTGTAGAAGGCCGCCACCAGCAGAATATAGTAACTAACTTCCACGTGGCCGGCCAGGAACTGCAACCCCACGATAACCGCGACAGCCAACAGCGCCAGCAGCCGGCGTCCCTGCGGTAGCCAGCCAGGAGCCGGATCGTCCTCCTGCGCACGAACCAGCACCTCGATGGCCGCCAGCAGCAAGGGCAGCCAGCTCATGGCAGCCAGGATCATCGGAAAAACGACGTTGACCAGCATCAGCCCGCTGAGCATGTAGGCCAGGCCGGCGAACGTGGCGCCAAAGCGGCCGGCCCCCAGCACCCGCAGGAAAGCCACCATGAACAGGCCGGCCAGCCACAACTGCACCACGGTGAATACGCCAAAGGCGCGCCACAGCGGCAGGAGGTAGTAGATGATACTCAGCGGGTAGAGGGCGGAATGCTGGCCGGCGGCGAGGAAGGGCACGCCGGCGAAGAGATAGGGATTCCAAAGCGGCAGTTGTCGGGCGCGGATGCTCTCCCGGATGAACTGCTTCCAGACGTAGTTCTCCAGAATCAGGTCGGCCATCAGGCCGTTCTGCGGGTGATCGATACCGAGCTTTGATGACTGGTCGGCCCACGCCGGGTCCGTAGCGAAGGGGATGTCGAAGGGGACAAGTGTCCGGCCACCGAAGATGACCGGCCAGAAGAAAATGACGAGGAGCAAAAGGAATGCCAGCGCCACCCCGAGGCCCCAAAGCCTGGGACTGCGCGCTTCGGAACTGCGAATCCCGAATCCCGAATCCCGAATCCCGAATCCCGAAGTCATCAGTGGCGGAAGCGGATTTGCCACACGCGCCAGATGGCTTCCAGTACAATGCCCAGGTCCATCTTGGAGCTGCCGATCACGCGATCCTCGAAAAAGATGGGGACTTCGCGTACACGAAAGCCGGCCTCCTGACACGCGTATGCCATTTCGATCTGGAACGCGTACCCGTCGGACTTAATTCGGCTCAGGTCGATACTTTCGAGAGCCGCCCGCCGGAACACTTTGAAGCCGGCGGTGGTATCGCGGACCTGCAAACCGATGACGGCCCGCGCGTAGGCGTTGCCGAACCAACTCAGGAAACGACGCCACAGCCCCCACCGGTGGTCAACAGCGCCCCCCGGCACGTAGCGTGACCCGACGACTACGTCACACTCGCGGGCCTTTTCGAGCATCTGCGGGATGTAGGCCGGCGAATGAGAGCAATCAGCGTCGATCTCGATGACGTAGCCGGCACCGTTCTGCAAGGCCAGGTGAAACCCCTCCCGGTAGGCACTCCCCAGGCCCTGTTTCCCAGGCCGGTGGATCACATGAATCCGTTCCAGATAGCGCGCTGCCAACCGATCAGCCACATCGCCGGTACCATCAGGCGAGTTGTCATCGACGATGATGATTTCCAGGTCATCGATGTCCAGCGCCAGCAGCTCCGCTACCATGCCAGGCAGGTTGTCAGCCTCGTTGTAGGTGGGCATAACCACAGTGACCTTCTCGGTCACGGTGGTGACCGGCAGTGTTGATTTCTCTGAAAAACGTTGTTGCACTATACTCATAAGCCGGTTATCGATTCGTCCTGCAATTCTAGTCGGGAAACTCTGCGTGGTCAAACAGATTCTGCCTGACATTCCTCTTGAAGGTAGCCACGAAACGATTGAATGCATGGCCAACGAGCGTACTGTAAACCGCACCGAGGGCGACATCAGCATGAATTCACAACAGCTTCACACGCGACACGTATTCGCAAAGTCGGTCGGCTGTATACTTGGTATACCCAGGTCGCACGAGGGAAATGGTCCAACATCCATATTGGGCAATATCATGCTACGATGGTGTGATCGAGCGGGATTCATTGCTTTCGTACTCATACTCGCCTTCGGGGGCTGGCAACCGGAGGCCGGATTCTCGGTGGGGGTGGTGCGCTCCGGCGCGCGCGTACCACGGGCGCTGAGCCTCCCCAGGATTGACGCCGCCGGCGTGCTCCTGCACACGCCGCTGGACAATGCCGCGTCCGTCGCGAATCCACCGGTCGGCATTGGCGGCACCACCACCCTGCTCAGCACCGACTTCGTGCCGGCCTACGTGGGCCATGGCGCCCGGTTCGCCGGCACCGGCAAGGTGGTCATCTTTCCCGCGGCTGATAGCAATGCCCGGAACATCACGCTGGATCGGGGCGAGGTCGAGTTCTGGTATCAACCCGCTTACGATGCGGCCGCCGATGACATAGGCCACCATCTGTTGGTCGTCGGCGATGTCTACAATGTGCCCAGCCTGATTCTGACGGAGAGCGATCGCCTCAGCCTGTCCCTCACCGACGCCGGGTGGCACAGCTATGCCACCCAGGCCGGCTGGCGTGCTCCGCTGTGGTCCGCCGGCCAGTGGGTCCATGTCCGCGCCACCTGGGACGCCACCGACGACGACCCACTGCGCCTTTTCGTGAATGGCGTGCGCGTTGACGAGGGCAGCGCTGACAGCGGCTGGAACCTGGGCCCCGAGACCGCCATTGGGGACATCTTCGTAGGCGCGGGCGACGCAGCCGGCGACTTCACGGCGGACGGCGTCATCGACGAGTTGATCATTCGCGACGCGCCGCAGCCGACGGCCACCGCTACGCCAACCGTTACGCCTACCATCACGCCTACCTCCGACGGCGCAGCGCCGACAGCCACGGCGACGCCGGCCGGCATCGGCCTGACCGACCCCGACATGGTCGTCACGCCGGCCCCTCTGCCCCTCCAGCCTGTGGGCACACCGTTCGTGGACCCAGTTTTCGGCACCACCTTGCGCCGCGTATCCAACACCAGCGTCAGCGGCGGCTTTGAAACCCACATCTACTCCCAACTCCAGGCCTTCTCCGCCGACAACACCTACCTGCTGCTCGACGGCTCCGCCAGTTTCGTCGTCCGGCGTGTGAGCGACCTGAGCCTGGTGGCCGGCCTGGATACTTCAGAATGGAACGTCCCGCGCTGGCATCCGACCCGACCCCACACGCTGATCCACTTCGACAGCAACGCGGACACCGTGATTCGGCTGCAATTCACAGACGTAGACACCCTGGTCACAACGACCGTTTTCACCTTCCCGGCCCAGTACGAGCGTATCCGGGTGAACCAGTCCTTCGACGAAGTCTCGGAGGATGGACGCTGGCTGGCCGGCATGGTTACCCGCAACGATGGCGCGAGCATGATCTTCACCCTTGATTTGCAAAACCTGACCCTCGGCGCGCTGCTTCCAGTCCCCGACTTGTACGCCGGCCCCTGTGAGTCCGATCCCCAGTGGCCCGAAGCAGAGCCCGATTGGATAGGAGTCTCTCCCCTGGGAAACTACCTCGTCGTGCAGTGGGCACGGGACGGCATCACTCGCTGCAGTGGCCTGGAAACCTTCGACCTCCAGACCGGTGACTTCGTTGGCCGCGTCTACGACGGCCACCAGCACGGCGATCTGGGTGTGGACTCCGACGGCGTCACCGAGCTCTTCATGACCTTCGAGATGTATCACCCCAGTGGCAACGAGGCGCTTGGCGTGCGCCAATTGCCCGGCGCCTCCACCGTCAGCGCGCCGACCTACGTGCAAACGTTGGACTGGATCGGCGATCACATTTCCTGCCGGGGACCGCATGGCGTCTGTCTGGTCACCACCTACGACAACGAGACTGGTGGCTGGAGCGCACTAGAGGGGGAGCTCTTCCTTCAGTACACCGATGGCAGTGTGTTGCGGTTGGTCCATCATCGCTCCAGCGGTTGCGGCTACTGGGTGCAACCACGGGCCAGCATGTCGCGCGATGGCCGTTACGTGGTCTTCGCCTCGGATTGGGGGCAGGAGACGGGTACAGACAGTTGCGGCAGCGGCAACAGCCTGGGAGGGGGCGACCCGTACATCATCGACCTGCTGGCCGGCTCGTCCGACTTCCCCGCCGCATGCACACCCGATGCAGACGGCAACGGGTTTGTCAACATCCTGGACATCCAGGCACGAGCTTCGGACGCGATCTGTCTCACCTACCTGCCGCTCATTGCCAATTACTGGCATCAGACGTGGCCGGCCGTCCAGCAGTGAGCGTCGAGCTAAGCCTTTGGGCAGTCGTGCAAGTTCGTAGTGAGGCACGCAGCGCACACGAATTATCGAAAAGATACGCTGCAAAAGCGGTGGCTCGGTGTGCTGCCAGGCTCACCAGGTAGCTTTCGCTTCATTGCCCGTTTTGTGATATACTTCATGCCATAGCAGGCTTCTGCCCGACAGAAGCTGGCTTTCTCCTGCGGCATCAACTTCTTGGGTGTGCCGAAGAGCTTCAGCAAAACATGGAAGAAAAGCATCTTCTCAATAATCCGTAGCGGTAGGGGCGAGAGGCAAGCCTCCTGCTGCCGGCGGTTGAAACCGCGCCTACGGCTGCGAAGTCAGCCGGCGCAGGCCGGCTTTGTAAGGGTTGCCGCGAATTCATTCGCCAGGCGCAGTGGCTGGGTAGTTACGTTCTTTTTCTTCGACACCACCAATCTGACTTGTCTCGCGCCTTCTTTTTGATAACATACAAGGAGAACAATGATGGTCGAGCAGAAGTTGAAGGCGCTGGGGCTGGAACTGCCGGCCCCACCCAAACCAGTGGCGGCATACGTGCCGGCGGTGGAAGTGAACGGCCTGCTGTTCACCAGTGGGTCCGGCCCTATCGAAGCGGGCGAGATCAAATATCATGGCAAGGTGGGACACGATGTCACGGTGGAAGAGGGCTATCAGGCCGCCCGACTGACCATGCTCAATCTGCTGGCCGTGGTGCGGCAGGCGCTGGGCTCCCTGGATCGTGTGGAGCGGGTCGTCAAGGTGACGGGGTTGGTCGCCAGTGCGCCGGGCTTCAACCGGCAGCCCGAGGTCATGAACGGCGCTTCCCACCTGCTGGAAGAGATCTTCGGCGAACAGGGGCGTCACGCCCGGTCGGCTATTGGCGTGAACGAGTTACCCTTCGATACCCCGGTTGAGATCGAAATGATCGTCAAAGTCAAAGAGGGGGAGTAGAACATGGGCAAATACAAACTGGCAGAGATGAAGTGGCCGGAGGTGGAGGAGGCGCTGAGCAAAGGGGTGGACACGGTGGTCGTCACGTTCGGCTCGACGGAGCAGCATGGGCTGCATCTGCCGCTGGCCACGGACTTCCTGTGGGGCGAGGAACTGGGCGAACGGGTGGCGCGCCGGCTGGGGAACGCGCTCGTGGCTCCGGGGTTGCGCATCGGTTGTTCCGAACATCACATGACCTTTCCGGGCAGCGTCACCCTGCGTAAGGAGACCTTCATCGAGGTAGTGATCGACTACTGTCGGAGTCTGGCCCACCATGGTTTCCGCAACATCGTCCTGATCCCCAGCCACGGCGGAAATTTCGCCCCGCTGGCCGAGGCAGTCCAGCGTGTTGCCGGCCATCTGCCGGACGCGAACATCATCGCCTACACGGACCTGATGGAGCTGATGGACGCTACGGTCCCCACCTCCACGGAACATGGCGTGACGCCGGAGGAGGCCGGCGGTCATGCCGGCGAGTTCGAAACCTCCGTGATGCTGGCCTTGCGGCCGGACCTGGTGGCAATGGATCGGGCGCAGGCCGGCTACGTGGGCGACATGCAGCACGCGGCATCCATCGTCTTCGAGCAGGGCTTTCGCGCCCTCACCGAAAACGGTGTCCTGGGCGACCCCCAAAAGGCCAACCCGGCTGCCGGCGAGGCGTATCTGGAAGCGCTGACCGAGATGCTCGTCGCGTACGTGCAAGCGGCGTCCGGCAGTTGAAACTGCACCAACCCTTGCGAAGCAGCGTCGTGAGCCCTTCGACACGCTCAGGACGTCGCCTGTCGAAGGATCGGTCTTCGCCGACTAACCCGCGAAGGCGGGTTTCGCGATCGTTGCCGCGAATTTACTCGCCAGGCTCTCAATGTGCCACTGTCAAAGTGAATCACCCGCAGCACAAAATGGGCGGGTAGAGGCCCCCCGGTGAACCTCTACCCGCCATCGATCACGGAGCGAAACGCCCCGAAGATCACAGTTCAGGTGGCCGGCACGTTCCGTGGAACTACAGCAAAAGGAACGTGCGACCGTTGACCTTGTGGGGGTGGCTGTGGGGCATCAGAACGTGCCGGCCACCTGAACAGCGATACATCAACTACGAGCCATCCTCGTCACCCACGACCGTAAATGACCGACGCCACGGCTGATTCTCCACCGCCGCCGGCACATCCCAGGCCGGCGGCGCCAACCGATTGCCCGCTCCCCAGCCATCAGGCTGGATCACGACCACCGGCGGGTAGGCCATGCCCGGCGCCACGGACGCCGAGGGCCGCGAGCGTGCCGGCCCGCTCATGCGCCGCATCAAGACCAACATCATGATGCTCATCGGAATGCTGGCCAGCACGCCACAGACCACTCCGACGACCACCGCCATCGCTTCCGGGCTTAGCCGAAGGCCCAATCCAACACCCAGCGCCCCAGCAAAGCCGATTACACCCAACTGCAACGCTCGACGCATTCAACACCTCTCATTCTGAGCATGGGGGCCAGGGTGCGCGGGAGCAAGGAGGAGGTTTGGCACAACATCTCACCCGTGCACCCCTATGCCCCCCTGCTCACTTCACTAACCGCAACTGCGTCACCCGATCCCGCAGGTCGCCAATTAAGCCCCCATCCGTGCCGTTCGCAGCAGCAGCCCGCCCGTTCACGCCCGGCTTGCGTCCGCCCCGGAGCTTCTCCACCACCTGGGCGATGGTTTCCGGGCTGGCAAATGCCGCCTGAAAGCGGTGCGTGGATCCCTTCAATACCAGCAGGAAATCTCCTCGCCCCAGGAGCTTCTCCGCCCCCGTCTGCTTCAGGCCGGTGGCTACCTTGGCATCCTCTGGACTCACGACGCTGCCGACGATGCGCACCGGGAAGTTGCTCTTCACCAGGCTTCCAATCACGGCCGTGGTGGGCTTCTGGGTACAGGCGACCAGATGAATGCCGGCTGAGCGCCCACGTTGAGTCAGTCGTGTGAGCACTACCTCCATGTCGTGGCCGGCCACCAGCATCAGATCGGTCAGCTCATCGATGAAGCACACCAGGCGGGGACTCCCGGCCCCGAGCCCGGTCGAGGGGCTGGCTCCGTTGCGATCACGCCGCTCCATGAGCTGCACCAGCCACTTCAGCACGGCCAGGGCTTCGGCGGCCGTCGTCGCCACAGGCCGCGCCAGATGCGGCAGGCCGGCCAAAGGCGCATAACCGCGTCCCTTCGGATCGATGAGAACCAGCCCCAGGTCTTGCACACTGTGGTACCGGGCCAGGCTCAGGATCATGGTACGCGCCAGCGCCGTCTTGCCACTGCCGGTAGTCCCGCAAATCAGCGCGTGGGCCACCTCCGGGCTGGCCATCCGCAGCAACAGAGGAATCCCTTCGTCGTCCATTCCGAGAATCGCCGTGGCGTGCGGCACGTCCGTCACCTGGTGGAACAACTGATCCAGTTTGATCGTACCCGCCTGTTCGCGCGGGATTTCGACCTCGATCTGCCCTCCTCGTCGGCTGACCCGGGCCGAGGGCACACCCAGGCTCAACGCCAGCTCCTCAGCCAGATTCGCAATGGCGGCGACTTTGGTGCCCCGGGCCGGCAGGAGATGGAACCGCACCAGCCGAGGTGTCACCATTCCGCCCTGCACGCGAGCCGGCGCTTTGTATGCTGCCAGAACCTGTTCCAGCTTGTCGGCCTGATATTCCAGCCGCCGACGACTCCTACCCATTTTGACCCCTCCGAGACCTAAGCTGCGACCTGACGAATGACCGCAATCACCTTACCCTGAATGCGTACGTCCCGGGGGTCAGCGTAAATTGGCGACATTGTCTGGTTCTCAGGTTGCAAGCGAATCCTGTTCCCTTCATGAAAGAAACGCTTCAGAGTCGTCTCGCCCTGCCTGGCCAACCAGACAGCGACCATGTCGCCATTATTGGCATCTTGCTGATGCCGCAGTACCACAATGTCACCGTCGTTGACGAGCGCATCGATCATCGAATTGCCTCGTACGCGCAAGGCGTACACCCCATCGCGCTCCCTGACGATGTCGCGCGTGAGCCTCACCGTCGCGTGAATGTCGCGGCCGGCGCCGTCGCCAGGAGCAGGGATCGGCCAGCCGGCAGCAATCACGCCACACAGCGGCACATCGAAACTCCCCGAGTCGAACGGCTGGCCATCCACACACCGCAACAACCGAATAGCGCGACTCTTGCCACGATCCCGCGCGATGAAGCCCTTCTCCTCCAACATGTTCAGATCACGGTAGACGTGATTCTTGGAAGCCAGATTCACGGCCTTACGAATCTCGTCAAATGAAGGCGAAAGACCATATTCCAGGTAGTAGTGCTCCAGAAAGCGCAGGATGCGGCGCTCGTGTCCGTGCAAGTCCAGTCGGTCTACATCCATCATCATTGCCTCCCGACTCATCGATAGAACAAGCGTTCTGTACATACTATTATACCAGAACAAGCGTTCTATGTCAAGGGGGTACTAACAAGTCAGCGGTGAAGAATACAGAAGCATACGTGAGCAATCCACTGGAGAGACAAACCGGCGAGCATGCCGGCCATTCGTGTCAAGTCAAATGATAATGTTACATCGCACTCTCAACTATGCTATAATCAGTAGTTGAGAATTTCCATGTGGAGCAGCCCTTCGGCAGGCTCAGGACAGGCCTTTCCAGGCTGCTGGCAGGCTAGAAAGCCTGCCCCACGGAGCGGTTTTTCCAAGTACTGATAACACCTCCGATGAACTTAATTAAGCAAGTCAGGGCAACGATCAGCGATTACGGACTGTTCGAGGCCGGCGAGACCATCGTGGTGGGAGTCTCCGGCGGGCCGGACTCCCTCTGCCTGTTGCACGTCTTGAAACGGCTCCGGGACGAGCTGCAAATCCAACTACACGTGGGTCACCTGGACCACGCCATCCGGCCCGAGTCGCCTGACGATGCACGCTTCGTCGCCGGCCTGGCAGAAGAGTGGGGTCTGCCGGCCACGATCGAGCGCCAGGACGTGCCGGCACTGGCCCGAGCCGAGGGCTTTGCCATCGAGCAGGCAGCCCGTCGCGCCCGCTACCGCTTCCTGGCCCGAATTGCCGGCGAGATCGGTGCCCGGACGGTCGCCGTGGGGCACAACGCCGATGACCAGGTGGAAACGGTGCTCATGCACCTGATCCGAGGGGCGGGATTGGCCGGCTTGCGGGGGATGCAGCCCAAATTGCCCTACCCGCCGGCCCTGGGAATCCACGACGCCCACGATGTGGCCGACACGCTCACCCTGGTCCGGCCACTGCTGGAAGTGCCTCGCTCGTCCATCGAGGCCTACTGCCAGACACACGGCCTGAGCCCCCGCTTTGATCGCTCCAATCTGGATACCACCTACTTCCGCAACCGCCTGCGCCACGAGCTAATCCCTGAACTGGAGACGTACAACCCCAACATCCGCGCTGTCCTGCGCCGCACTGCGCGTGTCATCGCCGACGAGTTCGACTACCTGCGCCGGCGGCGGGCCGCCGACTGGGATCGCGTAGTCACCGAGGGCGACGGCCACTTCGTGTTCGATCTGGAGGCGTGGCAGACGCTGCACATCAGCACCCGGCGATCACTGCTGCGCCAGGCGATTCGCCGGCTGCGCTGCGAGTTGCGGGACATCGATTGGGTGCACATCGAGAACGCGCTGGATGTGGCAAACACGAAACCGGCCGGCTCCGAAGCCACGCTGCCGGCCGGACTGGCACTCTTCAAGGGGTACAACACCTTCACCATCGGTGAGAGGCAGCCCCGCCCCGATTGGCCGCTGCTGCACGTCGAGCGGCTTCGGCTGGCGATCCCCGGCGTCACGCCCTTGCCGGGAACCGAGTGGCAGGTCGTCACAGACGTGCTGCCCCGGCAGAAGTTGAGCGAGAGCCAGTTACACGACCCCAACCCGTGGCACACGGTCATGGACCTGAGTGTGGCCGGCACCGAACTCTACCTGCGACGCCGGCAGCCTGGTGACCGCTTTCAACCTCTGGGCATGGCTGGCCACAGCAAGACGGTGGCGGAATTCATGGTCAGCGAGAAGATCCCGCAACACGTCCGCGATCAGTTGCCGGTCGTCGCCAACGCTCATGACCGGATTGTGTGGCTGGCCGGTTGGCGGCTCGACGAGCGAGTGCGGATCACCGAGACGACAGCCCACGTGTTGCGCCTGCAATTCGAGAGATAACTGACGTAATCCTGCCTGCCTTTGAGGTCTCCACGCTCAACAGCTTCGGCCCCTGCTGAAGTACGAAGCGGCCGTCTCGGGTCTCCCACGCCCAGCCCGAGTAGCCGTAGCCGCCTACGGCGCGGGTGATGAGCGCCCGGCGCCAGGACTTGCGGCGCGGTTCGTTCAGGCTCACCGTCCCAAAGCGCCCGAAGACCGGCTCTGGCACTTCCTCCATG
>CAZHMV010000087.1:0-22826 GCA_964532665.1 uncultured Anaerolineales bacterium
AACCCGCTGCGAATCCTGGACACCAAGGATGAGCGGATCCAGGACCTGGTCGAAGACGCACCCAGGATTGGGGACTACCTGTGCGACGAGTGTCGCGAGCACTTCGACACGCTGCTGTCGTACCTGGATCTACAGGGCCGGCCCTACACCATAAACCCGCGCCTGGTGCGTGGCCTGGACTACTACACCAAGACGGTATTCGAAGTCTGGTCGGCGGCGTTGGGGGGTGCCCAGAGTGCCATCAGCGGGGGGGGGCGCTACGATGGCCTGGCCGAAATTCTGGGTGGCGATCCGACGCCGGGCGTGGGGTACGCCGCCGGCATCGAGCGGATGATCAGCCTGATGCAGCAACTCGGCGTGGAACCACCGGCCTTGCCGTCGCCGCAGGTGGCGCTCATCTATCTGGGCGATGAGGCGAAGCGGGCATGCGTCGCGCTCATCTCCGAGCTTCGCGAGCAGGATATGGGTGCTGTCATGTTCTTTGGCGATCCCAGCATGCGGTCGCAGATGCGCTCTGCGAACCGCGAGAACGTCGCGTACGCGCTTATTCTGGGCGAACGGGAATTGGAGCAGGGCGTGGTGGCTGTAAGAGACATGCGGAATGATGTCCCCCAACAGTTGATCGATCGTGGTGCGATTGTCCAGTGGCTCAATCAACGACTGAACGGGAGCCGGCCCCGGTGAGACGTATCGGTGTATTGTACCATCCCAAAGTTGAAGAAGCCCGCCGGCTGGCCGAAGAGTTGCGGCAGGCAATCTCCAAAGACGACGTGGTCCCGTGGATGGAGTCATCGTGGGACGTAGAAGCCATGAGCCGCAACATCGCGGATAGCGAAATGGTCATCACACTGGGCGGCGATGGGACGATTGTGCGAACAGCACGGCTGGCGGCGCCATGCGGGGTGCCGATCCTGGGCATCAACTTTGGCCGGCTGGGGTTTCTGGCGGAGATTCAGCCCGAGGAAGCACTGGCCCTGGTCCCCAGGGTCCTGACCGATGACCGCTGGATCGAACGGCGGATGCTCATCCACGTGAAACTCATCCGCGACGGTGAGGAGATCGAGGTTTACGAGGCCGTGAACGATGTGTTTGCTGGCCGGGGTGAAACTCCTCGCGCTGTTCGGATCGAGACATGGGTCGATGGTGCCCAGATGAGGACATATACGGCAGACGGGGTTGTCGTCGCAACCCCTACCGGATCGACGGCGTACGCGCTGGCGGCCGGCGGTCCCATCCTGGCACCGGAGCTGCCGGCGATGTTGATCACTCCCATCGTACCTCACCCAACCCACTACCCATCTCTCGTCGTTGGCGCTGACTCGCAAATCGACGTGAGTGTCAGGACATACCATGGCGCTGTAATGACCGTGGATGGACAGATTACCCGGCCAGTGGAGCGCGGTGATCGAATCTCCTGTTCTCGCAGTCAATACGTGGTATCCTTCATAAGACTCCATCCACCTTCGAACTTCTATGCAACTCTTCTGGACAAGCTGCGATGAGTAGTCGCGAACAAGTCATCTTTGAAGCCAATCAACTGACCCAGCGCGCAATAGCCGCCGCCCAGGTGGGTGACAATGACGAGGCCGAAGAGTTACTACGCCAGGCCACAGATCTGGACGCTGAGAACGCCGAGGCCTGGTTGTGGCTGGCGCGTGTGGTCGATGACCTGGAGGAAAAGCAGACGTGCTTCCAGCGAGTCTTGGCGCTGGATCCGTACAACGAGCCGGCCAAACTCGGGCTGGAGCGCGTTCAAGACAAGCTGGGCATTGCCCCATCCGCCGAGCCCGAGGAAGAGGTCACGTACTGCACCTGGCACCCCGACCGCGAGACCCGGTTGCGATGCAATCGCTGTGGCCGGCCCATGTGCACCGAATGCGCCGTTCGCCACCCCGTCGGCCTGCGTTGCAAGGAATGCGTCAAAGAAACGCGTTCACCCATCTACAACGTCGCCGTCCGCGACTACCTGGTTGCCGGCGTTGTGGGGCTCTTCCTGTCAACCATCGCGGGACTGATTATGCCCATAGTCGGTGGATTTGGTTTTATCGGCTGGTTCCTGGCATTTATCATCGGCCCGGCGGTTGGTGCCGGCATCGCCGACCTGATGAGCCGCGTGGTCCGCAAGCGGGGTCGGGGGATGGGTATCCTGGCCGGCGCGTGTCTCGTGCTGGGGGTCATGCTGGCCGGTGTGATCATGACCCAGCATCTGCTCGGTGCCCTCGCCTTCCTGTTGCGACTCCAGATTGGGACGCTGATCTATCTCGTGTTGGGTATCGGCGCGGCCGTGGCGAGGTTGCAGTGACGTATTGCGTACGGCGTACTGCGTATTCCCTCATTGCAGCGATACGCAATACGAAATACGCAGTACGCAATACTGAGTAAGCCTCGTATTACTGACATTGCTTTCTGACACGTCAGTTGAGATCTCATGATGATCGCTGAACTAACCATCACCGACTTCGCCATCATCGACCGGGTGCAACTGCAACTGGCACCGGGATTCAACGTGCTGACCGGCGAAACCGGCGCCGGCAAGTCCATCATCGTGGACGCGCTCAGCCAGTTGCTTGGCAGCCGCGCCGATACCACCCTCGTCCGCGCTGGCGCCGACCGCGCGCGGATCGAGGGCGTTTTTGTCCTGGACGAGGCGCAGCGCCGGATGCTGGGATCTCTGCTCCGGGAGTACGGTCTGATCGACGAGGATGAGAACGGCGAGACGCTGATTCTGGTGCGAGAACTGCACAGCACCGGTCGCAGCACCGGCCGTGTGAATGGCCGGGCCGTCACCATCGGGGTGTTGCAGGCGATTAGCGAGAAGCTGGTGGACATTCACGGCCAGAGCGAGCATCTCTCGCTGAAGCGCGTGAAGGAGCACGTGGATATCCTGGACCGCTACGCCGGCCTGGAAACGGAGCGCGACGCGGTCCGCCAGGCGGTGGCGGAACTGCGCCGGGTGCGGCAGGAACTGAAGAAGCTGCGGCAAGATGAGCGGGAGTTGGCCCGGCGAGCTGACCTGCTGGCCTTTCAAGTCCAGGAGATCGCCGAGGCCGAGCTGCAGCCGGGGGAGGAGGAAGCGCTGACCATCGAGCGCAGCCGGCTGGCCAACGCCGAGAAGCTCATCGTCGATGCCAGCACTGCCTACGATGCCCTGTACCACAGCTCTGACGGTGGCCCGTCAGCCATCGATCTGCTCGGGGACGTCGCGCGCTCTCTGAGCAACCTGGAGAAGATCGACCCCTCGTTGGGGGAGCTTCGCCGGCAGGCGGAGTCCCTGTCCTACGCGGTGGACGATCTGGCGCGGGCGGTGCGAGGTTATCGCGATGAGATCGAGTACAATCCTGCCCGGCAGCAGGAGGTGGAGGAGCGGCTGGAGTTGATCGCACAACTCAAGCGCAAGTACGGCGACTCCATCGCGGAAGTATTGGCCTTCGGCGAGCGAGCCGCCCGGGAGCTGGAGCAGATCACCCACAGCGAGGAGCGGATTGAGGAACTGGAGGCTGAGGAGGAACAACTGCTGCAGCAGGTGGGCGAGTTGGCGGCGGACCTATCGGTTAAGCGGCAGGAGGCTGCAGGCCGGCTGGCCGCCGCTATCGAGCGCGAACTGGACGAACTGCACATGGCTGCTGCCCGGTTCGTCGTCCAGTTGGAGAGGCGCGAAGACGAGCGCGGGGTGCCGGTTGATGGCACCCGGTATGCCTTCGACACGACGGGAATCGACCAGGTGGAATTCCTCATCTCGCCGAACCCTGGCGAGCCGCCACGCCCCCTGGCCAAAATCGCATCCGGCGGGGAGACCTCGCGCCTGATGCTGGCCCTCAAATCCACCCTCTCCGCCGCCGATGCCACACCCACCCTGATCTTTGATGAGATTGACGTCGGCATTGGCGGGCGAGTTGGCGAGATCGTGGGACGCAAGCTGTGGGGATTGACAGCCAACGGCAACCCGGAGCATCAGGTGGTCTGCGTGACCCACCTGCCCCAGATTGCCGCCTTCGCCGACACACACTACCAGATCAGCAAAGTGGTGGAGGGCCGGCGCACTGTAACCCGTGCCCGACGGCTGGAGGGCGACGAGCGCATCGACGAGATCACCCAGATGCTGGGCTCCGCAACCGAAGTCACGCGCCAGAAGGCTCGCGAGATGCTCTCCGAGACCGGGGCGTGGAAGTCAGGCGCTCGCCAGGCGGAATTGGCCGTTGAGGCATAGGCACTGATGACTCTCCCCACCACTCGCGGGCCGTGGGCTCTCGCCATGGCCGCCCTCCTCATCATAGGCAGCGCCTGGACCGTCGTCTCCCGCGTGCCGGCCACCCCCGACCCGACGACCGCTGCGCCCCAGGTTGGTTTTCTGGCCCCGGACTTCACGGCGACGACCCTGGCTGGTGAGACCGTCACCCTCAGTCAGTTGCGTGGCACGCCCGTCGTCCTGAACTTCTGGGCTACGTGGTGCCCGCCGTGTCGTGCCGAGCTGCCTCATTTTCAGGCGGCGCACGAAGCCCACGGCGACCGGGTCGCCATCCTGGCCATCGATGAGCGCGAAGACCCGCAGCAGGTGGCCGGCTTTGCCCAACGCCTCGGCCTCACCTTCCCCATCCCGCTGGACACCGACGGTCGGATCGGCGTGCAATACCGCGTTCGGGCGCTCCCGACCACCTACTTCATCGACGCCAACGGCGTGATCCGCCGGGTGATTCGCGGCACCACCACCCGTGCTGTCCTGGACAGCACGTTGGCCGGCCTGGCCCCGGGCGATTCCTGATCCGCGATGTATCCCTCTATCGACATCTTGGGCCTCAGCCTGCCCAGCGGACCGCTAGCCCTCATCGTCGCGTTCTACGCCGGCCTGTGGCTGGCCGGCCGCGAGGCGGAAAGGCTGCACCTGAACCCCAACGTGCCGTGGGATTTCGGGACGGTGGCGTTGGTGGCTGGCATCGTGGGCGCGCGGGGATGGTACGTGGTAGCCAACTGGCAGGCATACGCCCTGGATTGGAAACAGGCATTTGCGCTGGCGTCGGGCAGCCTGGCCATGGTTCCCGGCACGATCATCGGGATCGTGGTCGGGCTGATCTGGATTGGGCGTGGGGGCGTGGATTGGCCGGCCTTCGCCGATGCCATGGCACCGGGGCTGGCCTTGATGCAGGCCATTGCCGGCGTGGGGGCGTTTCTGAGTGGGGAGGCCTACGGCAAGCCGTCGAACGTGCCGTGGGCTGTTCAGTTGTGGGGCGAAGCGCGCCACCCGGTGCAACTCTACGAGGCGCTGGTGGCGCTGGTTGTTCTGGGTGTCTTGTGGTATCTGCGGCGGCGCAAGCCGTATGCCGGCTTTGTATTCCCGGTCTACGTCTTTCTGGCGGCGGTGGGCCGGCTGTTTGTCGAGGCGTTCCGGGGGAACCCGGCGCTGCTGCCAGGCGGATTTCGCACGATGCAGGTTGTCAGCCTGATTATTGCCTTCGTCGCTTTGTTGACCCTTTACGCTCGCGAAGCCGGTCTCATCCGCCGGACGACGTGAAACGTGATGACTGGTTCATGTAGGAAACCTTCCTTGCGTTTCACGCCGTCGCTGCTCTGCCAAATGTCCTACCGGAAGCTACTTTTCCAACGCCGGTTTCGGTTTCGTTGAGTGATAAGTGCAGTCGACCTTGGATGAGGCGGCCGACGACCTCAGTACTGAATCTAACTTCTGTAGCGGTACACGATTCGGCCGCGGGTCAGATCATAAGGCGTCAACTCGACCTTCACGCGGTCACCCAACAGGACGCGAATATAGTACTTTCGCATCTTGCCAGACAGATGGGCAAGAACCTGGTGACCGTTCTCTAGTTCCACTTTGAACTGGGTGTTGGGAAGGGCCTCGACGACGGTCCCTTCCACTTCGATCTTTTCTCTGGTATTCACTGCCACTGGCATTCCCCCTTTCGTACCTTTTTGGCGCAAAAAAGTCGCCAGGCAAACCATCCTTCCTGGCGGCTCGACGCGTCCATCGCTGAAACAGTTTGTCTTAACAATAATCTTAACATAGAACAAGCCAGGAGTCAAGTCCCTCCCTGCTCAGCGACTCAGCCAACAGATCGACCAATTGGTCACGGTTCCCCGATGTGACCTCGATCACTTGCACATCATCGCGCTGTTTGATCCGGTTGGCCCAGGGGTGCCAGCTCTGCGTAATCGTTGCCAGTAGCGAGCACTCACTGTCCAATGCTTCCAGGACAGCCACTTTGAACGCTTCGGAGAAGAGCTCCATCTTGCCGATTTCATCCACGACGACCAGCGCCCCCGTTTCCACTGCCCGGCGGATCGCCGGCACGCCCACGCGGTCCAGCGTCGCCACATCCACGCCGTACTTGCTGATGCGATGCCGGCTGCTGATGTCGATGTGAGCCAGCGTCGCTTGTTTGCCATCCAGCGTGACGATCTCGAAGCCGACCCGCCGGCCCTGCTGGCGCAACTCGCGGGTGTAGAAGCCGCTGGCAGGCCGGCTAAGACGGCGGACCACGCGTCGCACCAGCGTCGTCTTGCCGATGCCGGGCCGGCCGGTGAGCAGCACTGCCTTCGGCACCATTGTTGGTTCTCAGACTGAGCAGTCAACGACTGCGTTGCCCGTTGAAAACGTGCCAACCTGCGGCGTCTACACTGCCTCGATGCGTTCCAGGTCGGGGAAGAACTGGCGCACAGTTCCTTCGACCCAGCTACGGAGAGTCGTCTCGGAGAGGGGGCAGCCCTCACACGCACCGCCCATCTGAACCTGGAGGATGTCGCCGTCGTACGCCACCAGTTTCACCCGACCACCGTGGTAGTACTCGATGTAGGCGCTGAGGAGCTCAATCAACGCTTCCATCCGTTCCTCGTCGGTGGCCTCGACAGGGATATCGGTGGTATCTGGGCTGACACCCCCAAACAGCTTAAACACCATTATGCACTCCTTTTAGCCGAAGAAGGCTTCGCGCGATCGACGCCTGATGCGTTTCCTGTGCCCTCGACCCCCATTGTTTGACCGCGCGCGGCATTTCGACTATACTTAAGATGTGTACGGGGCGTAGCGCAGTCCGGTTTAGCGCGCAGCGTTTGGGACGCTGAGGTCCCCGGTTCGAATCCGGGCGCCCCGACCTGCGCGGGCGTAGCTCAATGGTAGAGCTCCAGCCTTCCAAGCTGGCGGTGAGGGTTCGATTCCCTTCGCCCGCTCTTAACCACAACATGTAGTACTTCCAACCCCTTCTACCTACCACATCTTGTGGTTGATCGTTTTGAAGGGGTTTTTTCGCGTCCCAGAACCGCCAATTTCACCTCCAGCTTTGTGTCATTTGAGTGTGGCCAAAATCCGTTCAGTAGTAACGGCTTCAGCCGTTTTTGGCGGCGGATGAAGATTGAGGAAATAATCGGGTAACGGTACGATGCTTTCTCAGCCGGCGACCGCACTGACCTAGCGCTGCGGAAGCTGGGGAAGCACGCTGGGGTAGAACCCTGTCAACCCCGCAGGTTGAGACGGACGTTTGCCCTGTGGACAGGTTTCTATCGTGGAAGAGGAGGTGACGATGAGCGACGACCCCTCGACGGGCGCAGGATACAGCAAAACCCATGGACCACCCGCGATCTGGCCGACGAAGCCCCACGACGTGGCCGGCCTGTGACCCAAAGGGAAACGTCTACACCGCAACCGCCGCCGGCTTCCTCGCTGTCACCTTTCGCCCCTTCTTCCGCCGGAATGCCAGTCCCTCCTCGCCAACATCGATCACCACCGTGTCACCGCGCTTGAACTGACCGTCCAGCAATTGCCTGGACAGCGGATTCTCGACCGTGCGGGTGATCACCCGGCGCAGCGGTCGGGCGCCCCAGGCAGGGTCGTAGCCTTCCCTGGCCAGCCAGTCGCGAGCCGATTCCGTTAGTTCCACCGCAATCCCTTTCTCCTGCAACCGTTCCGCGACGTCGGTCATCTGCAAGTCCACGATCTGCTTGATGTGGTCCAGCGTCAGGGTGTGGAACACGATGATCTCATCGATACGGTTGAGGAACTCGGGTCGGAATGCCTTCTTCAGCTCGCCCAGGACCAGATCGCGGAACCGCTCATCGGTGAGGTCGTGGGTCTGACCGGTTCTGAAGCCCAGCGAGCCGCCGCGCTGGGCAAACTGCGTGCCGACGTTGCTGGTCATGATGATGACGGTGTTACGAAAATCCACCACGTGTCCCTGACCGTCTGTCAGCCGGCCATCTTCCAGTACCTGGAGCAGTACATTCCAGACCTCCGGGTGGGCCTTCTCGATCTCATCGAACAGCACTACCTGATAGGGCCGGCGGCGCACCGATTCGGTGAGCTGACCGCCCTCGCCGTAGCCGACGTAACCCGGCGGCGCGCCAATCAGCCGACTCACCGTGTGCCGCTCCCGGTACTCGCTCATATCGATCCGCGCCATGGCGTCGCGATCATCGAACAGGAACTCGGCCAGTGCCTTGGCCAGCTCTGTCTTGCCGACACCCGTGGAGCCCAGGAAGATGAAGCTGCCGATGGGCCGGCGCGGGTCCTTCAACCCGGAGCGCCCACGACGAATCGCGTCCGAAACGGCGCGCACGGCCTCCTCCTGGCCGATGATTCGCCTGTGCAGCCACTCCTCCATGCGCAGGAGCTTCTCACTCTCCGTCTCCAGCATCTTGGTCACCGGAATGCCGGTCCAACTGGAGACAATCTGGGCGATATCCTCTTCGTCCACCACTTCGTCGAGGCCCTTTTCCTCACGCCAGGCTTTCACGGCATCCTCGTACTGCTTCTCCAGTTGGATACGCCGGCTCTTGAACCTGGCTGCGCGTTCGTAGTCGCGCGCCTGCCAGGCTTCTTCCTCCGCCTCTACCAGGTCATCCAGGGTCGCCTTCTGCTCGCGCAACTCCGCCGGCATCTGAAAAATATCGATCCGCAGCTTGGCGGCTGCCTCGTCGATCAGATCGATAGCCTTGTCGGGCAGCGCGCGCTCAGTTACGTAGCGATGGGACAGTTCCGCTGCTGCCCGCAGAGCCTTGTCGGTAATCTGAACACCGTGGTGCCTCTCGTAGCGATCACGGAGCCCTTCCAACATCTGGATCGTCTCGTCAATATCAGGCTCGGCGACAAAAACCGGCCCAAAACGGCGCTCCAGGGCACGGTCCTTCTCGACGTAGTTTCGATAGTCGTCTAGCGTCGCTGCGCCAATGCACTGGAGTTCGCCCCGGGCGAGGGCCGGCTTGAGCATGTTCGATGCATCGATGGCTCCCTGGGCAGCGCCGGCTCCGACGACGTTCTGCAGTTCGTCGATGAAAAGAATGATTCCGCCCTCGGCATCGATTACCTCTTGGAGGGCCGCCTTCAACCGCTCTTCGAACTCCCCCCGAAACTTAGAGCCGGCCACCATGCCGGCCAGGTCCAGCTCCACAATTCGCTTGTTCATGAGCGGCTCTGGCACATCGCCAGCCACAATCTGTTGTGCCAGACCCTCGGCGATGGCCGTCTTGCCGACGCCGGCTGCGCCGATGAGCACCGGGTTATTCTTGGTGCGACGGGCCAGCACACGCATCACCCGCGCAATCTCCTGCTCTCGTCCAATCACAGGGTCCAGCTTGCCCTTGGCCGCCAGCGCCGTTAGATCGCGGCCATAACGTTCCAGAACTTGATACTGGGTCTCGGCGCCCGGGTCCGTAATTCGCTTGCCGCCTCGGATCTCGTCAATCACATCGTAAATATCTTCTTTGTAAACGCCGGCGTCGCGTAGCAGGCGCTCCGATGGGCTGTTGTCTTCGCTGGCGATGGCCAGTAGCAGGTGTTCTGTGGAAATATACTCGTCGTCCAATTCGTAAGCTTCCTGGCTCGCCACCTGACCCAGACGCTGCAGGCGCGGGGTGACGTAGATCTGCTGAGCCGACCCACCCCCGCGATACTCTACATGGGGGGAAGACCCAAGAATGTCATCCAGGCGACGGTGCAACAGGTCCACATTGACGCCCAACATCTCCAGAATCTGGGGTGCCAGCCCATCTCGCTGCTCCAGCAACGCCATGAAAAGATGTTCCGTGTCCAGTTGGCTATGCTGGTAGCGCGCCAGGATTTCTTGCGACCGAAAGATAGCCTCTTGAGCTCTTTCGGTGAATCTGTCCATAAAGCGGTCAAATCGCATCATGCTGTTTTCTCAACGCCTCACTTACAATTTCATCCGCTGCGTGACAGTACATCACGCAGTTTTGCGCGCTCTGCCGGTGGGAGCGATTGGCTAAGCGTAACGAGGGTGTCCACAAGCAACTCCAATGGCAACGTCGCCAGCACCTCGGGTAAGGCCTGGGCTACGATGTCCGCCGGCAGGGCCGCCAGCACCTCGGGTAGGGCCTGGGCTACGATGTCCACCGGCAGGGCCGCCAGTACCTCGGGTAGGGCCTGGGCAAGTTCACCGGCCGGCAGTACGCCGGCGGCCGCGACCAGCACCTCGCGTGCATAGCCCGCCCCCGCCATCTCCAGCACTGCCAATTCTGGCCGCGGGCGTGGTACCTGCCATAGCCAGGCCACATCCAGGGCAAAGCCTTCAATCACCTGGGAACGGTACACGCCGGCCTGGCCAACGAAAACCGATTCGTACCCTGCTTTGTCCCGATCTCCGTCGAAGGGCTCCTTCAGCCGATAGAACTCAGCCGTGTCTTCCAGGCCATTAATCAACCAATATTCGCGCACCCCCGCCGCTGCATATTCCAGGTATTTCTCCTCACGGTCCGTTGCCACATTCCCGGGCGATACGATCTCAACCACCACGTCGGGGGGTCGTTCCAGGCGCGGCGTGTCCTCCTCCAGTTCGTGGGGAGCGGCTACGAAGAGAATATCTGGTTCGCGACCGGGAAAGTCAGGCCCTGGCTTGACCTGGAACGGTGCACTAATCACCTGCCCCAGTTCGAAGGTCTGGGTGTAGATGCGCAGGACGGCGGTGAGAAAATCGCTGATGTCCTGATGACCGAATCTGGGGGGGGATGGCATGATGATCTCTCCATTGACCCATTCGGCGATTCGGCTGTCCGGTGCCCACTCAAAGAATTCTTCGTAGCTGACCTTGCGGCCGGCCGCCGGCAGATCCGAGTCAATATCGTGGGCAAGTGCCCTGCCGATGCGGGATGGTGTGGTCGCCATAACGATCTCCCATTGTGAATTGTGAATTACCTTGACATTGTCAAGATTACACACAATTATAGCACCCTTCCCTCACGCCAACAAGGAGCGACCCCCTTTCGGTCATAGCCGGCTACGCCTCCCGCGCAGCGTGTTTGAAGACGAAATCATCGCCCTGCACGTCCACCAGGATGGTGTCGCCCTCCTGGAACTCGCCGGTCAGGACTTTCATGGCCAGCGGGTCCTGGATGTTGCGCTGGATGGTTCGCTTGAGCGGACGGGCACCGTAGACCGGGTCGAAGCCGATCTCCGCGAGACGCCGTTTCGCGGCATCGGTCAGCTCCAGATTCAGCTTCCGCTCCGCCAGCAGGCCCTTCAGACGCCGGGTCTGAATACCAACGATCTGCACCAGGTCGTCCATGGTCAGGTTGTGGAAGATGATGATCTCATCGATGCGGTTCAGGAACTCCGGGCGGAACTGCCGGCCCACCTCCTGCATCACCATCTCGCGCATCACATCTTCGTCTCGACCGCCGAATTCCTTGATGTACTGGCTGCCTATGTTGCTGGTCATGATGATGACCGTGTTCTTGAAGTTGACCACGCGGCCATGGCCGTCGGTCAGCCGGCCATCATCCAGCACCTGGAGCAAGGTGTTGAACACCTCGGGGTGTGCCTTCTCGATCTCGTCGAACAGCACAACGGAATACGGACGCCGGCGCACGGCCTCGGTGAGCTGTCCCCCCTCCTCGTAGCCGACGTAGCCCGGAGGTGCGCCGATGAGCCTCGCCACGGTGTGGCGCTCCTGATACTCGCTCATGTCGATGCGCACCATGGCATCCTCGTCGTCGAACAGGAACTCCGCCAGCGCCCGAGCCAGTTCGGTCTTGCCGACGCCGGTCGGTCCCAGGAACAGGAAGGAGCCGATGGGACGGTTCGGGTCCTGCAGGCCGGCCCGCGCCCGCCGGACGGCGTTGGACACGGCTTCGATGGCCTCATCCTGACCAACCACGCGCTGATGCAGCCGCTCCTCCATCTTGACCAGCTTCTCGATTTCACCCTCCATCAGCTTGCTCACGGGAATGCCGGTCCAACTGGAAACGACCTCGGCGATGTTTTCGGCATCGACCTCTTCCTTGAGCAAAGCACCATGAGCCTGAATCTCCGCCAGGCGCTTCTCTTCCTGTTCCAGCCGGTCTCGAAGTTCGAGCATCGTTCCATAGCGCAACCGGGCCGCCGTCTCCAGGTCGGCACGCCGTTCGGCCTGCTCGATCTCCAGACGGGTCTGTTCCATCTGCTCCTTAATCTGGCGGATGCGCTGGATGACCTCTTGCTCTGTTTTCCACTGCGCCTGTAGCGCGTTGGCCCCCTCACGCAGGTCGGCCAATTCCTCCTCCAGGCGCTCCAGGCGCTCCATCGAGGCCTTGTCGGTCTCTTTCTTCAGGGCCTCACGCTCGATCTCCAGTTGCATGATGCGCCGGTTGATCTCGTCCAGCTCCTCGGGCACGGAATCGATCTCCATCCGGAGCCGCGAGGCGGCCTCGTCGATCAGGTCGATGGCCTTGTCCGGCAGAAACCGGTCGCTGATGTACCGGTCGCTGAGGGTCGCGGCCGCGATGACTGCGCTGTCGGTGATGCGCACGCCGTGGTGGACTTCGTAGCGCTCTTTCAACCCGCGTAGAATGGAGATGGTGTCTTCGACCGAAGGCTCGCCGATATAGATCGGCTGGAAGCGGCGCTCCAGAGCGGCGTCTTTTTCGATGTATTTGCGATATTCGTCTAGCGTGGTGGCGCCGATGGCGTGCAGCTCGCCGCGCGCCAGCATGGGCTTCAGCATGTTGCCGGCATCCATGGCCCCCTCGGCCGCGCCGGCCCCAACCAGCGTGTGCAGCTCGTCGATGAATAGGATGATCTGCCCCTCGGATTCCTGGATTTCGCGCAAGACGGCCTTCAGCCGCTCCTCAAATTCGCCGCGATACTTGGCGCCGGCCACCAACGCACCCAGGTCAAGCTGAACGACGCGTTTGTTCTTCAGCCCTTCGGGGACATCGCCCCGGATGATGCGCTGGGCGAGCCCCTCCACGATGGCCGTCTTGCCGACGCCCGGGTCACCGATGAGCACCGGGTTATTCTTGGTCCGCCGGCTCAACACCTGGATCACCCGCCGAATCTCTTCGTCGCGCCCGATGACGGGGTCCAGCTTGCCCCGGCGAGCCAGGTCCGTCAGGTCACGGCCATACTGCTCCAGTGCTTCGTAGGTCGCCTCGGGGTTCTCGCTCGTCACCCGCTGGCCGCCCCGAATTTGCTGCAGGGCGCTGAGCACATCGTCGGTGGTGACGCCGGCCTGCTTCAGGATCGCAGCCGCTTCGCCACCCTCCTCGAGCAGAGCCAGCAGCAGGTGCTCCGTAGACACGAATTCGTCGCGGAAGCGCTGAATCTCGTCGTAGGCGCGCCGCATCACGCGCTCAAACTCTCTGGACGCCGTAAGTTGCGCGGTGCCGCCGTAGGCCCGGGGCAGCCGGCCAAGTTCCCGCTCCACCTGGTCGAAGACCGGTTTGGGATCAACGCCGATGCGCTGCAAGACCTGCGGCACGACACCGGGCGACTGCTGCAGCAAAGCTGCCAGCAGATGCAACGGTGTTACTTCACTATGGTTCTGGCGCTCAGCCAGTTGCTGCGCAGCAAAAATTCCCTGCCGCGCTTTTTCTGTCATTCGATGAATGTCCATAACTCAACCCTTGTGTTTAGTCACAAAAAACTACGTTTCGTAAGCACAGCCTGACCGACGGCGTGAACCGTGAAACGTAAAACGTGAGAGCCCCTACATGAACCCGTCATCACGTTTCACGTTTTGCGTTTCACGGTTCACGCCCGCGCGCGACAATGTCATTGATGACACGAATCACGCCCGGGGTGTTTTCGGCAACACCCGCAGCCAGGTCTTTCAACTCTTCGGCCTCCTCGCCCGACTGGGCCGCCACGTCGCCGCTCAGATAGACCGTGCCGAGGATCGATTTTACCCGGATAGCGCCGCCAGCCTGGCACAGCCGCTCGTTCATTGCCAGTTCCTGCGCGATCGCGGTTTCGATATCTGTGTCGGTGAACAGTTGGTTTTCAACACCGGTGACACCGGGTACCCGCCGGGCGAGCACTTCAGCCATCACCTTCATTGGCCGGCTACGCACGAGACCCGTCAAGGTCACACTGCCATCCGAACTCGCCACATGGATGGGTGAATCTGAGGAACGGATGGGATCATATCGCCGCAGAGCATCGTGAACTGCCTGGATCAGAGACTCATTCTGCCCCGGTCCGGATGTTGAATGCTCGGTTTTCTCCTGGATGGTCGCTGCCACGTCATTTCCTCCTGATATTAGAGACTGAATATTGGGAGATTGAAAAATATCGAATATCCAACATCTATTTTTCCAGTCGCTGTCGCAGCCGCTGGATTTCTGCCTCCAACTCGGCCTGCATTTGATCCATCTCTCGTTCCATCCGGCGCATTTCGTCACGCATCTGCAAGATGAGATCAACGCCGGCCAGGTTCACACCCACATCCTCCGTCAGGCGGGTAATCTGGCGCAATCGCTCCACGTCTTGCTGCGAGTAGAGCCGCCGATTGCCAGACGACCGCGCCGGCTTGATCAGTCCAATGCGCTCGTAGTGACGCAGCGTCTGGGGGTGCAAATTCGTCAGACGCGCCGCCACGCTAATAACATAGCACGGTTCGTCCGATCGAGATTTCGCCATTTTTGACTCTACCTCCATCACGTTTCACGGCCCCGGTAACTCGCCCACTGTGATCGGGATCGAAAGCTGACTGCCATCTCGCATGACGGACAGCACAACCAGATCACCGACCTGTTTCTCGCTTTCCAGATAGACGGCCAGTTCATCGGCCCCGGTGAGGGGCCGGCCATCCACCGCCCGCACAATATCACCGCCGATGCCGTATCTCCGTCCGCCGGCCTCGACGACGCGCTGCGGGCCGCGCAGTCCGGCACGTGCCGCCGGCCCACCCGGGATGACTTTCGCCACCAGCAAGCCCTGGCTGACCGGCAGTTCCAACCGCACCGACAGGGCCGGATCAATCTGGTAGAACTCTGCTCCCAGCCACGGGTGCGGATAGTAGCCCTGCACGATCAGGTAGGGCACGACACGTTTCACCGTTGCCACAGGCACCGCGAAACCAATCCCCACCGCAGCGCCATTGAGTGACTGAATGGCCGTGTTCACGCCAATTAGCCGCCCACGGGAGTCGAGCAGCGGCCCACCGGAGTTACCCGGGTTGATCGCCGCGTCCGTCTGGATCACCTGGCCCAGAACGCGGCCTTCTCCGATTCTCAGGTTTCGCCCAAGAGCACTCACCACGCCGGTTGTCAGAGTTCGCTCCAGACCAAACGGGTTTCCGATGGCGATCACCCGCTGTCCAACTCGCAGATTCTGTGAGTTGCCCAGGCTCACCGGTACCAACTGCTCCGGTGGCACCTCAACCTGCAGCACCGCCAGATCGTTCAGTGAATCCTCCCCGACCACACGGGCCGGCACGCTCACCCCATTTTGGAGCGCCACCTGCACCGACTGGGCCGGCTGGACCACATGGAAGTTGGTCACGATGTGACCCTCTTTGTCAAAGATGAACCCGGAACCGGTGCCTTCCTGGGGGACAATGCCCTGGATAGGGCTGGCCTGGATCGCCCGGCCGGTGATGTGTACCACCGAGGGCCCGACTTGCTCGTAGACCCGCGTGACTAACTGCTCCTCCAGGTCAATCATCTCCAGGAGCGCGTCCACGTCCAGCGTAGCCGGCGACTGGCGTGCCGTTTGAATCTGCTGAGTTACCGAACAGCCGGCCACCAACAAACACGCAAAGCCAAGGAACACCAACTTCAATTGACGGATCATCGGCTGTCCGGCCTTTCGCCCAGCGTCGCCGAGACGATCCTGGTCTCTGTCCCACGAACAACCGTGAGCTTCACGGTCTGTCCCACACGGGTTTCCTTCGACAAGTAATTCAGAAGATCATCTAATGAATCCACCGCAACCCCATCGATTGCAACGATAAGATCACCTCCAGGTTTCAGCGCACCATCCGACGTCCCGGTGGCTCCCACGATGCCGGCTTCGTCGGCTGGGCCACCGGGGAAGACGTAGTTCACATACGCACCAGTCGTAGAGGGCAGACCCAACCGGTCAACCAGATCCGCGTCCAGTTCCGGTGGCCCGGCAATCCCCAACCAGGGCTGGCCGACCTGCCGTCCTTCCAGGAGGGCCGGCAGCGCCCGGCGCAACGTGTTCACCGGAACTGCAAATCCCACGCCAGTCGATGTCCCGGTCTGCGAAAAAATCAGCGTATTGATGCCAATCACCCGCCCGTGCGAATCCAGCAATGGCCCGCCCGAGTTGCCCGGGTTGATAGCCGCGTCGGTCTGGATCAACTCGGGAATCAGCTCGCTGCTCTCGCTCGGATCGACGACCCGACCTACCGCGCTGATGATGCCCACGGTCATCGACTGGTCAAACCGAAACGGGTTCCCGATAGCAATGGCCCTCTGCCCCACCTGTAGCGTATCTGAGTTGCCCAACTCCACAGGTATGAGGGTACCCCTTGGGACGTTGACCCGAATCACAGCCAGGTCGATAGCCGGATCGTGGCCCACCACCTCGGCGTCAACCCGGGAGTTGTCCGAAAAAATGACGCGAATACGCTCGGCATCCTGGATCACATGATTGTTGGTGACAATATGGCCATCCTCGTCCAGTACAAATCCCGACCCGGCGCCACTTCGTTGCCCGAACGCCGATTCCGGACCGGTCACTTCAATGTGCACGACGGCCGGGCTGACCCGTTGATAGATGTTGACCAACAGTTGTTCAACCGCATCCGCATCGGTGCTGACAGCAGCCGGCACCGGCGTAACTGTTGCCGGTCGGGTTGGCATGGGCTGGGCAGTCGCCGTGGCAGGCAGCAGCATCACCGGCTGATGATCCCGTTGTTCGTTCCTGGCTGGCTGTTCGACGGTTATCAGGCTGCAACTTGCCAGGAGAAGGGCAGCCAACACCACCCAGAGTCGGATAAGTTTCATCTCTGCGGCCGCTCCTCCAGCATCATCGGCACCTCCATCTGCCTGCCATCGCGGATAATCGTCAGTGTAACGGTCTCACCCACGGATCCTGTTCGAAACAATAGTGACACAAGTTCACCGAAGTCCCCAACCGGCCGGCCTTGAAAACCAACAATCACATCGCCGCCGATTAGCATGCCCGGTCCCAGCGTTGGTGCCTCCCGGTCTCCCCCCTGCAGACCGGCCTTGTCTGCCGGACTATCGGGGGTGACGCGGGCGACCAGAACGCCGCGTTGGTCAAACGGAAGGTCCATCGCCTGTGCCAGATCGGGGTCCATGTCCACCGCCGAAATGCCGAGCCACGGATAGGGATAACGACCCTCTTCCAACAGGACCGGCACCACTCGTCTGACTGTCGAGGTCGGGATGCTGAACGCGACCCCGCCGGCCGGCATCTCGCCCGCAGCATCAAAGATGAGCGTATCAATGCCCAACACGCCGACCACCCGGCCATCCAGGTCGATGAGCGGTCCGCCAACGGCACCGGGCAGGATGGTCGCATCCGTCTGGATCAGATCGGGCGCTGTGAAGAAGCCGTTGTCGATCCGGATTTCCAGGCTGACGTTCCGCGCCTTGGCGCTGACGACGCCGGCGCTCATCGCCCCGCCGTGCCCAAGCGGGTCGCCCACCGCCACAACCCGCTGCCCTACCTGGAGGCGATCGGAGTCATCCATCTCCAGCGGCCTGGCTGTGGCCGGCAGCCGGTTCACTTTCAAGACAGCGAGATCGGTGTTGCGATCGGCCCCGATGAGGCTGGCCGGCGCTTCTGTGCCGTCTGCAAAGGTGACCTGAATCGTCTGTGCGCCGGCAACCACCCGATTGGTTGTCAGGATGTGTCCATCACCATCTAGCACAAAGCCTGAGCCGCCGTTGGGATCCGAAGTCCATCCGCGAAAGCCGGCAAAATGATGGGCGCGTAGCATCCGCTGGCGGAACTCTTGCGTCCCTGTATCCGACGGCTGGCGGTTGACGTGCACGTGCACGACGGACGGATTGCTCTCCTGGAAAAGCTCGATGAGCCGGCGTTCCTCGCCATCAAGTGTGAACGTGACCGGTGACGTGGCCGTCGGTGCCGGCTGTGTAGCCGGCCGGGGCGCTCTGGCTGATGCCATCGTCCCGTCTGGTGGAGTTGCCGGCGGAACAATACCCACCCGGCTCAGCCCCGTGCCCAGATTGCAGCCCAGCAGCAGGCCAATGGCACTGGCAATAAACAGCAGGGCGCGTATTCCCCTCACAGGTTCGCTTGCCAACAGCCTACTCCCTCAGCGCTCTCAGTTGGCGAATGAGTTCCTTTTCTCGGTCAGTCAGGTTCTTCGGCAATTTGATGTTCACGCGCGCGAAAAGGTCCCCCCGCTCCTTTGGGTTCTTGAGTTTCGGCATGCCCTGGCTGGCCAGTCGAAATGCCTGACCGTTCTGCGTCTCGGGCGGAACGGTGAGTATCAGATCGCCGGTCAGCGTCGGTACGCGAACTTCGCCGCCCAACAGGGCCGTGTACAGGGGCACATCAACGTCCACGTACAGATTGGCACCCTTCCGCTCGAAGATCGGGTGGCGTTTCACACGCACTTTGAGATACAGGTCGCCGGAGGGTCCGCCGGCATGCCCCGGCATCCCCTTGCCACGAATGCGCACTTTGGAGCCTGTGCGCACACCGCGAGGGATTGACGCCTCGATGCGGTGGCCGTTCATTTGAAACAGCCGTTTTGTGCCATGAAATGCCTCTTCCAGGGTGATTTCAACAGGCTGCTCAATATCCTGGCCGCTATACGGCTGCACAGATTGCTGTGGCCAGCCCCCTGCATCGGGCGTGGTTCGGATGCCGCCCATCCCGCCGAATATCTGCTCGAAAAAGTCAGAGAAGCCACCCAGACCGCCGAACAGGTCTTCCAGGTCTTCGGGTGTTCCGTATCGCACGTGGACGCGCTGGCCGCCGGGGCCGGTGGTCCAGCGTTGCCAGTTGAAATCCTCAGGCCGGCCTCCCATGCGTTCCCACTGGCGCCAGTTGGCACCCAGTTGGTCATACTTCTTGCGCTTCTCCGGGTCACCCAGGACCTGGTAGGCTTCGTTAATGTCCTTGAAGCGCTCCTGAGCCCCCGGATCATCGGGATTCATGTCCGGGTGATGCTTTCGGGCCAGTTTGCGGTACGCCGACTTTATTTCTTTCTGTGTCGCTTTCTTATCGACACCCAGGATTTTGTAGTAGTCTTTATATTCCATCTACCCCACCCGCTCTTACAACCACGTTGTTATTGTTCCGAAGCTTGTTTCTCGATCTGCTTGGCCACGTGGACACGGGATGGACGAAGGAGTTCACCCTGATGGGTGTAGCCGCGTCGCTCCTCGGCAACGACCGTTTCATCCTCGGCGCCATCGGTTGGAACGAGGCTGACTGCTTCATGTTTCATCGGGTCGAACAGCGTCCCGACTGCCTCGATAGCCTCAACGCCCTCTTCTGCGAAGAGCTGTTGCAGGTGACGATAAGTCAGTTCAACACCGCTGACAATGTCGGCGCCGTCCTCGGCCGCCTTCAAGGCCCGCTCCAGATTGTCGGCAACCTCCAGAAACCGCCGCAGCAGGTCACGCCGTGCCTTTGTTACACGGTCCTGGTAGGTTTTCTCCAACCGCTTGCGGACATTCTCCAGTTCGGCGACCGCTCGCAGGTACTTGTCGTAGTTCTCGTCGGCCCGACGATGCGCCTCAGCCAGTTCACGCTCGAATTCCTCGATCACGGCCTTGTCGAGGGCCGGCGAGGTTGCTTCTTCTGCCGGCCGTTCTGCCGAATCTGCCGGCACGTGAGCCGCCGGCTCGGTTTCGTCGCGCTCGTTGCTCTGATTGGACTTTACGGGAATGGTCTTCGCTTTCTCGCTCATGTTTCTAAGGTTCCCTCTTCCACAACACCAGTGGTTCCCCAGAAGAAACGGATTTGGGGGCGCTACAGCCCCCAAATCCAGCTTCTCCGCCTTTGCTGTGCCAGTCTCAGTAGATCCAAATTCTAAGCTCAAAGCGGACCACAGTCCGCGTTTTAGCCGCTGGACTGTGGTCCAGCTAGAGCATTCTTGGATCTACTGAGTCTACCTTACGCTTCGCGATACTCGCCCTCGACGACGTCTTCGCCTTCGCCTTCGCCTTCGGGCGCGCCACCGTCACCAGAGGGTGGGGTGCCGGCCGCCTGGTACATTTGCTGCCCCAGTTGCTGGGCCACCTCTTGCAATTCCTCGACGGCGGTGTTGATGCGATTGGGGTTGTCGCCCTGAATGGCTTCTCGCACTGCCTCGATCTTGCTCTCAACGCGCTCCTTCAGGTCCTGTGGGACTTTGTCTGCCTGCTCTTTGAGCATTTTCTCCATCTGATAGGCCAGGTTATCGCCCTGGTTTCGGGCTTCGGCAAGCTTACGCCGCGCCTCATCCTCGGCTCGATGCTCCTCCGCCTCTTTGACCATGCGCTCGATGTCGCTCTCGTTCAGGTTGGTCGAGGCCTGGATTGTAATCTGCTGTTCCTTGCCGGTTGCCTTATCCTGCGCGTGGACGTTCAAGATGCCGTTGGCATCGATGTCAAACGTGACCTCGATCTGGGGGATCCCACGGGGCGCCGGCGGGATACCGTCCAGCCGGAACTGACCCAGGAGCATGTTGTCTCGCGCCATGGGCCGTTCACCCTGATAGACCTTGATGTCAACTGCCGTCTGACCGTCTTCTGCTGTCGAGAAGATCTCGCTTTCGCGCGTCGGAATGGTGGTGTTGCGCTCGATCAGCTTGGTGAAGACGCCGCCCAACGTTTCAACACCCAGGCTCAGCGGTGTGACGTCCAAGAGGACGATGTCCTCGACTTCGCCACCGAGTACGCCTGCCTGCAGGGCTGCGCCCACGGCAACCACCTCGTCGGGGTTGACCCCCTTGTGCGGTTCCTTGCCGCCGGTGAGGTCGCGGACCATGTCCTGCACCATCGGCATGCGCGTCGCACCACCTACCAGCACGACTTCATTGATCTCTGAAGCTCTCAGGCCGGCATCACTCAGCGCCTGCTTGAATGGCCCACGCAACCGCTGCACCAGATCCTCAGTCAGTTGCTCAAACTTTGCCCGGGTGAGCTTCTGCTGCAAGTGCTTGGGGCCGCTGGCATCCGCCGTGATGAAGGGCAGGTTGATCTCGGTCTCGGCAACCTGGCTCAGCTCGATCTTGGCTTTTTCCGCGGCTTCCTTGAGCCGCTGCAACGCCTGCCGATCGTTGCGCAGATCGATTCCCTGGTCCCTCTTGAACTCGTCGGCGACGTAGTCAACGATGCGCTGGTCCCAGTCGTCACCGCCGAGGAAGGTGTCGCCGGCGGTCGATTTCACCTCGACGACGCCCTCGCCAACTTCCAGGATCGAAACGTCAAACGTGCCGCCGCCCAGGTCGAACACCAGGATGGTCTCCAATTCCTGCTTGTCCAGACCATAGGCCAGGGAGGCGGCTGTCGGCTCATTGATGATTCGGAGCACTTCGAGGCCGGCGATCTTGCCGGCATCCTTGGTGGCCTGGCGCTGACTGTCATTGAAGTAAGCCGGGACGGTGATGACAGCCTTCGTGACCGGCTCACCCAGATAGGACTCAGCATCACGCTTCAGCTTGCCCAGGATCATCGCGCTGATTTCCTGAGGCGTGTAATCCTTGCCTGTCTGCGGAATGTGTACTCGGGCGTCGTTCGCGGGACCGTGAGCGATCTCATAGGGCAAGACCTCCCGAGCCTTCTTGACCTCTGGATCGTCGTAGCGCCGGCCCATCAACCGCTTTATCGAGAAAACCGTGTTCTGCGGGTTTACAACAGCCTGCCGTTTCGCGGCCTGACCAACCAGCCGCTCATTACTCTTGGTGAATGCTACCACGGACGGTGTGAGACGTCCGCCTTCGGCATTGGGAATCACCGTTGGTTCGCCACCCTCCATGACGGCGATTACCGAGTTTGTGGTTCCCAGGTCAATGCCCACTATTTTCGACATGTGATTGCCTCCTACTTAATCAGTCCTCACAAGTTGTCACTCTAATGACGCGATCTCTTTCTTTCATCTTGCCGCCTATTATAGCAATTGAGCCAACTATTGTCAAGTCTTCTTCCCATTTTACGTTAATATTCTTCATAGAATTACGTTAGAAATATTGACAGAGCGAATCAGGTATGTTATAATGGCAGCAAATATATGTCAGAAAGGAGGATGCAAGTTGGCTCGCGACGAGAAAGGTGCCACACACATTCCCCGATACATCATAAGTGTTGCCTCAAAACTGGTCGGTGTACCGCCGCACACGCTACGTACGTACGAGCAGGCCGATTTGATTGAGCCGGCTCGCACCGAAGGCAACATTCGTTTATATTCCGACGCCGACATCGATGTACTGCGCCGCATCGTCGAATTGTCGGAGCAAGGCGTCAACCTGGCCGGCATCAAGATTATCCTCCAGATGGAAGGACGCATTTCGGGCAACGGCACAGACACCGAGCCTGATGATTCTTGAGCAATTCCCAAAATGACAGGACAAGGTTGGCACATCTGATCGAATTAGTCAAGCCGCAACCTCGCTCGGGTTGACGTGAAACGGATTTAGGGGTACACTAGGTTTAGATGG
>CAZHMV010000088.1:0-22767 GCA_964532665.1 uncultured Anaerolineales bacterium
TGCACCCGCCCAGGGCGACCGCAAGGGTCGCCCCTACAACCGGATTTGAATACACCCTTTTCAGATCATGCGCTGTCTGAGCAGGAACGAGAGCAGGGCGCACAGGCTCAGGCCGGCAGCCCCCAGGATGACCCACGGCGGCATCAAAGACCACACGCCCAGCGGCTCCCCATAGCCGCCTACGGGCCGACCCACACCACTCACCGTGAAGGTCACCCGGGCCACGTTGTCACCGGGGTCGGGATCGGCCTGGTTCGCCGAAACGGTGGCCGTATTGGTCATCTTGCCCCCACCGTGGGGACAACAGTGATGATGGTCACCTGCGCCCCAGCGCCCAGCGTATCCAGATTGCACACCACCGCACCATTGGTCTGGATGCAACTCCCCTGGCCGGAGGTAGCCGAGACGAAGTCCACCCCTGCCGGCAGCAGGTCCAGCACCGCCACATTCGTGGCATCCCCAGGGCCGGCATTGACCACCGTGATGGTGAAGGCTACCGCCTCTCCCACACTGGGCGCAGGTTGATCCACGGCTTTCGTCACGCTCAGGTCGGCCTGCTGAAGCGGGGTGGGCGTGATCGTAGGACTGGGTGTCGCGGTAGGCGTGGCGGTAGGACTCGGTGCGACGGAGGTGCCTGTCGCTGTGGGTGTGGGCGTAGCTGTAGGACTGGCAATGCGACCACCTGCAGGTCCACTTCCCACAGATCGCCGAAGCTGGTCCACGTTACCGGCCTGCAGGCCGCCCACCGTCAGCCGGCTCCGGGGGATTTGCCCGTTGCGCGCCACATCACGGAAGGTAGGTCACCTCCAACTGCGGCGGCTGGGGTGGATCGAGAGGACTCTCCCGGCTGGCGAAGCCCCGCCAGCCCAGCAGGTCCTCGTCCGCACTCCACAGAGCCAGCCCGTGGTTGGACGTACCGCCGTTCACCCAGGCCCGCACCAGGCTCGTAACGTCCCAACTGTAGTAGCCCGCCGCCGTACCCACTGCCAGCACGTTGTCCATCCCGGTGTACTCAAGCGGCGTACTCCACCTCACCGTCGCCTCTTCCCACGCCGTGTCGATCCGCTTCAGCTCCACGCTGAGCTCGCGTGGCGACTCGGAAGCCCCCACCAGGTACGCTCGGAAGCTGGCGCTCAGCACGGTGGCGTCGCTCCGGATGTCGCTCAGGTCGAAGCGGAAGAGCGACCGGTTGAGGGCACGCTCACTCTGCCGGCCGACGTAGAGCGTGGGAGCCGTGCCGTAGTTCGCCGCCGGCGCGGCGGACAGGATGTAGGCGTCAGCCACCGGCTCCAGGTTGATCGTCACCGGCGTCGGCGTGCTGGTCGGTCGGACGGTGACTGTCGCCGTAGGTGTCGGTGTGCTGGTTGGTGTAGCCGTGGCTGGCGGCGTGGGTGTCGCCGTGTTGGTTGGCCGGAGCGTGGCCGTCGGTGTTCGCGTGGGCGTGCTGGTCGGCCGGACGGTGGGCGTTGGTGTGTAGGTTGGTCGAGGCGTGGCCGTCGGCGTGAGGGTTGGCGTGTTGGTCGGTCGGAGCGTGGCGGTTGGCGTGGGTGTCGCCGTGTCGGTGGGCCGAAGCGTGGCCGTTGGTGTTCGCGTGGGCGTGCTGGTCGGCCGGACGGTGGGCGTTCGTGTGTGGGTTGGTCGAGGCGTGGCCGTCGGCATGAGGGTTGGCGTGTTGGTCGGTCGGAGCGTGGCGGTTGGCGTGGGCGTCGGTGTGTTGGTGGGCCGGAGCGTGGCCGTCGGTGTGGGGGCCGGTGTGTCGGTTGATGTAGCTGTGGCCGTTGGCCTCGGCGTATCGGTGGGCCGGACCGTGCGCGTTGGCGTTGACGTCGGTGTGTAGGGCGCGAAGTAGAGATCGTCTATGGATTCGGAGAGCGCAGTCTGCCCGTAGTCCAGCGAGATACTCGCGATGCCCCCCCACGGATCGTAGATGCCAATGAACTCCGTATGCGGCTCCGGCACCGGGGCGTTGCTAACCTGGCAGATGACGTTGCCGGCAGCGTCGTAGGCAGTCATCACGCCGACTGGCCGCACGGTTTCGCCGTTGCCCATCCACAAGCCTACGTGGGTCTTCGGCGGGTCGAAGAAGATGCGCATCGGCACGCCGCTGCTGGTGTTGGGGAAGACCGCATCGTTGATAGCGACGTTGGGGGGTGATTGCACCTCGCCTGTCGGTTCACCGCCGAAGATGATGGCCCGGGTAGTGTCGTTGCTCTCGAAGGTCACACCATAGGAGGCCCGGTAGTTCGTGCCAATGACCGTGCCGTCGGGTAGGTCATCGAAGTTTATCAGGCCTGGCGACGGTATTTCCGTGGGGCTGAGGATCTCCTGGCAACTCCTCGTTGCGCCACGCTTTGCGATCAGGGGCAGGTAGATGGAGAAGCGCTGCTTGGGAGGCAGCACCTTCAGGCTCACTTCGACCGTCGCCGTCTCGCCCCGGCCGGCAGTGCCGGAAGCATGGAGGCCAGCAGCGTACGCAGCGCCGTACGTGTTGATCGTGACCATGCCGTGATACTGACCGGGGGCCAGCCCCGTCGGATCGACGCCGATCAGCAGTTCCGAAGGGGCATCGCCGCTCAGAGCGCTCAGGGTGATCCACGAATCGGATTTCGACGCCGTCCAGTTCAACATGCCGGGCCCGAAGTTGTAGATCTGGAGCTTCTGGGGGTTGATCGTCATGTTGTTCGGCGTCGCGAACTTGTACAGTGTCTTGCCGGCAAGGGTGAGCTTGGGCCCGGTGTGATGGGGCGGATGCTCTGGACCGCAGGGGTCGGTGCCGGCATCGACCTCCACGTTGTCGTCGAAGCCATCGCGATCGCTGTCGGCCTTGGTCGGGTACGTCCCCAGGTTGAACTCCTCCAGGTTGGTCAGCCCGTCCTGGTCCGGATCGGCCTCGCCGCCTGTCAAACCGAAGATCGCCGCCCAGCGGTCGGGCAGCCCGTCGGCATTGCCGTCGAACGGGTCAACGTACATGGCAGTAGTTGTCGCCTCTGGGCCAACGTAGTGGATGGCGTCGTACGCCGCCACGGTGATCAGGTAGCGCTGGCCGTCCGTGAGACCGGTGAGGCTGTACTCCAGCACGTCGCCGACGTCTATCAACGGCGGCCCTTCGGTGGCAATGGCGTTGCCCCCCGGAACCTGGCAACCGATGGGTGCGTAGCCGAGGAGATAGCCGGCGGGTGTGCCGATGTCCGGTGGCTCCCAGTTCACGGAGAGACGGACAGGGTCCCGGCTCATCCCGGCGTTCAGGAACAGGGGCGGCCCCAGGCGCCTGCCGGGCGTGTCCAGCTCCGCCTTGCGAGTCTCACAACTGCTGACGTTGCCGGAGGCATCGTACGCACGGACGCAGTACGTGGTTGCGTAGCCCTGGAGCAACCCACCGAGCCGGGCCTGTTCGGTCAGGTTCTGCCACCACCACTTGGAGCGCGCGCTGGGCAGCACCCGCTTGACCCGCTGCAGGTCCTGGTTGTCCCAGGAGGGGTAGGTGTACTCGATCAGGTAGCCGGCCAGGTCCTTGGTCGTGTTGTCGCGCAGCCAGACAACCACCAGGGCATCGTCGAGAACGAACTCCCCCAGAACCGTGGGCGCGGGCGGCGGTGTGGTGTCGTTGATGACCACCGAGCCGGGCGCCCAGGAGACGATGTGGCCGTTGCCATGATGATGGTCGTCAATGCGCGCACCGACGGCGTACTCGCCCGAGGCCAGCCCGGAGGTGTCCCAGGCGTAGCTCCCATCCCCGTTGGGCTGCTGTGACGCGTGGATGCCGTTGGCGATCATGGTGGCGCTGATGATCTCCGTATCGGTGACCGGTTTGGCAGCCAGCGGGACGTAGAACAGCTCCATCCGTTCGGTGATCGGCTGCGAAGCGCGCAGGGCGGTCCACTGCAGGTTGATCCCCCCCGGACCGTCCACCTGGCTCACCGGGTTGATCCAGTTGATCGTGGGGGGCGGCGGGTCCGTGGCGAAGAGGATGGTGTAGTTGTGCTGGATGCTCGAGTTGGGGTTATTCAGTCCGGGACCGACGAGCCGGAGGTGCCACGTGCCGCCCTCCAGCGTCTCGCCGCTGGTCGGAGTGACGGCGAAAGTGACCCGCTTGCCGGCCAGGGAGGTTGTGCTGGTGACGACGACACCGGGAACCGTCTGGGTGATTTCGGTGTTGTCCGGTTTGATCAGCGTGACGTCCAGGTCACCGTTCAGCCATCCGACGGAGAAGACGGCCCGGCCGGCCGCGCCGGCAGCGATGGGGAAGGGGCAGGTGTGCGTCAGGGGGGTGCTCGTCGTGTCACAGCCCTGGTTGTCCGGTGAAACCTTGGGCCAGTTGTCGATCGGGTTCTTCAACGGCGCGACCAGGGCCAACTGCAGGTTGCCCGGTGGTTCGACCTTGGTCAGTTGCGGTGGTGGCGGCGCAGCCGGCGAGGCCGGGCTACTGGGAGATGGGCGCTCAGCCAGGTTCGTTTCTCCAGCCTGGGAACTCACGTTGACAGCCTGCACGCTGCCGCCGTGTTCATCAATCAGGACGTGGTCGTCTGTGCCCAGGATCAGCTCGGGGCCGTCGGTGTCCACGTAAAGCCCGACGTCGAAGCCGGCCACGGTGAGCACCGCCGACATGCCCCAGGCATAGCTCGTACAATTATCGTTGGTGCAGAACTCGCCGAAGGCGATCTTGATGCCGATGTAAATGTCGAAGGGCGGTACCCACGGGATGACGGCATCCTCTTTGATGAAGAGGGTGGCCTTGATGCTGCCGGTGAAGTGGAGGTCACTGTTGGCCGGCAGCCAGTTGTACTTGCCCTGCCAGCCCTGGCCAACCCAGGTGTGCATCTTGAGTTGCCCGGTGATAATGCCGAAGGCGCTGACGTCCGCCCTGACGAGCACATCCAGGGGTTCCCAGGCCACCCGGAGCAGGAGGTCGGCGTCAACTTCGCCCACGATGGTGGCGCCGGCCTGGAGTTCGAACATGCCGCGGGTATCAATGGTCACCTGGCCGTAGCCGTTGGAGAGGACCGAATCGTCGGGCACCGATTGGAAGTTGACGTTCAACTGGATCACGGTATAGCCTGGGTGGATGGTCACCTCGCCGCCGATGAAGGTAACTCCGACCCCGGTCGACCCTACCGGGATGTAGGCAGGGCTGAAATCCACCTGGATCTTGACTTCCTTGAGCTGTGTCTCGCACAGCTTGAAGCTGGCCTTGATCCCCGTGGACGAGGAACCTGGCGATTGCCCGCTGCTGCCGTCATCCCCCAGCATGGGCAAAGCGATGGCAGCCTCGCCCCGGATCACCGTGACCACCTCGCTCGTGTCGCAGGTCTCCTCGGTCACTCTGACGGTGGCTCCCCAGGTCTCGAAGGCGAAGGATTGCTCGAAGTTAGGGGCCAGCAGGCCGGCGTCGGGGTGGTCCTTGCTGAAGATGAGCAAGCGGCCCGCCTGGCTGAACATGATGGTGCCGGCCTGTTCGGAGATGAAGACGTCCGGCAGATCCACCCGTTTGACCGGGCCGTTGCCGTTGTCGAACTGGTATTCTGGCCGGCGCAGCTCCAGACAGCTCTCGCTGGCGCTACCGCAGTAAGAAATGGCCGCGTCGGGGTCCTCGACCGGCGTGGTACGCTCCTCGCCCGGCGGCAGGATGACGGCCTGCACCTTCTTGGTCGCCCCTGGCTGCCCGCCCCCCAGTCCCGTTGGCAGGGTGATCTTGGCGAAGGGCGCCCGAAGCTGTCTGACTTCCGGCCCCTGGTCCGTGATGACGCTGTCGGCGGTGGGCACCAGCCCGGTGGCGTTGCCATCCTCGCCGTCCAGCAGGCGCAGCTCCAGGCTGGCCAGGTGCAGCGGCTGCGGAAAGGGCTGGGTCTGGTTGAGGTTAACGTTGAACTCATAGAGCGCGAAGTCACTGGGGTTGCTTGGGTCGGGGTAGGGGGCGGTGGGCGTGGGGTATAGCTGCCAGTGCACCTGCCAGGTGCGGGTGTACGGCTGGTCATTGGCATCCACGATCACAGAGACGATCAGCGTGCCGTCGCCCACGAGGGTGCCTCTGGGCGTTGCGGTGAGGTTGATGGCTTCCGAGTTGATCGTGAAGCTGGCACCCCAGTCCTTGAAGGGCGTGATGTTGCGCACCGTCTTCTCTGTGGGCCGCAATGCGGTACAGGGGACAGTGCAGGACAGGCGCCCCGTGGCTTCAGGACTGGCCGGATAGGTCAACGCATCGCCGTAGAGGGGCACGGCCGGCGCGCGCTGGCCTCGAGTGGTGCCGTCGAGCTGCGTATAGCTCTGCGGGTAGACCAGGCCCACGCCGCTCTCGTCGGTGGTGAAGAGGGTGTTCGTGTCGCCGTCGTAGCAGATGGAGCCCTGGGCCACGTAGACATAGACCTCAGTGTTGTCCGGGGTCATGAAGGGTCCGATGAGGGGCGTGCCCAGGTCCTCGTTGGCCGTGCACCAGGTCTCCCCGTTGGGACCGGGGGCCACGAAGTCACCCTCGCTGTAGATTGTCAGCCCCATCGTCGTTGTCATCGGCGTCGTGTAGCCCAGGACGCTGGTGCCGTGGGGCATGATGATGGGCTGGCAGTCGTACTTGGCGGTGGGGATGGTACCGTCGGGGCAGGCCAGGATGCCGATCTGGACCAGGTACCCGTAGTCGGCGTCGCCGAAGCCGGGACGGTCGTCGTTGATGAGGGTCAGCGCGTACCAGCCAGAGGTGTTCTGCGCGCCAAATAGCAGGCTGCGAGCACCGGTACCATTGTCCTGAAAATTGGTCAACACGCCATCGCCGCCCTGGCCGCCGGGCGTGCGCACGGCCGAGCCGAGCCCGCCACTGGTCGGCTGGACCAGGGCCAAATCAAGGGCTGTGGCACCCACCGCCGTCATTGTCACGGTGATGCCGCCGCTGTACTTGGCGCCCAGGAAGAACTCGCGCAGGTTGATCAACTCGTCAGTGGGGAAGAAGTAGGACTCCGTGCGCCAAGTGCCGTCCGGATGGCCTGGTCCCTGTGGCGGTTGGTTGCTAGGCGACCACAGCTCACTGCTCTCGTAGTGGATGCGGTAGTTGCGCTCTTGGTCATTGGCGAAGTCATTCTGCTCGCTACGCAGCACGTGGGCCTTGAGCGTAGTGTTGGTACTGGTGTTGTGGGTGTCAATGAGCACGTAGGAGGTCACGTCGCTGCCCACGTCGCCCTGAGCCAGGAAGGTGCCCTGCTGGTCGAACAGACGCACGGCGGTGTCAACGGGCACCGGTGCTGGAAAGTACAGCTTGTGGTCGCCACGCACCGCGATGGCGCGCCAGCGGGCCGGCCCCGTCGGCGGGACCAGGTCGTACACGTGATTGGTGTCCGAGAAGACGCCCGTGAGGAAGCTCGGCACGCCGGGGTCGTTGAGCAGATTGTCCCCCACGTTGAGCTCCAGCGCGGTGTAGGTGATCAGCAACTGCGCCTCACCGGGGGCGATCCCGAACGTTTCGCATAGCGGCACATCGGGGGGATTGTTGATTTCATATCCCGCGATCAAATCGGAATGTTTGTAGGGACAGCTTGCGTCCGTCTTGACTAAGACGAAAGCCGGTCCATGGCCGGGGCGCGGGCTCTTGTTGTACCAGGCTTTGACCGCCTGGGTCACATCGAACGAAGAGGTTTCACCAGGGCCGCCTTTGGTAACTGGACCAACGGTCAACGTACCATTTGGAACGTTCGTGGAAATCGGTGGGCGATGGTCCCAATCAAACTTCGTGGGGGCCGCCGCCAGACGGTTGTCAATCAGCGAGAAACAGTTTGAGTCTGTGGTAGGGTCGGTACAGATCTGATTGTCAATGCTCTCGAGCCGTACCGGATGGGAAACGGAGAGGTTTTTCCAGGAGGGACCTTCATCGGCATCATAACGATAGGCGGGATGAAAATGCAAGTGCGGAGTGATCTCCAGCGTTGCTTTTTCCACCTTGATGGGGTGGTTGGTGAGCAGGGCCGGCATGCTGTTGAACTGAAGATAGCCGCGATAGTTCGCCGAGTTGTTGGCAGCCCCCACAACGATGCCACCGAGTTGAAAGTGACCTGGGGAGTCGTTGTCGGTATCTGGTGTGCCATCGCTCACCCAGGCCAGGCCGTTGGTACCGCTGCCGGTGGTGCGTAGGACGTGCATGGTGGGATCAATGACGGCGGGGTAGCGGCGTTTGGGATCGCTCCACCACGCCCACGGCATGCGCACGGCGACGGTCCATCGGCCGGGTTTGTCGCCGGGCGATACGACGTACTCGCCGGCCACGGCCACCTGCGGCGCCGCCTGTTCGAAGGCGCGCACCGGGTCGATGATGATGGCGGGCCGGCCCGCCTTGTCGTGGATTTCGAGGGCGCCGGCGGTGCGGAAGGCCGCCGACCGCTGTTGCCCTTCCGCCCACAGCGTCGCGCCGGGCAGCAACTCCAGCGTGGCCCGCAGTTCCAGGAAATCGGGCGTCCCCTCCGCGCGCGTCGGCCCGGCCAGGATGAGCTGGTGTTCCACGCTGCCGGGCGCGCTGCGGATCTCTTCGACCAGCGCAGGGTCGCTCCAGCCGCCGGCATAGTGCAGCAGACGACCGTTCTCCCGCATCTCGGCGAGCTGCTGTGGCTCCGCCAGCCCTTCGACAGGCCCTTCGACGGGCTCAAGACGTCGCTCAGGACGTAGGGCGTGGGCGAGTTCGGCGAAATCGCCGCTGGCGCCGGCAGCAGCGAGGGTCGTCGCCTGCCAGCGAACGGCTGCGTCGCCCACGGCGGCGGAGAGCCAGGCGCTGCGCAGGCCGGCCCGGCTGCGGATGGAATTGCGCTGCACGTAGAAACTTTTCTGCCCGGTCTGAAAGGCCGGGTTGATGACCTGCCAGTTGCCCTTCGCGTCCCGGTAGTGGACCGGCCCGGCATAGACAACGCTGGTGTAACGGCCTTCGCCCGCCGCGAAGGTGGCGCTGTTAGCGGTGCGCCACTCTACCCGCTCAGGGAGGCCGGCTACCTTCGCCGGCAGGGGGCGGACACCCTTGTAGGCGGGTGGGGCCAGCCGATCCGAGCTCGTGGTCGCGGATGGGCCGCCCGAAATCGTGTCGGCTTTGAGGCTGCGCAGGGCCGGGCTGGCAGGGGCGTTGGCACGCAGCGCAGATGACGTGCCAGCCGGGGTGGCTGCAGCCCGCAGGCTGAGCAGCAAGGCGATGGCGAACAGGACGCTGGCTGCCAAAACCGGCGTCCTGAGCCTCATCCTGGGTCTACCAAAGGGCTTGTCGAGGGCGTGTGCGCAGTTTATTGAACTTAGCATCGTCAACCTCCGATCCACACGTGACCCCGGCAATTGGAGCATTTTCGGTGAAAAGGCTACTCCGGCCACGAAGTTCTCACTGAACCTTCGCAAGGTTGGGTTGGTTGTACGAAAGGATTTCAGCTTTGAGAGCCTCCAGCGGGGTCTCGCCTGGTCTCCACAATCGGCGGAGATAGCGCGTCCGAGTCCTTTACCTGCCGGCGCAGGAAGGCCAACGTCCCCTCCACAGTCTGGAACGTCCACTGCCGGCCACTCTGGATGTGCTCGACCTGCGCCCTCCACCGGGCGGCCGGTGCCCCTGGGTCCGGATCGTCCTCACGCCACAGCCGGATGAGAAAGGAGACGTATGCACCCATGACAGCAGTATAGCACACAGGGGCATACAAAATGACTACAAACTCGTGGGGTGTCTTTCAGGAATGGCCGGTCTTCGCCTGCTGCGAGACGGTGGATTTCCCCTGGGCTGACAGGCTTTGCAGGATGTGACGAGCGATCTGCTCATCACGGACTCGCCCGGTCTCCCGGGCCAATTCCAGCGCGCGGCGGGCACAGTCGCCCGCCCGGGCCCGGTCGCCGGCCAGCCGCCGGGCTTCAGCCAGCCCCGACAGGAGCCAGCTCTGTTCGGTGCAGGAGCCAACCCGTTGGGCCAACACCAGGGCGGCCTCCAGGTGCTGAAGGGCCTGGGCCGGCTGTTTCAGTTGCACGTGCAGCCATCCCAGGTGGCCCAGGCACAGGATCTCCTGGGTGCGGTCAGCGATCTGGCGGGCGATGGCCAGGCTGTTCGTCAGGCACTGGCGGGCGCGATCAAAGTCGCCCATAGCAGCGGCGGCCACGCCCATATCGCCCAGGGGCAACCGGCGCTGCAGCGGCAGGGCCGCTTCCTCGCAGCGCGCCAGCGCACGGCGAGCCATGTCCATGGCCCGCTGGTACTCACCCGTGTACCAGAAAAGCGTAGACAGGTTCCCCAGCGTGTGAACCTCGTACACGGTCTGATTGAGCTTCACGAAGAGGCTCAGCGCCCGTTCCAGGGCATCCTGGGCTTCCTGGTAACGGCCTGTCTCTCGGGCAGCCATGCCCACCTCGCGCCAGCACCGGGCCTCCAGATAGAGGTCTCCGGCCACCTGGCTCAGGCGCACACCTTCTGCCGCCGCCTGACTCGCCTTGTCATACTGGCAGAACCAACGATGGGCATACGCCTCGCGCCAGCGCAGGTGGGCCAGCGTGGCCTGGTCCCCCAACAGCCTTGCCAGACGCGCCACCTCCTGCGAGTCGCGGGCGTAAGCCTGCATGTCGCCGAGCAGACGGAACGCCCAGCCGCGACCATCGAGCGCCTGAATGCGCTGGCGTCGGTTGGCGGCAATGGCCTGCGGATCTCGCAGGCGGGCGGCTTCGCGCGTCAACGCAGCCAGGGCACGGTCGAACTGGGCCCGGGCCTCGACGTAAGCAAAGACGTTCTTGGCCGCGTTGCCGGCTTGCAGGGCGTAGCGCGCCGCCTTAGCCAACTCCTCTGCACATTCGAAATGCCAGGCCAGGGCCGCCACATCGTCGGGCCGCCGCTCCTCCAGCGCTTCTCCCGCTCGTCTGTGCAGCAACCGCCGGCGACCGTAGCTGAGATCGCCTTGCACCACCGCGCGGATGAGATCGTGGTTGAAATGATAGCCCCCCTCCTGCTCAGAGATCACCTGCCGCGCCACTAGCTGGTCCAGCGCATCCACCACCTCGGACTCCTGCCGGCCACTGGTCTTCTGAACCAGATCGAGGTCAAACCGGTGGCCGATCACCGCGGCTGCTTCCAGTACCTGGCGGGTTTGCGGGGGCAGGCGGCGCAGCCGGTCCCGAATCGCCTGCTGCACGGTGTCGGGGAGCGGTAGCTGGCGATCGTCCAGGCGGCTTCCGTCCATCGCCGTGCTCCAGCCCCTCTCATCCTGCCGCAAAAGGCCCGCTTCGAACATGGCTCGCAGAGTCTCCAGCAGAAAGAAGGGATTGCCCCCCGTCTCCCGATGCAGGCGTTCGCCGAAGCGCCCGGCAGCGACGGTCTGACCGGAGAGACTGCGCACCAGATGGAGCACGTCTCCTTGCGTCAGGCCCTCCAGACGGACCTCGCGGAGGATGTCCCGTCGCCGGAGTTCGGAGCGCAGGGCGGCTATCTTCCCGCTTTCTCCGCTGCGGCGGGTGCCCAACACCAACACCGGAGCCGACGCCATTTCCCGGGCGAAATAGCTCAACCAGGCCAGCGTTGCCTCATCGGCCCAGTGCAGGTCATCCAGGCACAGCACCAGAGGGGGCCGGTCGGCGGCCAGCGCCAGCAGCCAACAGGAGAGCGCCTCGAACAACCGCACCTGTTTCCCTCCGGGCGTGATCGGACCCGGTTCCGGCAGGTCAGGCAGGCGGGTGCGCAGTTCGGGCAGGAGGCGCGCGATCTCGGACAGGTGGAAGGGTGGCACGGCGCAGTGCTGCCAGTCAAGGGACGGCACAAGAGGTCGCAGCGCCTCGACCAGGGGAGCATACGGCACGTCCTGTTCGGCTTCGTGACTGCTGGCGATCACTAGCGTGGCCTGGGATGGCACTTCCCCGGCGAAGTCCTGGAGCAGCCGGGACTTGCCGATGCCCGGCTCTCCGGAGATCAGGACCACCTCCCCCCGTCCGGCCCGAGCCAGGCTGTACGCCTGCTCGAGCTGGGCCAATGCGTCTTCGCGGCCGATCAGTGGTGCATCCAGGGTGGGCAGAGTCGTCCATGGTTTTGAGGGGGCCGGCGGCCGGGTCGGGGTGCTGCCCTGCAGAACCGCCAGGTAGGCCGCTCGGGTTTCGGGCAGAGGGCTCACGCCCAGCTCTCGTTCGAGGATAGCCACACAGCGCTCGAACTGCCGCAAGGCGCCGCTGCGGTCACCGCTGACCGCGAGGATCTCGATGAGCCGGCGGTGTACGCCCTCCGCCAGTTCGTCAGTCGCCAGGTAGCGTCGGGCGCAGGCGATGGCAGCCTCCCACTCGCTCCGTGCGGCCAGTTCCTCCATCAGGGCTGCCAGCACCTCCAGGTAGCTACGTTCCAATGCCCGGCGCTCCTGCGTAACCCAGGTCTCATATTCAGGGCTGCCAGGCAGGGAAAAGCCGGCCAGGAATGGGCCACGGTAGAGGTCCACGGCGTGTTGGACTTCGCTCCAATCTCCTTCATCCTCTTTTTCCTCTGCTGGCGGGGGGAAGGGGTGAAGGGCGTGAGGGATGAGGTGCGTGCCGCCCCGCTCAAAGGCCACCACATCCGACCACACCCGCTGCGGGTCCAGGCTCACGGTGTCGCCGGCTGTCAGCAGGAGCTCGGGAGCCGGCAGGGCACGGCGCAGATGGGTGAGCAGGCGGCTGAGGTGGAAGCGGGCCTTGCTTTCCGGGATGTCGGGCCAGAACAGGAAGCAGAGTTGTTCGCGGGGCACGGATTCCGGCCGGACGGCCAGACAGTAGAGCAGGGCACGGGTCTGACGGCGGGGGATGGAGAGGGGATGGCCGGCCCACGTCACCTCGGGCGGACCCAGCAGGTAGACCTGCAGGCTTGCCCCGAGCCTGTCCTGACCGGAGTCGAAGGGCGTAGCCGAAGGGTCCGCCGTTACGGGCATGACGGGCTGTTTGCTTTCCACCTGGCTGGACATGACCTGCCCCCACCCGTTCTGTCTGTGGCCCCAAGAGTGATGTGCCGCTATGCGCACTTGCATTGTAACATACGCACGACAACCTGGTCAAGGTAACAGTACTCGCTTCGGTTCCGCCTGCCCTGAAGTCATTCGAAGGGTTGAACTGGCCGGCATGGGTGATTTGACAACCCTGTGACAGCAGGTTATACTGAATTTACAAAGCGAGTTTACCCATCGGGAGGTGTGGCCCGTGAACCCTCAGCAGTTCGAGCACGTGATATGAAAGGAGGTCGGGCGATGATCAAAGTTCAACCTCAGTTTGAGAGGCGGCCGCTGGTCCTCCAAATGCAGCCGGCCATCGAGATGACACGCGAGCAGTTCTTTGACTTCTGCCAGATCAACCGCGATCTACGCATCGAGCGGACAGCCGAAGGAGAGTTAGTGATTATGGCACCTGCAGGGGGGGAGACCAGCGCAAGAAATGCTGAACTCGTAATGCAAGTGAAACTGTGGGCCAACCAGGACGGCTCCGGCGTGGTGTTTGATTCCTCGGGTGGCTTCGATCTGCCCAACGGGGCGACGCGTGCGCCGGACGTGGCCTGGGTGAAGCGCTCCCGCCTGGCCGCACTGACGCCGGAGGAGAAACGAAAGTTCATCCCTCTGTGTCCAGACTTCGTCATCGAGTTGCGCTCCCCTTCGGACTCTCTCTCAACCGTGCAAGACAAGATGGAAGAATACCTGGCCAACGGCGCGCAACTGGGTTGGCTGATTGATCCGGTCAGCCGGCGGGTCTACGTCTATCGCCCCGGCGCGGATGTAGAGCGCCTGGACAATCCAGCCGAGGTGACGGGTGATCCGGTGCTGGCCGGCTTCGTCCTCGACCTCACCCCCATCTGGGAGCCGGCCTTCTGATGCAGTAGCTCCACACCCAGCCTCCATGCCTCGCTAACGTCGCCTCGAATGCTGAGGCTGACGAAAGAGACAGAGGCGTCGAACCCCCTGTTAACGATCCCTTCCAGTATCTCCTCACTGGCAGCTCTGATTCCACCTCGCTGCCACGCGCATGATGTCCACCACGGTGATCACGCCGTCCCCGTCCCCATCAAAGGCGGCGCCGTAGTTGGGAGTGCCCGGGTCGCCGTCCGGGTCCGGGTCAGCGGCGGTGAGACGCCAGCGAGCGACCACCGCCTGGATGTCGGCGATGCCCACCTGGCGATCGCCGTCCAGGTCAGGACACGTGGTGCGGCAGGCCGGCACACCCGGCACGCCGTAGCCCGGAGGGAAGGCCGGCGGTTGCGGTGGGTATGCGGTCGCCGGCTCTGCCTGGGCTGCCTGGGGGGACGCCGGCGTCGAACCAGCAGGCAGCAGACCGCCCTCCAGGTGGGTGACGGAGGCAGCAGCCACTGTCACATTGGTCAGCGTGGCCGTCTGGTATCCGCTGGCGGCTACCGTGACGGTGTACGTGCCGGCCGGGAGCGTCGTCGCGAAGGTGCCGTCGGCAGCCACCATCTCGTTTGTCCCGCTGATCTCCACCGTGGCCTCGGACAGGGGCCGGCGACTTTCTACATCGAAAACCCGGCCGCGCACGAAGCCGTAGGGGTCAGGGGCGGTGAGAACCGGATCGGACGGGGCGCTGCCCCGATTGGAATCGTCTTCGTGGTCGTTGATCAGCTCCCGCACCTCGTTGGCGTCCGTCGTCCCCCACCAGTTCTGGGACAGGTCCACCGTCTGCGTCGAGGCGATGTTCACCTCCGCCGGCAGGAAGTAGTTGGCCCCGCCCAGGATGTTGTTGTAGTGCACGTCCAGCAGCGACAGCAGGTCGGCGGCCAGGTCGTTCCAACTCACGGAGAAGCCGTTGGTCACCGTGTTGTGCCGGGCAGTGAAGTGGGTGCCATCCCGGCACAGGCCGTTGATCTGGTAGTCCGTCTCGATCAGATTGCTGTTGAAGGTGACGGGCGCGTCCGCCGTGGGGTTGCACTCCAGGGGCCGGCCCAGTTGGTTGCCCTCCATCTCCAGGTTCGTCGCCCCCTCCACCACGATGCCGCCGTCCAGCAGGTTGCGCCGCACTGAGGTGGGGTTGGCGGTGTAGCCGCTGCGCAGGAAGATGAAGGATCCCCGGTTATCCTCCACCGTCACCTGGGCCGGGTTGCCGCTCCCCAGGTACATGGCGATGTTGGGGGCGACGTTGCCGGCCACCTGGGCGTCGGCCCCGTTCGCCACTTCGATCTGGATGCCGGCGGGGGGTGCGTTCAGGCCGGTGGGCATGCCGCGCATCCAGCAGTGCTGCACGTCAAGGGTCGCATTGCGGGCTTCGATCCCCCGCTCGGCGTGCTGGATCCGGCAGTAGCGAAAGACCGACTGCTGTGAGGGGTCGCTCTCGGAGTTCACCATGATGCCCGACCAGCGGGTGTCGGGGTCCACGTGGGAGAAGACGATCGGCTCCTGCGGGGTGCCCACGGCCACAATGCGACCGTTCACGGAGACACCCACGTACTGGGGGAACAGCAGGCGCACACCCGGTTCGATGGTCAGCGTGACCCCCGAGGCCACGTCCAGGCCGTTATCCAGCACGTATGGCGAGCCGCTCTTGCTCAGCGTGGTGTCGCCGGTGATCGAACCGCCTAGATGGGTGGCGGCCTCGCCGGGCCTCAGGTAGTCGTCCATGAGGTCGTAGGAGCGTCCGCCCAGCAGGTTGCCAGGAATCTTGTAGATGCGCCCGGCATCTTCGTCGCTGACCCACAGGTTCGCGCCGTCCCAGGCCAGGCCCGACGGCTTCTCACCCGGCAGGGCGTACATCTGGGCGATCTGGAACGGCCCACGGGGATCGTTGGGGTCCAGCACGTAGAGGTAGTGAGAGCCGTCCAGGGCGTACAGGAGACCGTTCACCCACTCCATCTGGGTGATGTACCCCAGTCCGCTGTCCGTTTCCTCCAGAATCTCCTGCTGGGAGATGTGGTCCGGGTCCACGCGGAAGAAACCGCCCAGCCACAGGAACTCCCCATCCCAGGCGATGCCGGCCATGTGGTGCAGGTAGGGCCGCATCTCGTACTGGGCCACGGGGACCAGCCGGCCCGATTCGACTCTGGTCTTCTGGATGACCGACCAGCCCATGCCCCAGGCATACTGGCCGTCCCACGTAGCGTCGGTGCCGCCCAACCCCTGGTTGAAGCTGGCCAGAACTGCGCCTGTGTCGGGGTTGAGGCGGTAGGTCTGGCGGTTGTGCAGCCCCTGGACGTAGAGGTACTGGCCGTCGTAGAACATGCCGCGCGGGTTGGGGTCCGGTGCCTGGAACACCTGCACTTCCTGAGCGGGGATCTCCATCCAGAAGCCGTTGCGCGGTCCCAGGCTGTTCAGAGGAAGCAGGTTCGCGCCGTACTGTTGCTGGAGGTTGCTCAGGGAAGCATCGGTAGAAAAGACCCGCCAGCTTTGCTGATCCGCGTCCCAGGCCCACAGGGTGCCCGTCACCGCGAAGGTGGTGGAAAGGACCTGGGTGGGGGTGATGAGCCCACCCCCCTCGAAGGCGGTGCGGTCCACACCCGTGAGGTGCCAGCCGGCGCCACTCACCGGTGGGGTGGACTCCTGCGAATCTGCCTCCAGGTACAGGGTGTCCGTCACGGCCATCTGGAACCAGTAGCCATGCCCGCCCTCCAGCCGCTCCAGGGGTAGGACGCCGGCGTCGCAGCGCTGCGTGACCTCGCCCACGGGAACCCCGGGGCTGTAGACCCGCCAGGCCGATTGCGTCTCGTCCCACCCCCAGACGGCGTCCAGGTTATCCTGCACCGAAGCCACCTGTGAGATGATGTTGGTTGTCCCCAGCGGCTGGTATGGCAGGCTCACCAGGTTCCAGCCCCGCCGCAACAGCACCGCATCCACCGCTGTCTCCGGGGCGGCCACGTACCAGACGGCGTTGGCATCGGCCCCCATGTCAGGTAGCGGAAAAGTGAAGGTGGCCGTCACGGCGGTGTCGGCGTTGAGGGTGAGGGTGCAGTCGCCCGTGCCGCTGCACCCTCCGCCGGACCAGCCGGCGAAGGTCGCGCCCCCCAGGGGGTACGCCCTCAGCGTGACCTGGCTTCCGGCCCCGTAGCTCTCCGTGCAGTCAGTACCGCAACTGATCCCCCGGTCCAGGCTACGCACCCGGCCCATCCCTGTGATCCTGTTGACGGTGAGGGTGTAACTCTCGGCGGTCCCGGTCCCGGAGAGAGGTACGTCCAGCGTGCCCATCCCCGGATCGGTGGAGCCGATGAGGAGCCGGGCGCTCTCCGTCCCCTCATTGGAGGGGGAGAAGACGACCTGCACGGTGCAGGTCGCGGAGGGCAATAGCGACTGGCCGGAGCAGGTGTTGTTCTGCGTCTGGAAGTCGGGAGCCCAGGTGCCGGTGATGGTGATGGTCGGCGTCAGCGCGGCGGTGCCGGTGTTGGTCATGGTGAAGGTCTGGGCGACGGATGTGCTTCCCACGTCTACCTCTCCGAAATCGTGGCTCGTCGGGGAGACGGAAACGGTCGGCGGGGGAGCGGCGCTGGAAAGGTCGCCGTCCAGCCGGGCGGCAAAGGCGTCGTAGGTGCCGGCAAGGGTGTTGTCCGCGCCGGAGGCGGTGGAGAAATCCGAGGACCAGGTGTGCCCGGCCACGTACACTTCGCCGCCGGGAGCGATGGCGATGGCGCGCGCCTCGTCGTAGCCGCTGCCGCCCAGGTAGGTGCTGGCCGGCAGGGTGCTCAGGTCGGCATTGAACTTCGAGGCGAAGGCATCGGCGTAGCCGCCGTATAGTTGGCCGCCGTTGAAGGAGGGGTCATACGCCCCGCCCGTGGTGGGGAAGTCCGACGACCAGGTGGCGCCGGTGAGGAAGACGTAGGGCGAGTTGGCAACTCGCCCCACAGCCAGGGCGTAGGCGTAGTCCTCGCCGCTCCCGCCCAGGAAAGTGGCGGCCGGCAGGCTCCCCAGGTTGCCGTCCAGCTTCGCGACGTAAGCGTCGTATCCGCCGCCGGGAGCCGTCTGGTAGGCGCTCCCGGTGGTGGGGAAGGTCGAGGACCGGCTGATCCCGCCCACATAGACGTTGCCGGACCCGTCCAGGGCCAGGGCGTAGGCATAATCCCGGTCGCTCCCGCCCAGGTGGGTGGAGGCCGTCACGTTCTGGAGGTTCGCGTCCAGCTTCGCGACGAAGGCGTCGTATCCGCCCTGAGATGCGGCCTGGTAGGCCCCGGCAGTGGTGGGGAAACCCGCCGACGCCGTGTAGCCGGCCACGTAGACCTCTCCCGTCGTAGTCACAGTGACGGCACGGGCGGCATCGATTTCGCCCCCGCCCAGGTAGGTGGAGGCAACGAGGGTTTGCAGATTCTCGTCCAGCCGGGAGACGAAGGCGTCGTACTGCCCGCTGAGGGTGGTCGTGTAGGCACCGGTGGAGGTGGGGAAGTCCGAGGACGCGGTGCGGCCGGCCACGACTACCGTCTGGGTGACTGATGGGCGGGCATCTATGGCCATGGCGAAGGCGTCTTCGCGGCCACCCCCGCCCAGGTAGGTGGCGGCCAGCAGGTTCTGCAGGTTCCCGTCCAGTTTGGCCACGAAGACGTCGTGGGCCGAGCCGTTGAAGTCCGTGTCGTAGGTCCCGCCCGGGGTGGGGAAGTCGCCGGAGTCGGTGGTGCCCACCACGTAGACGTTGCCGGCGGGGTCCAGGGCCAGGGAGCGCGCCCAGTCGCCACTGCTGCCGCCCAGGTAGGTGGCGGCCAGCAGGGTGGTCAGGCTGGCGTCCAGTTTGGCCACGAAGACGTCCACGTAGCCCGATGAGGAGGCGCTGTAGGGACTGCCGGCGGTGGGGAAATCGGTGGACTCGGTCCAGCCGGCCACGTAGACGTTGCCGGCGGCGTCGGTGGCCACCGCGTTGGCGTACTCGTAGACGCTGCCGCCCAGGTAGGTGAAGTTCAGGATCGGGTCAATGACCAGCTCTCTGGACGTGTCGTAGGGGCCTACTGCGAAGCCGTACTCATCTCCATCCACCACGTACGCGATCTCCACGTACCGCCTGTGTTCGTCCACCTCCTGGTAGGCAACCGGCTCTGTGAACTGCACTGTCCCCAGGCCGGTCTCAATCTCCAGGTCTCCTCCTGTGCTCACGTGCAGACCATTCGCCCCCGCGATCCTGACCCTGATCTTCTCCGGATTGGCGCCGGGCTGCACGTAGAAGAGCTTCTCCACCTTGCTTGCGTAAGCTTTTAGGCGGACCTCGATTCCCTCGTAGATCTCTCCTAGACTCACAGACTGATATGTCGAGAGGTTTCTTTGCCACCCCGTTGGGTCTGTGCCCTTGAAGTAGCTCACAGCGGTTCTGGCTTTCTGCTCTCCTCTTACATTGGAGACAGATGCCCCGACGAAGCTCTCGGCGATTGTCCAGCCTCTGACATCGCTTTCCGTCTCCACCGGGAACCCTTGCGAAGGTTTAGTCGCTGCTTTCGACCCAGAACCACCTCTACCTTTCTGGTCTTGATGCACTGTGAGAGCTGTTGGCAACCTTCGCAAGGGTGACTGAACGGAGTTCGCCAGCGCATAGACGATCTGGCCATCCTGGGTGACGAACAGGGCTTGCCCCAGGGTCTGGGCGTAGTATTTTACGCCCGGGGCTGACAATTGACCCCGGTTCTCTACGAATGGGATTTCCAGGGAGTGAACGGCAGGCAGAGCAGATGCCGGCGTGGCCAGCCGGCCGCCCGTGGTGCGGCCGGCGCTCGATGGAGACGCCGGCACCGGCAGCAGGGCCCAGGCCAGCAGCGCGCCGGCCAGGAAGACTGTAAGTACAGGGACTAACACTCTTGAGTACTTCATGGCTGCACCCCATCGACTGACTCAACGCAAGATCTCTTAATGACAGGACTTACGCGGTGAGAGCGAGATCAGGTGACCGGCACTTCGGAACTGTGTCTGGAGCACCTGTTTTGGCCGTAAAACTAGCGTCACCGGTCCTCCGACGGGGTTGGGGAAGTGCCGGTCACCTTTACCGCGTAACTCCTGTTAATGATGCCGCGTACATGCTTCGGGCCCTGACTCCCGGTGGCCAGGGTGAAGCAGCCTTTTGGGCATACTCCCACAGGTACATTGTACCACGAAGTTGCTCACACGGATGGAGGGATTGCCAAAAAAAAGATAAAGATGTGATATCTGCTGTGAGAATACTCCCCGACATTGGGCACGGAGAAAGTCAGATTACTATGCACCCATCAGGAAGGAGGGAGCAATGGGAGGAAAGTCCTGTGTTCGAATCATCTGAGACCTCCACCACGCTTACATTTTCTACTTAATGATGACACATCGCTCACAAACCGTCAAACGAGGGATAATAAGGAACGGACGGGGAAGTACTTGACAGGCGTGGCCCATACTCACAATTACGGCCCATTCTCCTCCGCCCGCGCGTACCCCCCATCCCCCACCACCACACACGCCACACCCGTCGCGCCGGGCAGCGTCAGCGTCTTGTGCAGGGTGGTGTGATACTGCCGGACCTGGGCGGGCGTGAGGGCACGGTCGGCCAGGAAGAGGTCGTCGAGATAGCCGCGGAAGAGGCCCGAGGGGGTAGTCGTGCCGGGGGCACCGATGACGTAGGTGCCGTAGCCCTGGAAGTCGATCAGGTCGATGTCTGCCTCGGCCTCCTGCTCGCCGTCCACGTAGAGACGCAGGGTAGGGCGCTGGTAGACCAGTCCCACCGTGTGCCAGGCGCCGGGGGTCAGCACCTGCGTGCCCAACACCTGGTCGGGGGGCACGTAGCTGCCGGGGAGCCAGGAGTCCAGACCTTCCTCAAAGGAGGGATTGTGCAGCAGGTTAACGCCGTCGTGGGTCAGGGTTACCTCGTCGTAGAAAATGGGGCTGTTGTCGGTGACAGGATGATGCCCGTACAGATACACCCACCAGTCGTCATCCACAGTGCTGTCACCGCAGTCGTCCACCGCCGGGATGCGCACCGACACGCTCAGGTCCTGCCAGCGGCCGCTGCCGCCCGCCAGGCTGGTGAATGATTTGCCGCTGCCCCCGCAGCCCTTCCCCCAGGAGCGGTCGTAGAGATTGATGTAGCCGTCGTGCCCGAACGCGGTCTTGAACGCGGCGGTCAGGGTGTAGACTTCGCCCGGAGTCAATTGGCCCACCTGCTGGCGGGTGCCTTGCCAGGTAGCGTCGTTGTGCTGCATCTGCAGGCATTGGCCGCTGCGGCACCCCTCGCCGACGATGGTCTCGCTGCCGCCGGAACCTGGAGGGTAATGGCCGGGCGACCAGTGGGCAAATCCTTCCTCGAACCCCGCATTGAGGAGCAGGTACCAGGGCCGGCGCCAGTTCTCCGCCACTATGGGCAGGTACTGCACGCAACCCGGCCCGGCGGCGGTGGCCTGGATGTCCACCACGTCGCCGATACCGTTGCCGTTGGCGTCGCCCACGCACTGGGAGGCCGGCGGTGTGGGGGCCAGTCGGTATACGGTGCCCTCGCCCGGCGATGATGCCGGTTCTATCGTCCAGGAGATGGATGGCAGGGATGGCGTTGGAACTGGCACCGGAGCGGTCGGCGTGGAGGTCCCAGGGCCGGCAAGGGCTGCGCCGGCCACCATGACCAACACGGTCAGGGAGGTCTGCAACCTGCCCATTCTTCTCACCCTCCTTTCACAGAAGTCACTCTGTTGACGTAGTCAGGAGGGCAGCCATGATCGAGAGCGTTGGTCGCATTGCAATTCATGGTTCCGCTTGACGAAACACGAAGAGTGCAGTATACTTACCAACGAATAATGCAGTGAATTGCACAAGGAGATATAACTATGAGTACATTGCCTCTCATCGTGCCGGCGAGCGATCTGCGCCACAAACTCAGTGAAGTCCTTCAAAAGGTCAAGAAAAGCCCGGTGGTACTGACCTGGCGCGGTCGGCCGCGAGCCGTGCTCATAGATTATGACGCCTATTCTGAAATAACCATACGCCAGGCTGCGCTGGAGGAGGCACGGGATGCCTTCCTGCTACTCCGAGCCAAAGAAACGGCTACCGAGTATCTCCCGTTTGAAGCCCTGGTGCGGCAATACGAAGAGCTGTTCGGTGAAAAACTAGAACTCCCCGTGGAAGGCTGACGTGTACCGCCTCCTCATCGAGAAACGCGTCTTCGACTTGCTCAAGGACGTCAAGCACTACCCGGCCAAAGTCCACCGGCAAATCACTGTCAAGATTTTCGCCCTCCAATTCGATCCTCGTCCCCCTGACTGCAAGCAGATTGGCATTGGTTACCGGGTGGACGTCGGTGAGCATCGCATCTTCTGCACGGTGGATGACCAGGAGCGTCTGGTGAGGGTAGAGTTGGTCGGCCCTCGCAACGACCGTGAGATCTACCGAGTGGCCAAACGGCTGGGGCTGCTCTGATGTGTACCTGGCCCTTGCATGACCACTACCCCCCCTCAATCCGCCCGCAGGTCGATCAGCATCACCGTCCAGGGTGCCACGCCGGCGTAGCGCAGACTGAGCGTTCCTCCCGCCGGCGACACCCCGTCACGCTCTTCCACCAACTCTAACGCCACCGAAGCGTCGTACGGGTTGTTGCCCGGCAGCCAGCCGTTCACCACCTCCGCCGGCACTTTGGCATCCGCAATGGCCTGCCGATAGTGGAAGCCGTTGGAGTGCGTCTCGTCCACCAGGTAGCGCGCCAGGCGGTAGGGGCCCTCCCCCAACCCGTCGAGCACCACCTCCAGGTCGGTGCGCAGGTGGGCGTTGGCGTAGGCCCGCAAGTCCTCGTAGCGCCGGCCGGCCATCCCCTCCAGATCCTCCGGTGGGATGTAGTACCACAGCAGGACCACTACGTGCTGCCTTGTGCTATCACGGGTGACCACCGCGCCCATGTACTCCCGCTTGGGCGGAGACACGTCGTCGGTGATCTGCGCCGGCACGCGGGTGGTCT
>CAZHMV010000089.1:0-4778 GCA_964532665.1 uncultured Anaerolineales bacterium
CGCGCAGGCAACCACGAAGGTGATTTGTCTTTTCAAAGATTCTGTAGTATAGTGAACATGCTGTACAGATGATTCTTGCTTTTTCTGGTGGTGTGGGCGGTGCCAAGCTCGTGCAGGGCCTGGCTGCCCACGTCCCCGCCGATCAATTGACCGTGGTCGTCAACACCGCCGACGACTTCGAGCACCTGGGGCTGTACATCGCCCCGGACGTGGATACGGTGATGTACACCCTGGCCGGCCTGGCCAGCCAGGAACGCGGTTGGGGTCTGGCTGGTGAGACCTGGAACGCGCTGCAGATGCTGGGGCGCTACGGGGTCGAGACCTGGTTCCAACTGGGCGACCGGGATCTGGGGACCCACATCCTGCGCACCCGCGCTCTGTGCCAGGGCTGCTCTCTCAGCGAAATTACCGCAGAGCTGTGCCGCCGGCTGGATGTCGGCCCGCGGGTGATCCCCATGACCGATGATCGGGTGACCACCTACATCGAAACGCCGGACGGTCTGCTTCACTTCCAGGAATACTTCGTGCGTGAGCGCTGCGAGTCTCAGGTGCTTGGCGTCCAGATACGGGGATTGGAAGCGGCCACGCCATCGCTGCCCTTCCGCCAGGCTCTGGCCGAGGCCGATGCAGTGATCCTCACGCCGTCCAACCCGGTGGTCAGCCTGGGGCCGATCCTGGGCCTGCCGGGTGTCCAGGATGCGCTGCGGACCAGCCACGCCACACGAATTGCCGTCACACCACTCATCGGCGGGCAGGCGGTCAAGGGGCCGACGGTGCCCCTTATGCAGGCTGTAGGATGGACGCCTACCGCCGCCGGCGTAGCCCATCTCTACGCTGAATTCCTGGACTTCTTCGTCCTCGATGTGCGGGACGAGACGCTGCGCCCGGAGATCGAAGCTTTGGGGCTGACGGTCCACGTGACGGACACGTTGATGACAGATGCTACCGACAAGGCTCGGTTGGCCGGGGAGATTCTGTCGCTGCTGTGAAAACAGCCGGTGGCGCGAGATGGCATCTTCCTCCACCTCCCGTTTCCGTTCGTGATTCTGGCGGCTCGCGGTCGCCACAGAGGGTAAAATGAACCGCGCCGTTGCCCTTGTACCCGTGAAACCGCCGGCTGCCAGCAAGAGCCGGCTGGCTCCCGTCCTGTCGGATGCAGACCGGATGGCCCTATCCATCCGACTCCTGGAGCACGTGCTGGCAGCACTGCAAGGGGCGAATTCGGTGGACACCTGCTGGGTCCTCGGTGGGGATGAGCACGTTGCAGCCCTGGCGGCCCGTCGCAACGCTCGTTGGCTGCCCGAACTCGGTCGGGACCTGAACGACACCCTGGCCCACGCGCTGATGCGGTTGCCGGCTGAGGTGACTGCCGCGTTGATTTTGCCCATGGACCTGCCCTTTCTCACCGGCCAGTCTGTCAATGCTCTGGTAGCCCGGCTTGCCGAAGATCAGGCTGATGTGGTCATCGCCCCGGATCGATGGAAGCGGGGTACCAATGCGCTACTGCTGACCCGTTCCTTAGACCCCCCTCAGGACAGACCCTTTGTGCTACGCCCGGCCTTCGGACCCAATAGCCTGATCCGCCACCAGGAGGCAGCCAGGTCGCAAGGGTTACGCGTGGCACTTCACCATGCTAAAGAGCTGGCGTTCGACATTGACACGCCGGCGGATCTGGCCGGGTCCGGTCTCTTCGTCAGAGTTCAGGAGAACACCTGATGACGACAGATGTGCTGGTGATCGGCGGTGGGGTGGCAGGAATGATCGCGGCGCTGCGAGCGGCGGAAGCCGGGGCCGGGGTGCTGCTGTTGGCGAAATCCGCACCGGGGACGGAGTGCAACAGCGCCGTCTCCGGTGGAGGGTTCCTCATGGCCGGCGCTGACTTGAGTGAGGCTGAGCATCGCTACTTGACCATGGAGGCCGGTTGCCAGATCAACCGGCCAGAACTGGTGGATGCTCTCAGTCGTCATGCACCCGCGTGTCGTCGGTGGCTGGAGACCACCACCGGCTTCCCGCTAAACGTCAAGGACAATGGCCGGGGTTACTGGTGCCCGGGTGGGGGTGCCAAGCTGTCGGCGAAGCTGGCCGAAGCGGTCGCTCGAGCGGAGCGGATCAGGGTGTGCACGCTCAGGGCGCGACGACTGCTGGTAGCCGATGGAGTCTGCTACGGCGCTGGGGCTGTGGATCGTGGCGGTGCACGGCATCGGCTGACGGCCTCAGCCACGGTGCTGGCGACGGGAGGCTATGCCGGCCTCTTTGCCCGCCACGATAACCCCGGGGACCCTACCGGCGACGGGGTTATCATGGCCGCCCGGGCCGGCGCGCGGTTGCTGGATCTGGAATTCGTCCAGTGCTACCCGGTCGCTGTGGCCGAACCGACGCTGCCCCCCTTCATGCTCTTCCGGTCCTTTCCGCCGGAAGTGCGCCTGGTCACCGAAGACGGGCGTGACCTGCTGGCCGAAACTTTCGGGGGTATGGACCTCAATGAGGCCATCGGCGCCCATCGGGATGAGCTCTCGCGGGTGATCCACGCCGAAAACCAACGCGGCCAGGTCTACATCGATGCCACCGGCTGCAATTGGTCCCGGATAGACCGCTGGTTCTCGCTGCGCTACATGAGCCGTTACGATTTCGACTGGGCCAGCAAGCGGGCGAAGATCGCCCCCATCGCTCATCACACGATGGGCGGTCTCTGGATCGACGCCCGTGCGCGGACCAGCCTGCGTCGCCTCTACGCCGCTGGCGAAGTGACCGGCGGGGTGCACGGCGCCAACCGCCGCGGCAGCAACTCGCTCACCGACTGTCTGGTCTTCGGCTGCATCGCTGGCGATGAGGCAGCCGGGGAAACGCCTCCGTCCACGGTGCCGGATGAGCTGCTGCTCTACCCAGCCTCCGACCCCGAGTGTGCGGCCTTCGCCGCGTTGCAGCGCATCTGCTGGGAAGGGCTGGGCATCGTTCGCGATGCGACCACCCTCGTTGAGGCTCAACGCCGCCTGGCCGAGCTGCCCCCTTCCGATCCGCGGCTCATGGCCCAGATGGTGGCTGCCTTTGCCGCGCGTCGCACCGAGAGCCGCGGCGCACACTACCGGACCGACTACCCAGACGAGGACCCGGCCTGGCAGCACAGCCAGATCGCGTGCCTCGTCGGCGAGGAGTTAACGTTTGAGCAGGGCGAGTTGCCAACTCGTCCTACGCCAGCGAGAGCGTGGAATACGGTCAAATGATGCACATCCCACGATTGATCATCGCCAGCGTCCACAGCGGCGTCGGCAAGACCACGGTGACAGCCGGCCTCATCGCTGCCCTGCGCCGGCGCGGCCTGAGTCCAGCCCTTCAAGGCGGGATCCGACTACATCGATCCCACCTACCAACCTGGCCGCCGGCCGGCCTTGCCGCAACCTGGACAACCTGTGGGCCTCCTACGTACACCTGCACTTCTGGAGCAAACCGGCGTTGGCCGTCCGGTTCGTAGCATCCTGCACCAGCTTCCTTCAAGTTCAAGACTTCCTCAGAGTTCCCCTGAGTTCCCTTGAGTTCCAGGAACTCAAAGGAACTCTGAGGAACTCAGGCGAGTGTATCTGATGCCCACACGTGACTTGAACCGCATTGTCTCTCTGGAGCCCAGCGTCACCGCCACCCTGTTCGCCCTGGGGCAGCAGGCGCGGCTGGTGGCCGTGAGCGAGTGGTGCGACCGGCTGGTGGACGTGGGCGACCTCCCACGCCTGCCCTCGACCTGGTCTGCGAAGCCTCAGGACATCGCCGGCCTGGAGTCGGACCTGGTCGTCGCCTCCGTGCCCTACCGCGCCGAGACCATCGTCGAGCTCCTGCGTGCCGGCCTGAACGTGCTGTGCCTGTCGCCGCAACGGCTGGAGGACGCCTATGCCCACATCCTGTGGCTGGGCCGGCTGACCGCCGCCGCCGCCGAAGCGGAGCGCGTGGTCGCCGAGATGCAGGCGGAGTTCGAGGCGGTCCGCGGGCAGGTGGCCGGCCTGCGCCGTCCGCGCGTCTACGTGGAGATGTGGCCGAAGCCGCCCATGAGCAGCCCGGCCTGGGTGGCAGAGCTGGTGGAGATTGCCGGCGGGGAGTTTGTGCCGGAGCGACCGGGCCGCCACGTGACGGCGGAGGAGGTGCGCCAGGCGGACCCGGAGATCATCGTGGTGGCCTGGGCCGGCGTGGCCGACCCGCCGCTGGAGCGCGTGCTAGAGCGCGCCGGCTGGGAATCGGTCACGGCGGTGCGGGAAAAGCGGGTGGTCACGGTGGACGAGATCGTGCTCAACGCGCCGGGCCCGAACCTGGCGCGAGGCGCACGCCTCCTGGCGGCTGCCATCCACCCGAGGAGCCTTTCTGAGGATGGCGTAATTCGAGGGTTCTCTGGAGACCTGTGACGGGCTCTTCGGCGGTCATGACCCCGGGACGCGGCTGCGCATCCTGCGGGACAAGCGGATGGGGGCTTTCGCGGTGGCCGGCGGCGTGTTGAATCACTGAAGCACTGAGTGCACTGAGGACACTGAGGGACGGATTCAGTGGATTCAGTGATTCCACCGCCAGCGCCCGCGCACAGCCAACCCACGAAGTCGGCCACGGCGGGGGTGAGCTCGGCTACCAGGGCCTGGCGGCGCGTGGCATCGGCGGTGGGAAAGTACGCGACCCAGGCGTGGGCGATGGCCGCCGGGTCGGGATACCCGTGGCGGGTGAGGAGTTTGGCCAGCTCGACAGCCACATCGTCGCGGGTGAGGAAGGTCTGGTCGAGGAGGGAGGCGGCCCACCGGGGATAGCGACGG
>CAZHMV010000089.1:4878-22558 GCA_964532665.1 uncultured Anaerolineales bacterium
GCGGGTGAGGAAGGTCTGGTCGAGGAGGGAGGCGGCCCACCGGGGATAGCGACGGACGAAGGCGGTGTAGGCTCGGGCCAGCGCTGTCTGGAAGGCTAGGCGGGCCGGGTCCTTGCCCAGCCAGGCGCGCACGTTCGCCGCAATGTCGGTCTCCTCCACCAGGCAGTCGAACACCACCTGGGTTACGGTACTGACCAGGATCTCGAGAGCTTTGCCGGCGATGGGGTCCATCACTCTGCTCCTCCGTCAATCGGCGCGGGCTGTAGGATCGGCAACATTATACCAGAGGTGTGGGGGATGTAAATTCAGCCTCGGCAGATCACAGTCGCTCGCGGCGGATTGCCAAATCCGCCGCCAGGCCGCTGGATCTGGCGATCCGGCGGGAGCCAATTGTGATGTATTGAGCTTACGATTGCCAGCGAGGCTAGGGGGCGGATGAGGGCAGCCAGCCAGGCGGGAGATCACCTGATTGCCTTTGGCGCGAAAATCGCGTAAAATATGGTCCGAGATTCTGACACGACTGGTCGAGGCGCTGCCGGCGTGGATCGCTCGAGGTGTACAATGACGGTGGAAAGGCAAAATATATCTTCCGGTTCGCCTTTTGAAGGCATCATCGGGTTCTCGCGGGCTGTCAGACAGGGAAACCTCGTAGCTGTCTCAGGCACGGCTCCCATCGGCCTTGACGGAACGACAGTTGGGGTCGGGGACGCCTACCTTCAGGCGAAACGGTGCATCGAGATCATCGCGCAGGCGCTGGAGGAAGCCGGCGCCGGCCTCACGGACGTGATCCGCACGCGCATCTTCCTCGCTAATGCTGAGGATTGGGAGGAAGTAGCTCGCGCCCACGCCGAAGCTTTTGGCAACGTACGTCCGGCCTCCACATTCGTTGAGGTGAGCCGCTTCCTCAACCCGGAATGGCTGGTTGAAATCGAGGCGGATGCGTTGGTGGAATAGGCCGGCGCGCCTTCACTCCCACCGGAACAGGCGGGCTGACAGGGGTGCGCCAATGACCAGCATGCCCACCAGCACGCCGGCCTCCACCAGGTGTTGGCTCCAGCCATCGCCGGCCCACAGCCCGCGCATCAGCGTGACCACGTAGGTCAGGGGCAGAAACCTGGACCAGCGCAGAATGTTCTGCGGCAGAACCTCCAGCGGAATCGCCGCCCCCGACAGGAAGAGCATCGGGTAGAACAGCACCATGCCCACCACCTGAGCCACCCGCGCCGTCGGAGATAGGCTGGCGATCAGATAGCCCAGGGCGAAGAAAGCCAGCGCGCTGAGCGTAAACCCCACAAGCACGCTCACCGGATTCCCATCAAAGCGCAGGTCCCAGATCAACTTACCCTCGGCGATCAGGATCAGGAAGCCCAGGAGAGTGAGCAGGAAACTGACGAACACGTCGGCGCCCAGATAGGTCAGCGGATGCAGCGGCGTGGCCTGGAAGCGGCGCAACACGCCGTACTCTCGTTGCGAAGCGGTGTTGATGCCGATGCCGAGCAGTCCCACGCTGGCGATGATCATGCCAGCGTAGGCCGGCACAGACACGTCCACCATGCCGTATCCACCGAAAAACGGCGTCGGATCGTTGCCGTAGATCAGGGCAAACAGCAGCAAGATCATCGGCCCGAAGATCAGAGTAAAGAACGCTGCCATTGGTTCCCGCACGTACAGCTTGATGCCCACCAGGGTCAATTCTTTCAATCCACGCATGGTTTACCTCCTTCCGCATTCGTAGTAACGACTTCTGAAGTTTGAGAACTAATCGGGTAATGCACGGTGCACCTCAGCCGGCGCCAGCACGGGCATGAAGTGCCCGTGCTACGCAGCAACGCCCGATGAAATCGGGCTAGACCCTGTTTCCGAGTGGGAAAGCCCCATTTGATGGGGCGTAGCTTCGTAGCCCGCCGATGAAGTCGGCGGGCGGGCACGCCGGCACGGTACTCATGAATTGTTACTACAATCACGAAACACGATCTGAAAGTTCCCGGCTCCGCGAGTTGCCGTCCATTGGTCGGCCAGTGAGGGCCAGGAACACATCCTCCAGTGTCGGTTGCCGGGTGCGCAGGTCACGGAAGGGAATGTGGTGATCCTCCAGGGCCGTGACCACGCTACCCACGAACCGATCTCCCTTCCCGTAGACGATCCAGCGCTCGCCGACGGGCTCCAGCCGCGTGACTGCCGGCAGGTCCTGCAAGAAGGCCATGTCGGCAGGGGCGACGCCATCTGCGACGAAGAGGATCTGCTCCTCGGCTCCCAGGGAGCGAATTAGGTTCTCCGGCGTATCCAGCTCCACAATCTGCCCCTGGTCGATGATGGCCACCCGGTCACACAGCCGCTCGGCCTCCTCCATGTAGTGTGTGGTCAGGAAGACTGTTTTTCCCTGATCACGGATGTCCCCCACCAGGTCCCACATGTCGCGGCGGGCGTGGGGATCTAGGCCGGTGGTCAGTTCGTCCAGAAAGATCAGCTCAGGGTCGTGAACCAGCGCCAGGGCGATGAAGAGACGCTGCTTCTCGCCGCCCGAGAGCCTGGCAAATGGACGGTCGCGCTTCTCGGCCAGGCCCAGCCGTTCCAGCAATGCCATCCGGCCGGCCGGGGGCAACGGTCGCTGGTAGAACGTGGCAAATAGCTCCAGCGCTTCCCCTGCCTTCAGCCGGTTGGGCAGGGCCGACTCCTGCAGTTGCACGCCAATGCGCTCCATCAAAGCTCCGCGCTCCCGTTGAGGGTTCAGTCCCAGCGTGAGCAGCGTGCCGGCGGAGGACTTGCGGAGTCCCTCTACGCACTCAATGGTCGTTGTCTTGCCGGCGCCGTTCGGGCCGACCATGCCGAAAATCTCCCCTTCGTGCACGTCGAAGGAGATCCCGTCTACAGCTATCACGTCGTCATAGACCTTGCGCAAGTCTTGAACTTCCACGACTGTTTGCATGGCATACCTCCAGAGCTAGTGCGTACTGCGTCTTGCGTCTTGCGTACTGCGTCTTGCGTAGATGCCGTGCTGTACCGCCACTTTTTCCCCTTTATCCTGTTTTGTCATCTTGCGCTCCTGCTCCAATGATGGCTTCCAATGCCTCCACGTGGCCGGCGAAGGCGTCACGACCCTTCGCTGTGGCCGCGATCCAGGTCTTGGGGCGCCGGTTCACGAAGGTCTTGTCCACGGCGACGTAGCCGGCGCTCTCCAGCTTCTGCAGATGCACACTCAGATTGCCCGGCGTTAGGTCCAGCAAGTCTTGCAGAAACGTGAAATCCACCTGATCATCCTCCGGCAGGCTGACCAGAGACGCCATGATGCGCAGCCGTGTCGGCTGATGGATCAGCGGGTCCAGTTGCGGCATCATCTCATCTCCAGCGACGCGAGACGTACACCCCGCTGCCGATCAAAGTGCCGCCGCCCAGCAGAGCCATCCAGGCAGCAAAGTAGGCCGGGAGCAGCAAGTACCCCGCCAGCGCCAGGACTGTGACCCCGATGCCTACCCAGGCGATGATGCGAGACGACAACCAGAGACCCATCACCACGTAGCCAAACATGGCAACCGTGACGATGAACAACCCTCCTCGCATCCCGTCAGGGGGTTGCAGGAGCCACCCCCACAGGATACCGTAGACGATGAGGGCGAGCCAGAACACCCCAAGTCGCCAGCCGGGCCGCACCCGCATCTGGCTCCCCAGGCGAAAGCCAACCACCAGGGTGGCGATGACACCCAATGCATCCACAGCCAGCCAGAGCCACCCCTGGATTGGCCCTTCCAGGAACTGACTGCCCAGGAAGCCCACCAGCCACACTACCCCCCAGATGATCATGAAGTAGCCACCGCCGCCTATGGCGATAGAGCGGCGTGTACGCTCCATCACCTGCCGGATAACGCGCAGATCATCCAGCGCATCGTGATGCTCCATTCTTCCATCCTTTCAGAGATATGACCCGTATCTATCATGTCGTAGACTACTTTGTATTATAGACTATTTTACAACATTTTCCCTGTTTTGTCAAGAGGGTACATCCGATCTGGGAAAAAATGCCAGATCATGGTACAATTTGGCTGTCTCACAGACAGTATCCTGGTTGCGCGTTGGTAACTGAAATCGGGCACGAATCATGAATCGCTGGTGGAGGTTTCTGCTGCGGGCCGTGTTGGCCCTTCTCATCGCTGTGGCTCTGATGTTGTTCCCCCTGCCGCTGTGGACACCACAGTGGGTTGTCTGGGTCCAGGTTCCAGCCGCCGTCTTCCTGTTGGTCTGCTACCTCGGAAAGCTTCTCTACGATACCTTGTTCTACAGGCAGCTCCCATGGTAGAATACATCAAACCAGGGGGTAGGGGCGAGGCAAGCCGGAGAGCAGGTTTGTCTGCCGATGAGCCTGCTCTCCGGCTTGCCTCGCCCCTACGCCACGACCCGTTTCATGGAAGCAGGATCATCCTGAGAGGTGACCGTGGATGCTTTTGGCAATTGATATTGGCAACACAAACCTGACCTTCGGCGTGTTCGAGGGCAAACAGCAACTCCACCAGTGGCGGGCCGCGACCAGGCGTGGTCGTACCGCTGATGAATACAGCGTTCTTCTGGCGCGGTTCTTTCGCATGGCCGGCCTCGAATCAGGACAGGTCCAGGGCTGTGTCATCGCTTCGGTCGTACCTCCGCTCACAGCGGAGTGCGTGACGATGGCGCGAGGCTATCTGAAGACGGAGCCGCTGGTTGTCGGGCCTGGCGTGCGTACAAAGATGCGAATCCTCTACGACAACCCCACCCAACTGGGCACCGACCGCCTGATCGATGCCGTCGGGGCGCGTGATGTGTACGGCGCACCGGTAATCGTCATCGATTTCGGGACGGCTACGACGTTTAACGTGGTGGACGGCGATGGCAACTACCGGGGCGGTGCTATCGCGCCCGGGATCGGGATCGCAGCGGAGGCGCTGGTCAAGGCGGCCGCCCAACTCCCACGCATCGAGTTGGTCTTCCCACCGCGCGTGACAGCCACCAACACCAGCGAGGCCATGCAATCTGGCGTGCTGTATGGCTACCTTGGGCTGGTCGAGGGGATAGTTCGTCGGCTGAGGGACGAATGGGGGGATGAAGCCACCGTCGTGGCTACCGGTGGGCTGGCCGGCATCGTTGCCGAGCGCACCGACGCCATTGACATCGTAGATCAGAACCTGACCCTGGAAGGCCTGCGGGTGATTTGGGAGCTCAACCGGAACGTGAAACGTAAGACGTAAGACGCAAGACGTAAGACGTAAGTGCATCACGTTTCACGTCGATTTCTTACGATGGAGATATTCAATGTCAATTCGCGTGCTGCGTGATAAGACAATCGTGTTGGGTGTGACGGGCAGCATTGCCGTCTACAAAGCGGTGGAGATTGCCAGCCGGCTGGTGAAGGCCGGCGCTCAGGTGGATGTCGTGATGACCGAGGCGGCAACCCGGTTGGTGACTTCGCTCACCTTCCAGGCCATTACCCATCGGCCTGTCGCAACCGACTTGTTTGACCCGCGCGGCGAACTGGGGATCGACCACGTGGCACTGGCCAAACGGGCTGACGTGATGGTCGTTGCGCCAATCACAGCCCACACGCTTGCCAAACTGGCTCACGGCCTGGCTGATGACGTGGTCAGCACAACATTTCTCGCTACCGATTCGCCCATCGTCATCGCGCCGGCGATGGAATCCCACATGTGGCTGCACCCGGCGACCCAGCGCAATCTGGAGACGCTGCGAAGTTGGGGGGTAACAGTCGTTGAGCCGGAGTCCGGCCACCTGGCATCGGGCGCCGAAGGTATCGGCCGGTTGGCAGAGCCAATCACCATTGTCGAAACGATCCGACAGGTGTTGGGACGCGATGGTCCGTTGGCCGGCCGGCACGTGGTCGTCACCGCCGGCCCGACGAGCGAAGCCATCGACCCGGTGCGCTACATCTCGAACCATTCCTCAGGTCGTATGGGATACGCCATCGCTGAAGCGGTCCGGGACCTGGGCGCGCGAGTGACGCTCGTCAGTGGACCGACGGCGTTGCCATCCCCGGTCGGCGTGGAGGAAATGACGGTCACGTCAACCCGCGAGATGCGGGATGCCATGTTCGACGTCATCGCAGACGCCGATGCGATTGTCGGTAGCGCCGCCGTGGCCGACTATCGACCGGCAGAAACCAGCACGAAGAAGATTAAGAAAGACAAGGGGGAACTCTCGCTGGAATTGGTCCGAAACCCGGACATCTTGCTGGACGTGAAAACGTGGAAAGAAAGCGGAGGTCATCGGCATCCGGTGGTGATTGGGTTCGCCGCAGAAACGGACAGCCTCATCCAGAACGCTCAGAGCAAGCTGGTTCGCAAGGGGATGGACCTCATCGTGGCCAATCCTGTGCCGGCCACCTTTGGTGCCGACACCGTTCAGGCCACGTTCATTCAGCCCAACTGCGATCCTGAGCCGTTACCGTTACTTACCAAGCTGGAGTTGGCTGACAGAATCGCAGATCGACTGGTTGAACTGCTCCGGGGATAGGTGGCTAGATGGCTAGATGGCTGGATGGTAATACGCGAGCCATCCAGCCATCTAGCCATCTAGCTATCTAGCCCTCCAGCCCTCCAGCCCCCCGGCGTTTTCATAGTGCCTTGTTCCCCCCTTACTCGTCTCCTCCCTCGCCTAGACCGCCGGTGATTCGGCGCAGCCAACGAATCCCTATGTGCTCAAGCAGAACTCGACGCAGGCTCAACCATGCTTCTTGTAAGGCGGACGCTTCCACTTCGTCGGGAGGCACCTCAGCGAAGCGCTCCAACACGTAGATATCGGCAATTCGGCCGATGGCCGGTCCGCCTTCGGGTATGGCGCTGGCCAACTGGCCGGCGTATTCATGAGGCGTCTGCGATGGCTCAGCCGGCTGACCCAGCCAAGCGGCAAAGCGAAGCATTCGGGCGTAGGTAGCACTCGCCAGGCTCAGGCCTTGATAGGCCCGTCGCCAGAGCAGCCACCCCGCCAGGGCGAACAACAGCAACATGCCCAACAGGCCGAGCGCCCCCCACACCCACAGGGTGATATTGTGCCTTCCCAATCCAGCCAGGGATGCGCCACCGCCGATCTGCGGCTCCAGCAGATTTTCGTCGGGGAGACGATCGTTCCGTTGCTGATTGTCGTTCGACGAATTGGCGGTTGAGGCGGATGGCGGCGGCGCGGAAGGTCGCGCGATGCGCGGATCCGCTGCAGTGGGCTCAAACTCCACCCAGCCGTACTTCGGGAAGAAAACCTCGGGCCAACTGTGGGCGTCGTACTCGCGCTGACGGTAGGCCCCGATGTCCGGGTCATACTCCCCTAGCGAATAGCCGGCTGCCATGCGCGCTGGAATGCCCAGCAATCGTGCCATGATGACCAGGGAGGATGCGTAGTAGTCGCAGTAGCCGGCTCGCTCCTCGAACAAGAACCAGTCCACACCGTCCACACCGGGTGGTGGCGCTGGAATCTTCTCGTCGTACTTGATCTTCCGCAGGTAAGCCTCCAGGGCCGAGACTTTGTCGTAGGGATTGTCCTTGCCGGCTGTAATCTCAGCCGCCAGGTTGCGAACTCGCTGCGGCAAGTCGTCAGGCAATTGGAGGTACTTCTCTTTGACCCAGTCGGGGTAGTCGGTGCCGGCCCCTCGGAGACTTTGCACATCTGCTACGGAGACAGACGAGACCGCGGTATAGGTTTCACCAACCTTCAACGGACGACGGCTCTGGACGATAGAAACATTGAGGGGCACGCCGTCGGGGCCTGCCGCTTCGCGAATCGGGCTGTACTCAACTCGCGCCGGCAGGTCCACGCGGATGGGCTGCGGAAGCGTATGGAGCTGAACCATCTCGGGCTGCAACACCCGAATGGTCTGCGTAACTGGCTCGCGCAGTTCGAACTTTATCGCGTCCAGACGCGGATCATCATACGCGATGTTGGTGATCGATGTTGCAGTATTCACCCAACCACGTCCGGTGTACTCATCATAGACAACGCCGCGCCAGTACCGACCCTTGCTCGTTACCGCATCGAAAATGGGGGTGTCGCCCAGATTGACTGGTCCCAGCAGGGCCATGGAGTCGCCGAAATAGGCTGGCCCGGGTTGTGGTCGATAGTTCAGGGACGAATACAATCGGTTGAATTCGCGCTGGAACCGATAGACCGGGGCATTGAACCGATCAACGATGGCATCCAGGCGCGGCGCTGCATCGGTCGTCGGGGCAACCCATGCCAGCACAAGGACAACGATAGCAAACACAGTCCCATGCCACAAGAAGTCGTAGCCGATATCGGGAGAATACATCACGCCAGCCTGCCGCCACTCCCATTCCTGAAGAAACACATTGGACCGAATAATCAACAGCAGGGCACACAGGAGGTACACCGCCATCCAGACGTAAAGATCGGGCGGCGCATAGTACAGGTTGAGAAGCATCGCAAACCCGCTGGGGACAATGGCACCCCAGATGCTTCGAAGCTGGAAAAGAAACCAGGTTGAAGCATAGCCAACCAGCCAGATCAGGACTGCCATCTGCAATACAAAGACCAGGTTATCGTGACCGACTCCCCCGGTCCGCATAATCTCAACAAAGGCGCGGACCCGATAGAAGAGCTCCATCAGCCGCACTCTCCAGGTGAGCGCCGTTTCATCGAGAAGGATCCGGTGGGTGATCGAGGTGGGCTCAAGCTGCCGGCCAACCAGAAACGCGGCCCATCCCAGGCCGGCCACCGTGCTGAGCACATGCGCAATGAAACCCGGAATCGGCAACTCCGAGAAGATCCAACCGACAAGCACTGCACCGAGGACGATGCCTTGCAAGAGAGCCAACCCTGGCGCCCAGTCGGCCGCTTCAATCGACCAGGCAAGCGTCAACAGCATCAGCGTCACCAGGATGAGTGACGTCCAACCTTCCGCTGGCTTCAACCGTGACATCCTACGCTTTGCCTCCCTGAAGGAGTTTCAACAATCACTTTCACGAACAGCCGTCTTGGACTATAATTATCCAAGTGGATAGTTACGATAATTCTACCGATGGGGTCTGGGAAGTCAAGTGGGGCGACTTACAGGTTTGCCAGGTGATCTACACGCCGGCGTGCATTCGAGGCCACGTCGATCAGCCCTGGCTATCGCGGCAGCGATAGCCTTTGCCCTCGGATTCGCGATGGCTTGTGGAGCGAGCCGGCCTGCTCCCACACCGACGCAACGTGCCCCTGGGGTGCAGCCTGGCCCTACCGCCACGACACCGGTAGCCGGCGACCCGTTTGCCGAAAAGCGCCGGCAGATGGTGGAACAGCAGATTGCAGCACGTGGCGTCAGCAACTCGCTCGTCCTGGACGCTATGCAGGCAGTACCCCGGCACAAATTCGTCCCCCCGGAGCTGATCGACCAGGCCTACGCCGACCACCCGTTACCCATCGGGTATGGTCAGACCATCTCGCAGCCCTACATTGTGGCGCTGATGACGGAGAAACTGAACATCGGGCCGGGAGATCGGGTCCTGGAGATCGGCACAGGTTCCGGCTATCAGGCCGCCGTACTGGCTGAAATCACGGACCAGGTTTACAGCATAGAGATTATCCCTCAACTCGCGGAGCAGGCATCCAGGACGTTGCAGGAAACAGGCTACGCGACGGTGCAGACGTTGAACGCCGACGGCTACTATGGGTGGGAAGCACACGCCCCGTATGACGCCATCATCGTCACAGCCGCGCCTGACCACGTACCACGCCCCCTGATCCAGCAACTGAAGGATGGTGGCCGGCTGGTAATCCCCATCGGTCCGCCGGGGGGCTACCAGACACTGTGGCAGATCACCAGGCATGGAGACCAACTGGAAACAAAGAATCTCGGCGGTGTGCGATTTGTGCCCTTTACTGGTGCCGGTGCCAGCGGTAGTGAGGGTGGGAAGTAAGTAGTTTGACAATGGCATATTGTCGAAGTAGTATGCGGTGGTGAGCGAGCCATTTTTCGTATCCTGCTTTCATGATCCAGCGTCACAGTAAATGATGATCTACTCAGCATTGCATATGCCGATTATCTGACAGGTGGGGGTTACTATGGCAAACATACTCGTAGTCGAAGACGACCTTGACGCGGCAGCAACGATTGCCCGCATCCTCCGGCGCGATGCTCATGAGGTTACAGTCGTGCATACGGCCGCACAAGCTCTGGCCGAGATTGACCGCCAGGACCCAGACCTCATCACCCTGGACATTATGATGCCTCACATGGACGGCATGGAACTGTGCCGCCGGCTGCGATCGCGCCCTGACACTGCCGAAGTGCCAATCCTGATGGTCACCGCCAAAGGCACTGTCCCGGACCTGGTTGACGGCCTCGATGCTGGCGCCGACGACTACATTGCCAAGCCTTTCGATATTCGGGAGCTTAGCGCTCGTGTGCGGGCGCTGTTGCGGCCTCGCCAGCCCCGTGTCGCCCCGCCACCAACGCTAACCGTCGGCGATCTCACCCTGGACTCACGCACCGCTGAGGTGTTCGTGGGGCAGGATGAAGGTATTCTCCTTACGCCAACAGAGTTTAGCTTATTGAGATTCCTTATGGAGCATGCTGGCGAGATCGTCTCACCATACCGACTCCTCAATGAAGTGTGGGGCTATCCGGAAGGTGCCGGCTCGCCCGATCTGGTTCGTGCTCACATTCGGAATGTTCGGCTAAAGATAGAACCCGACCCCGCGAGTCCCAGATATATCCGCACGGTTCGGCGCCATGGCTACACAATCGCGGCCCCCGTGTCAGACGCAGCAACAGACGGCTAGGCTGACAGTTCGGATAAACTCTTGGCCGCATCTGGCCGTCGCGCCGTTCATCCCCGTGAAATTCACGTGAATTTCATGCATGCATTCCACGCCGTAGCGTTTGTTCATGTATACTAAACGCGACCGCGACGGCAACAGGCAATCTGCGCGGTCCCGCCAACTGTTTTTCCGAGCCTCGATGCATCATGTATAATCCGTACGTGATGATCCGGCCAGTTCGGACGTTTCATATAGTTGAAGAACGTTTGATGAAGACCGCTGCCGATGTTCACGTGCCTGGAGCACTGTTTAGACTGTCAGGGGAAATTAACCGAGAACTTCAGAATGGGCCGAGTTGGAAACGATACGCCACCTGGGAGGGGTGACCTGCCCCTTGACCAGGTTTCGATTTATCTGCCGGCTATTTTCGACAGCACGCCGGATCTCATCCTGATCGTCAATCGAGAGGGACACGTCGTCTATGCCAATACCCGGCTACGTCATGTCACAGGGCTTGACCCTGAGGGAATTGTAGGCCGAACTGTGTTTCAATTAGTTCCAGATGATGAGCGCGAACGGGTGGAACAGCGTTGGCAATCAGTCCTGTCAGGCGAAGCACAGACATTCGAAACACAGTTCCAGAGAGCCGACGGTGGCGACACCTTTTGCCTGATTGCGGCCTCGCCTATCCTGGGGACAGATTCATATCTCTTCATCGTGCATGATCTCACAGAAGCAAAGGATATGCAGGCCCAACTGCTTCAGGCCGAGAAGTCGGCGGCGCTTGGCCGGCTGGTAGCGGGTGCTGCTCACGAGCTTAACAACCCACTCACGGCGGTTCTCGGCTTTGCCCAGATACTTCGAGAAGAAGCGAAAGACGAGACGATACAGGAGGACCTGGATCGGATCATTCGGGGGGCGCTTCGCGCACGCCGCGTGGTTCAAGACCTGCTGTCTTTCGCGCGGCAGGACAGTCCTGTTCGCTCCGACACCGACCTGAATGAGACACTGGAACAAGCTCTGGATCACGTGTCGAGTCGTGCTGCGCGAAGCAACGCCACGCTGGTGGCTAACCTGGAACCGACCTTGCCAGTTGTGTGGGCCAACAGTCATCAACTAAAGCTGGTCTGGGATAATCTGCTGACCAATGCCTGCCAGGCCATGGCACCAAACGGGGGCGGGACACTATGCGTGAGTTCGGAACGTATTGGCGATGTGGCCCGCGTCACGGTCAGTGATACGGGGCCCGGAATCCCCAGGGATCATATCTCGCGAATCTTTGACCCATTCTTCACCACCAAGGGCGTGGGCGAGGGAGTTGGTCTGGGACTCAGCCTATGCCAGGGCATCATTGAATCCCACGGTGGACAAATCTGGGTGGAGAGCACCGAAGGGGAGGGGGCGACATTCATCGTTGAGCTGCCAATCCCCGCCGAGGTTGCCGGCTGACGCCGAAGAATGTCTCCGGGCCGGCGGGGTTCGGCGTGAAACCAACGACCTGCGCCGACAACAACACCGGCGTCTGAGGATGCGCCAGGAACAGCCGCGGAACATCCTCATGGATTATGGCTGCAGCTTCCCGATACATTTCCTCGCGCATCTCTGGATCGACAATGACCTGTCCTCGGAGCAACAAATCCTGGAGTTCGCGGTTATCGTAGTTCCCCTCGCGGGGTGTTGCCTCACCAAAGTGATAAAAGAAGAACCCGTCCGGGTCCCCGTTGTAGCCGGTCCAGCCGAGCAGCCACATCGAAAAAGCCCCGTAGCTCCGATCGGCCAGATACGCCGACCAATGCTCCGTCTCCACATTCACCGAAATGCCGACGGCCTCCAGATCGCTGGCGATTGCTTCGGCGGCCGCTCGCGGATTGGGCAGGTACGGCCGTGGTCGATCCGGATACCACAGGTCCGCCTCGAACTTCCCCGATAGGCCGGCTGCGGCCAGGAGCTGGCGCGCACGCTCGGGGTTGTAGGGGTAATCCTGGATGGTGTCATTGTAGCCCCAGAGGCTCGGCGGCAACATCTGCGTCGCTACCTGCCAGGTCGGACCGAAAGCCTCCTGAACCAGCGCCGGCTTGTTGATGGCATAGGCGATGGCCTGCCGAACCTCGCGCTTGCCCAGATACTCACCATCCAGGTTGAAGTTGAGAAACGCGGTGGTCGGCTTGGGGTCCATGATGACCTGGATTCGTGGGTCTTGGCCAGCCCGTGCCAGGTCCTCTGCTGCCGGCGAGACCATGCCGTCGATCTCGCCGTTCTTCAGCGCCGAAAACCGGGCGTTGTCCTCCGGGATGGTTCGGAAGATGAGCCGGCTCAGGGCCGGCGGGCCATTCCAGTAGTCCGGGTTGGCGGCCAGCGTCACCTGCCCGTCTTGCCAGTCAACCAGCCGAAAAGGACCGGTGCCCACCGGCCACGTGCCGGCTATCAGGCCGTAGGCGTCGGGTCCTTCAGACATCACAGCCGCCGGATTCAAGATGGCAAAGGCGCTCATCGCCAGGTTGTGCAGCAAAGGTGCGAACGGCTTGTTCAACACAAGGCGAAACGTCCGGGTATCTGGCGCCTCCACTGATGTGACCAGACCTTGCGATGATGCTCCTGCATCCTGTTCGTCCTGGAGGCCACCGAACATCCCTTCCCAGAAGCGGAAATCACCTTTGTGCGCCGGGTGGTCGGAATCCATCCATCGCTGGAAGTTCCAGACAACCGTCTGGGCTGTCAGTGGCGTGCCGTCGTGGAACCTGACGCCCTCCCGCAGTACGAAATCCCAGGTGAGCCCATCTTGCGAGACAGACCATTCGGTGGCCAGGGCCGGCTCGATCCGGGTCGTGCCCGGGACAAATCGCACCAGCGTATCGTACAACTGAGCCGATACGAGGACCGATCCATCGTCCAGAGAGACCGCAGGATCAAGTCGTACGGGATCAGCCGGCAGCCCGAATCTCAAGGCCTGGGGTTCAGGTGTTGGGGTAGGGGGCCTGGGCGTGGAGGTAGGAGACGGAGTGGCCGTGGGAGGTGGCGACGTCGCGGTTGGGGGGGGCGGCGTGGGTGTCGGCGTGGCGACGGCGATACACGTCGTACTAATAGCCGACAGACTCAGCAGCGTGATCGCCAGCGAAAAGAACCTGACAGACAACAAACCGTTCAACGCCAGACAAAACACCTCGAAACGCGGGCGGCACGCCTACACCTGGCGCAGTCGCGGATCCAGTGCATCACGCAAGCCGTCGCCCAGGAGGTTGAAGCCCAGAACCAGGAACATGATGGAGACCCCCGGGAAGAAGACCATCCAGGGGGAGGTGAACATGTGGCTCTTGTTGCGACTCAGCATCAAGCCCCACTCAGGCGTGGGCGGCTGAGCTCCCAGGCCCAGGAACCCGAGGCCGGCAGCATCGAGGATGGCGGTGGCGATCCCCAGGGAGGCTGCGACGATGATCGGAGAGAGGGCATTGGGTATGATGTGTCGCCACAGAATCCGACTGGACCTGACACCGAGGGACCTGGCTGCCATCACATAGTCCCGACTGCTCTCGCTCAAAACCGTGGCACGGGCAATCCGGGCGTAAGTGGGAATGGAGACAATGCCCACCGCCAGCATCGCGTTGAACAGACCCGGCCCGATGGCCGACACGATGGCCAGGGCCAACAGAATACTGGGGAAGGCCAACATAACGTCCATGGCCCGCATGATCACGGTATCGATGATGCCGCCGGCGTAGCCGGCGATGGCCCCCAGGGTCGCGCCTATCAGGATGGCAAACCCCACTGCAAAGACCCCCACCTTGATCGATACGCGAGCCCCGTAGATGATAAGGCTCAGCATGTCCCGACCCAAATCATCGGTGCCCATCGGGTGCTTCAGGGAAGGAGACTGCTTCCTCTCTCTAGGAAAGGCTCTAAAGATCCCGCTCGCGTTCGGGTGTTCCTGCGCCAGGACAGAGGCGAAGAGAGCGGTCAGCATAACGGTGCCGATGATAGCAATTCCCACCAGGGCCAGCTTGTTTCGCATCAGCCGCCGCAAAACATCCACCCAGGGGGATCGCCCCGCTCTTTGCTGCCATGCCTCATCGGCAGACGGGACAGGAAGCACAGCTTCTCGATGGGAATCTTCCACTTGTGTATTGGATACAGATTTATTCATAACGGATGCGGGGATCGAACCAGGCGTAGGAGATGTCTACGAGAAGATTGACGAAGACAAAGATGAAGGCAAATACCAGGACGCCGGCCTGGACCACGGGGAAGTTGCGCGCCACGATAGCATTGACCATCCAGCGCCCCATGCCAGGCCAGGCGAAGATCGTCTCGGTCAGGATGGCGCCAGCCAGCAAGAAGCCCGTCTGAAGGCCGATCACAGTCACGACCGGCAGCATGGCGTTCTTAAGGGCATGTCGAGCTACCACCCACCTTTCCCGCAACCCCTTCGCTCTCGCGGTCCGGATGTAATCCTCGCCCAAGACATCCAGCATGGCCGAGCGCGTAATCCGGGCGATGAAGGCGGTGGGGATGGTGGATAGGGCCATTGCCGGCAGGGCCAGATGGTGCAGGGCATTGATCAGCGCCCGACCGTTACCGGTCAGCAGGCTATCGACGACGTACAGGTTGGTGATTGTCCGCAGCCCGACATCAGAATCGATACGCCCGGTCGTCGGAAACCAACCCAACTTGAGGCCGAAGACCCAGAGCAGCATGAGTGCGAGCCAGAAAATGGGCATGGATACGCCAATCAGGGAGCCGAGCATGGTGCCCAGATCGATGAAGGTGTTGTGCTTATAGCCGGCCAGCGCCCCCAACGGAATGCCTATCAGCACGGCAATAATCATCGCCGCCAGCGCCAGTTCGATGGTGGCCGGGAAGAAGAGCCGAAGTTCCGAGGCAACGGGGGTGCGGGTCATGATCGACCGTCCGAGGTCGCCCTGGGCAATACGTACCAGGAACCGACCGTACTGGATCGGCAGCGGATCGTCCAGGCCAAGGCGCTCCCGCAGAGCTGCTTTCATCTCAGGTGTCGCGTGCTCGCCGGCCAGCGCTGCCGCGGGGTCTCCCGTCAGCAGAAGCATACCGTAGGCAACAAACGTGACTCCCAGGACTACGGGGATTAGCAAGAGGAAGCGCCGGACAATATACTGACTCATGGTTTCAACGCAACTTCACGAGATGACCACCTGGCCCTTCCCGCCGGATCGTCAGGTCCGGCGGCCGAACGGGCCGAATTTAACCTGCTCTCGCCACGCTCGGCCTGGATTTGACAATCCAGGCCGAGCCAGGTGAGGTAGTTACTTTACTGGATCCGAAGAACCGGGGGGCGTTAGCCCCCCGGTTCGTTGCACCTTGCTGCCCTACTCCTTGGTCAGATACGTGAGAACCTCGCGGACCGGGCTGGGAACGTAGCCCTTGATATTGGACCGCAGGAGCGTGGGCGGTGTGCGATGCACGATGGGCACAGAAATGACCCGATCGTGGATGAGCTGGTTAGCCTGCTCATACATCGACTTGCGAGTCTGGAAGTCGACCGTCGCCACAGCATCCCGCAGCAGCTTGGCGATCTCATCATCCGGGGGCAACCCACCACCGTTACCATCGTTATTGAAGGAGGTGTCGCCGCCGCAGAAGAAGACACACAGGAAGTTGTCGGGGTCGCCGTTGTCACCGACCCACCCCAGCATGAACAGGTCATGCTTGGTGCCGTCTTCGTCCAGATCGCTCAGGTACGGATCGGGCCACGCCGGCGACTGGATCTGGGTGTTGATCCCAACGTCTGCCAGCATGGACTGGATCAACTCGCCTGTCTGCTGTGGTTGCGGGTAGTAGGCCCGCGAAACCGGCATCACGTAGAAGATGGCCGGGTCGGGGATCTCCACGCCCTCGTCCTTGGCCTTCTGTAGAAGCTGGCGGGCCAGATCGGGATCGTAGGCGTAATCCTCGATCTTGTCGTTGTAACCCCACAGGCTGGGCGGCTGGAATTCCTTGGCCGGCTCAGCGTCACCAGGATACAGAGCGTCAACAATCGCCTGCTTGTCGATGGCATGGGCGATGGCCAGCCGGACATTCTTGTTCTGAAGCCACGGCTTGGCGAGGTTGAGGCCCAGGTAACCAACGTTGAAAGCCGGATTGTAGACGACCTGGATATTGGGGTCTTCCTTGGCAACTGCGATGTCGTCGGGACCGGGACTGGCCCACAGACTGATAGCATCAACGTCGCCGGCTCGCAGAGCCAGGAAGGCAGCCGAGGTGTCAGGAATCACGCGATATTCAATGCGCTTCAAGGTCGGCTTCTCACCCCAGTAGTTGTCATTGCGAACCAGAGTGAGATGATCCTCCTTGACCCATTCCTCCACCATGAAGGGGCCGGTGCCCACGGCGCGACCTTCCGCCGTGCCATAGTTTTCGCCCTGTTCCTTTACGGCTGTGGGGCTGGCGAACCGGAAGTTCTCCATGGCCAGGGTGTTCAACAGGCTGGCGTTGGGCTTGGTCAGAATGAGCTTGACGGTCATGTCGTCAACTTTTTGGATGTCGGCCAACACGCTGTTCTCGTCACCCTTGAACCCCTGGAACATGTAGTCCCAATAGATGAACTGGTCCGCTCCCAGGTTGTACGGGTTATCAGTGTCCCACCACCGCTCGAAGTTGAAGATTACGGCATCGGCGTTGAAGGGGGTCCCATCGTGGAAGGTCACTCCTTCCCGCAGATGGAAGGTCCACTCCAGGCCGTCGTCAGAAGCCTCCCAGGATGTAGCCAACCTCGGAACGGGGGTGGTGCTGCCGGCCTCGAAGTCAGTCAGCCCCTCGTAGATGTGAGTTGCGGGCGCCAGACTGTTCGCGCTCGTCTCCAGCGCCGGGTCCAGCGTTCCGGCGTCGGCCGACTGGACGAAGACCAGCGTCTCCTCCCCTCCTGCAGGGGCGGCAGGGGCCGAGACGACGGTCATCCCGACACCGGGCTTGAAGCTGGCGATGA
>CAZHMV010000090.1:0-22409 GCA_964532665.1 uncultured Anaerolineales bacterium
CGAAGGGTTGCCGCGAATTCGTTCGCCAGGCGCGTGCAACCTTCGCAAGGGTGGCTGGGCAGCTACGGACCTCTCAGCACCAGCGACAAGAACACGTAGCGCTGCACCGTCGGCGTGGTCGTGGTGGGCGAAGGCGTGGGTGTTGGCGATGGCGTCACCGGCAGCGTGGAGGTGGGAGTGACTGTGGGGGTGGCCGGCGTCTGGGCAAGATACCACCGGGCCGTGTCCTGGCAGCATCCTGGATGATCGGGATCGCTGGAATCATAGAACGCCGTTAGCCTGTCTCCATCCGACACTTTTAACATCCCCTCGTCTGGGTTGCTCCCCGCGCACAGCCAGCAGAAGTAGAGGTTGCGCCCGGCGGCGGCAGATGTAAACAGCCCCGAGTTTGCACTACTCTCCTGGACGGTGATCACGATGCCGAAAGTATCGGAGTCACTAAAGACGTGCACCGGGACCGTCTCGATGTGCCCCGGGCTCCTGTTCGCACGGGGGTCCAGCACCGTCAGAATCGCTTCAGCCTGGTCCGATAGGTATTCCTCCCGATCGAAGGCAACCCAGGCCGGCGGTGTTGAAGTAGGCGTTAGCGTCGGCGTCGCTGTCTGGGTTGGCGTGGCCGTCGCCGGGGGGGTGAGGGTTGCTGTTGCCGTCGGTGTCGAGGTGGGGGCCTGAGCATACCAGTGGGCGTTGGCCGGCTCGGTGATGCGAGGGGCGATAGCCTGGATCCAATCCCCATCGCTCACGTGAATGCGGCGTGCGACAGGGTCGCTCTCTGTGGTAGAGAAGCCCAGGAGTCCTCTGAACCGGCCGCTGTTGTTGCTGGTCTCGGTCAGCGAAAGCTGCAGGCCGAGGAACGAAGGTTCTGTCTGGCTGCGAACATGAACGTCGATGACTTCTACGGCGGAGGGGTCGGCGTTGCGACGCCCGTCGATGACCTCGATGACGGCCTGCGCGCTGGTTGTGTAGTAGGCCGGCCGGTCAAACGCGATGTGGGGTGGGGGGAGAGGCGTGGCAGTCACCGTGGGCTCCCGCGTGCTGGTGGGTGTGGCTGTAGCCGTAGGCGTAGCCGTCGGTGTGCTGGTGGCTGTGACGAGCGGTGTCGGCGATGGTGTCCAGGTGGCCCCCAGGACGCGATATACCAGGTGGAGGGCCGGTTTCTTGTCTTGATCGCCCGAGCCATAGCCCGAATACCAGGTGAAGCTCTGGAATTCGTTCATCAGCGGGCCGTCCAGACGGAGTGATACCTGGCCGGCTCCCAGCCGCGTTTCCAGGAAGTCTCGCGCGGCCTGGCTAAAGACGAAGCGATTCACTACTTCATTGGCCAGGTCCTCTGGCAGTATCGGGGGCCCGACGGATATGACGGTGGCCGGCTCCTCCACCAGGGTGTGATAGGTGGGGAAATAGGGCTGGCCTCCGCCGTGCCACGTGCCATCGGCGGACCCGTCGAGAATTTGCAGCGTCCATTCCCCGCCCAGTTCGGGGTGCAGGTTGCTGTTGGACAGGCCGATAATATCCAGCCAGGCTTTCGTGATCTCGGCGTTGGCCGGCACATCGCTCAGGTCGAAGTGGAAAGCGCCATAGAGCTTGTTCTGTCCCCGCACGTTGTAGCTGCCGGCGTACACCGCGTATGTGCCCAGCAAGTTCTGATCGGGGAGCTTCGAGCTGACGGAGCCCACGTCGTACTTGCCCGCCGGCACAGCCGTCAGCGGCACGACGGTCGCCCAGGGGAACTCCGTCGGTGTGGGCGTGGGCGATGGCGTTACCGGCGTCGCTGTGGGCGATGGTCCGGGGGTTGCTGTCAGCGTGGGCGGGCCAGGCGTCGGCGAGGGGGGCCAGGTGGGGGTCGGCGTGAAGTTTGCGCGATACCACCGCGCCTCGTCGGTGAATATCTGATTCGGATCGAGCACCGACGCGTACTCAGCTAACAGTTGATCTTCATGAGCGACACACAAGACACTACCGAAGCTTTGTGTGCAGTTATCATCAAACTGGATGCCGTCGATTGTCTCAAATTGCCCTCGCGCGATGCTGCTTCGCTGTAAGGGGACGTCAATACCGCCCGGGCTTGGGTCAGTTTGGCTGGATACGTGGGCTGTCACGATGTCCTGCTCAGGAGCAGCACCGTAGTCGATGACGGTCAAGCTGGCTGTATCCTCTGTCCCGGAATAGGCCTCACGATCGAAGCGCACCGAGACACCAACAACCCAGTAGACTTCTACAGCATGTGTTGGCTGTCCCTGGCCCAGCCAGAAAAGCTTTGTGACATAAGGACTTCCGCCACTGGGAATCGCTCGATCAGCCGGCACTGCCCACTCGACGAATTGCCACTGATTCTTAGGGACGATTACCGGCCCTGATTCATACTCGACCCCATTGTTGCGGTTTCTGATCTGTACACTTACAGTGTACTGTGGGAGCACCTTCTGGCCACATGGCGTGCGAAAAACTGCGTACACGTGCCGGGTGCCGGTCTCGAAAACCTCGCGGGGCGGTGGCTCATCGGGCGGGCTCATTCCGGTGAGCAGCGGCTGATCGCTCATGTATAGTTGCCAACCCGACGCCACCGGATCGCCTATGGGACATGTGCCCTCGGTCGGTGTGACCGTCACTTGCTGTAGGGCCACAGCATCGCTGGCCGGCGGTTTGTTGGCACCGATGCTGCCCATCAGCAGCAGAGCGGCACAGAAGCCGGCCACGAGCGTTAAACGCACCAGTTTTCCCACGTTGAATGCACCTCCATTTGGAGCAGGGGAGCGCGGCTTGATCCATGTTCTTCAGAATCAGAAAAAGCAACTTCCGGTCGATTTCGCATGCCCATCTCGTGAAACGTGAAACGTAAAACGTGATGATTCCTACATGAACCTATCATCACGTTTTACGTTTCGCGTTTCACGAGATGGTCTGCAACCCTGTCCCTGCCAGAAGCTACTTCGACAGCGCTTGTTTCGGTTTCATGCATTCATAACGTACCGAGGGCAGCAGGGTTATGGAGCACTCGCTGTCAGCAGCGACTCAATGAAACCTTGAAGCGCTGCCTGTTTATCAGCCGGCGCATAGTTCAGCGCGAGTCTGGCCTCCATGACAGCGCTTTGTATCTGACCCAGGTCGCGGTACAGCAACGCCAGGTTCTGGTGAATCGTGTAGTCTGTGGGTTGCAGTTCCGCTGCTCGCTGTTGTGCCTCCACGGCGTCCATCAGCCGGCCTTCCTCGCGATAGAGATCTGCCAGTGCACGGTAGGCCTCCACTCGCTCAGGGTCCAGGTCAATTGCCTGCCGATACATCTGTAACGCCTGGCCCGTCTTGCCCTGCGAGTGGTAAAGAATTCCCATCTGCAGATACGCCTGGGCATCTCGGGGGTCCAGATCAAGCGCCGCGCGGTACTTCGCCAGGGCCGCATCGGCGTTGCCCTGTGCCTGGAGAACCTGGCCCCACTCGGTCAGCACCCTCGGATCATTCGGCGTCTGAGAAGATGCTTGTTCATAGAGCTTCGCTGCCTCCCTTAGCCGGGTTGCCTGTTGGGCCGAGTCGGTGGTTGCCTGCCCCCACAATGAGTACAGGTGCGCCAGGTTGAAGCGGTGCGTCCCCTCTGTCGGGTTCAATGCCACCGCGCGCCGGAACGACTCTTGGCCGGCCTGGAACAGGGCCTCCCGCTGTTTGGGGTCCTGTACGAGGCGGGCAGCCCGGACGAAGGCTTCGCCCAGATGTTGCTGATACACGTCAACGCCGGGTGATTCGTCGGCTGCCTTCTGATAGAAGGCGAGAGCCGGGGACCATTGCCCGGCTGCCGCGTTGGCCTGGGCTGCCTCCAGATAGATGTCGGCATACAGCGGTTTGACAGCCAGCCATGCCACCGCCCCGAGGGCCACAGCGCCCAGTGCAGCGTACACCACGGTCATCCAGGCTTGCGAGGTGCCAACCGGAGCCGGCCGGCGCGGTAGCAGAACTGCCACGATAACCAGCGAGAGCAGCAACCACCCGAAGTACAGATTCAGGAGCGTGAGCGCGTCACCGCCCAGCAATGGCACGATGCTCCGCAGCGCGACGAAGAGGGCGGCCCACCCAGCAGAGATCAACGGATAGAGCCAGCCGGTGCCCGACCTGGCGGTGACGTCCGGCGGTGAGAGCCAGAGCGGGCCGGCCAACACCCACGCCCCAATTAGCAACACCCAGCGTCCGCCGGCTGACGTGGGCACATTGGTGCCGGGCAGCAGAAACGTGCCGAAGGCCAGAGTTGAAAGCATCAGCCCGCCCAGGAGCCCCAGCGCCGCTGACTCAGCGTCCCAGATGAGCGTGATTCCGCCTCCCGCTTCTGGCGATGGCACGCTTTTCCGGGGCGCGCTTTCTGCGGATGCCTGCAGCGGCACACGTGTGGTGGACAGAACCACCAGCAAGCCGGCCAATACCCAAAACAGGCTCTCCGTTGCCGTCACGCGAATCCCGACGGTGATCTCGACCAGGTGTCCGGCCAGCGCCGCCAGGATGCCGGCAATGAGAACCGAGCGATGGCTGAGTACATCGCTGTCGGGTTCAAGCTGCCATAGGCGTAAGAACAGGTATGCTGCCAGGCCGGCTGCCAGGCCGATACCAGTACCAAAGCCGGCGAAGGTCCAGTTGCCTGCGATCAGCCGGGGCAGGAGCGCGCCGACGGCAACGCCGGCTACCGTGAGCACGAGCCACTGGTTGCGCGATCGGGTGGTTGAGATCAGGCCCAAACCGCGCAGACCGGTGTAGAACAGGGCAGCGAACAGCAACAAGATACTGGCGACGCCGAGAAGACCGGTGGTCACCAGGGCTTCAAAAATCACGTTGTGTGCTCGATCTGGCAGGCGTTGGGACTCCAGATGACGCAATTCGGGCTGGTAGGTCGGCCCCAACGCCGCTTGTGTGGATTCCGGCCCGTAGCCCAGGGCCAGACGTGCCGGCTGGCCTGCGAAGCGATCCACCACACCCTGCCAGATCAATACCCGGACCCGGGCAGACCCGCTGTTCGTTATCTGGCTGAAGCGGCCGATCACCGGAACGTTTTTCAGCGACCCCAATGGCGTATTCGGCAGACTGAGCGCCAGTAACACAACCAGGCCGAGCGCGGCGATGAACAACAGCGCGGCGGCAATCCAGCGTCGCCGGCTCTGAAGCGCCAGCAGCAAGAAAAACAGGAACCCGCCGGCCAGGAGGCCCAGCGCGGGCCCCCGGCTGTTGGAGAAGCCCACGGCCGCCAGTTGCAGGATCAACAGCAGAGCGTAGCCAACCAGCCCACCCCACCGAACGCCCTCACCTGATAGTCCATAACGTACGATTTGGGCCAGGGTCAACGGAATGACCATCACCAGGTACGCTCCGAGAAAAATGGGATTCGACAGCGTTGCGTACACGCGCGACAGTTCCAGGCTGCGCAGAGGTAGAGGGTCGAAGCCCGAAAACTGGATGAATGACAGCAGGGCGACCGGTGCACTGGCAGCCAGCAGCGTCGCCACCAACCGCCGGCGACGATCGGCGATACTGAAGGTTGCTATCGTCACCAGGAACAGAGTGAGGTAGCTCACGGTGGTGATAATCCCCTGCCCGCGTTGATAGGAGCCCCACAGGCTCAGGCGGGGGGTGATGGAGGTGACGCCGGCGACGACCACCACCAGACCAGCAAACAGGGCAGCAAAGACCGCCGGCTGTTCCCGAAGGATGCTGCCCCAGGGGTGTCGCAGGGGGGTGTCCTGAGCGTGTCGAAGGGCGGTGTCCTGTCTCTCGCCCTGATTTCGGCGCGGGGCTGATCGATGGCCCGATCGGGACGGACGCTGATTGCCGGTGCGCACTTCCAGGGATCGAACAAGCCAGGCTATCGCCGCGATCGCGGCCAGGGCTCGAAGCAGACTCGCCTTCTCGCCCTCGAACACCCGAGCGCTATACGGGTTGAGGAGCAGCGGGATGGCAAGCACGGCCACGAGCACGGTGGCTTCCATCATCTTGTCGGCAAACCGACTGATTCGTGTGTTCATGAGCAGAATTATACCAAACCCAGGGGGCAAGGTCTAACTCGCCGCCCTCAACGACTGCCCGACAACTTCCCTACGCGCCCCTTGTGCCGGCCTTTTCACGTATCTGCCCATTTGCTTTGACGTCCTATTCAACGAGCCTGGGCTTGACCCAGGCGCCTGCCTTTGCTATACTTCGCCCTGCCAATACCATCTGTTCCCAGCGATGCGCGCCTGACCTGTCAGGTGCGTTCGTTTGTGTGCAGACAAAGCGGCCGTCGAAGGGAGGATCCAATTTGGACCAGCGCAGTGCGTCATCGGGCACTCTCCGTAATCGCCTTTTGTTCTCCGCAATCATCATCCTCGGCTTGATCCTGATCAACTGGCCGGCCTCGCCGACGCGCCCTTCGTTGACCACAGCGCAGGGACAAGCTCCATTCCCGCCGGAGGGAGACTGGTACACCTATGCCAACGGTGATGATATCCTCTCCCTGAAACTTCAAGGCGATATCCTGTGGGCCGGCACCCGGGCTGGCGGTGTCGTGCGCTGGGACACGACTAACCGCACTTTCGTCCAATTCCTGAAACCTCAAGATGGGCTTGTGGGCAACACCGTGCGGGACATCTTCATCGACTCCACCGGGCACAAGTGGTTCGCCACAGATGGCGGCCTGAGCGTTCTGGACGACAACGGAACGCCCGAAAAGGACGACGACGTGTGGTACACCTACACGCGTGAGACCACAGGGGGCAACCTGCCTTCCAACTACGTCAGTGCAGTGGCCATGGATGATGCTGGCTACCTCTGGATCGGCACCAGGCAATACTGGGACACGGAAACGGCGGCCTATACGGGTGGTGGTTTGGCCTGGGTAGACACCAAGGGCAACCTGGACCCGTCCGACGATGAGTGGCTCGACATCTACACCGTTGACAACACCATCACGCACAATAGAAATGACGTCACGCTTGGCCTGGCCTCTGACAACATCACCGACATCTTGCCTGTGCCTGGCAATCGCGTCTGGGTAGCTACGGATAGGCATTGGGCCTTCCGTCAGTTTGATAGTGGCGGTGGCACCAACGAGGGCCACTGGCTGCCGATCTACGGTGGGCTCAGCCGGCTGGATCATCAAGGGACTCCTGACGCCGAGGATGACGCCTGGGAAACCTGGAACTGCGAGGAAAGCGCGGAGTTCGGCTGCATGGTTAGCCTGCTGGAGTTAGATAGCAACGGCTACGTCTGGAGTGCCATGCGGGGCAAGGGCGTTCTGGTCTTTCGCTACGACGAGGATCGCGCGCTGGACTACGTCCAGTTCACAACTTCCGACGGCCTGGAAAGCAAGGATGTGGATGCTCTCGTTTTCGGCCCATCGGACGATCCCCAGTGGCAGAATACAGTTTGGTTCAGCACACGGGACAGATCAAGCAGTCTCGGTCGCGGCATATCCATGCTAGACCATCAGGGTACTGTCATGGACAAGCTCGATGATATGTGGAACGACCCGAACCGCGTCCCTGCCGGCCCCATTACCACCGATAACGGCCTGCCAGACGATCGGGTGCAGGCAATGGTGGTGGGGGCTGGGAAGATTTGGATGGGCACGGGTGGAATGTATGGAACCGGCCACGGTATTGCTGCTTATGATCTGCAACAGAAAGCGTTTGGGGATACTCTCATCACCGCCAGTTCTGGTCTGCCGTACAACTACATCACCGATCTGGCTGTGGGGCAGCCGGGCACCCGCTGGGAGAACCAGGTGTGGGTCGCCACGGGCAACAAGCGGCAGTGGAGGTATGGCGCTGGTGCTCTGTTGCTGAACACCCAGGGGACCGAAGATCCAACGGATGATACGTGGACCCACTTCACAAAGGAAGGAACCGACGACAATGGCAGGCGGCCATGGACCGGCCTGGCCAGTAACAACGTGACTGCCTTGGCTCTCGATGGCGACTATGTCTGGTTCGGCACCCAGTCGGCCACCTGGCAAAACTCAAGCCGGGGGGGTGAGTGGACTGACGGGGGATTGAGTGTCTTCGATGGTGAGCAATGGACGATCCGAACCGATGATAACACCGGCGGCCAGTATGCCGGCATGCTCGACGACCGGATATCGGCCCTCGCCATTGGTTGCAATGGCGAAATCTGGATTGCTATGGGAAACCTGCGTGATAACAGCGGCATCGGCCTGAATGTGCTGGACACGATGGGAGATCCGCACGACCTGAGCAACGATGAGTGGTGGGCTCCAATCCAATATTCGACCATTCCGTCGAACCTGGTCACCGGGATCGCTACCGACTGCGCTCACAACCAGTTGTGGATTGCGACCATGCCTTTCTTCTCCGGCTTCGGCACGGTGGGAGGCGGCGTGGCCCGGTACGACTACGAGACCGGCCGATGGACCTCGTGGACAGCCAGAGATGGGATCGAGTCATACGAGGAAGGTAGAAATCACGCCTTTGTCACATCCATCAGCGTTGACGCCGACGGGACTGTATGGGCCGGCACGTGGGGGACCCGCGACATGGATCGGTCGGAGTTGATCAACAACTGGCCGTTCGTGCCGGCAGCCATCAACTGGTTCCGCGACGGGGTCTGGTCCAGCCAGGTATTCCCGAACGATGGTTGGGTCTCGTCCATCGCCATGGACAAGGATGGAGCAATATGGGCTGCCACATCGCGCGGCGGCCTGGATCGGGCCCAACCAGACGGCAAAGAAGATGACAACGTGGCCGATCGTGCCACAGGCGGGATCAAACTCACGTCTGATGAGACACAGTGGCAGGTCTGGACAGTTGATAATTCACCCCTGGTGGCGACCGATATTGACGTCGTCAGGGTTGCCCCCGATGGTGATGTGTGGGTTGGCACAAATGGTTGGGGGATTATGCGATTTCATCCCAAAGAGCCGGCCACGCCAACCCCGACTGCAACAGTGACTGCCACGGGGACAGCGACCCCAACGGCGACGGCAACGCTATCCGTTACTCATACGCCGTCGCCAACGCCGTCGCCAACGCCGTCGCCAACCGAAACACGGTTTGCGGGGCCTGAGCGAGTCATCTATTCCGTATATTTGCCCATTGTGGCCGATAACTGGTTTGGCCGGCTTATCCCTGTGCCAACCGCTCTACCGTACACCGCGACGCCCACGCCGTCGCAAACCCTGCCGGTGACATTGACACCCACCTCGACGCCGACGCCAACCATCACAAACACCCCAACTCCAAGGCCGGCGACAGAAACCCCCACCGGGACGTTGACGACCACGCCCACAGGCACGCCGAGCCCAACGCCTACCTTGACTGTCACCTCGACGCCCAGTCCGCCTCCAGCCGGCGTGTGGTGCCCGGGCTCGAGCCCGGCGTGCGCCGATGTGGACCTTCCGGTATTCCCGCTCGAGGACCTGTATGATGTGACCTTCGTTGACTCCCTGCGTGGATTCATTGTGGGGCAAGAGGGTTTTATCGCGCGGACAAACGATGGTGGCAATACCTGGACCTGGAGTCAGTGGGGCAACAAGACCCTGCGGGACATCTTCATGGTTAGCCGTCAGGTGGGGTTCATCGCCGGCGATGGCAAGACGATCTTGCGAACAATTAACGGTGGCGAGTATTTTGGCCGGATGCGGATGCCCTCCGTGATGTTGGACGACGAGGAGGACTTCCGGGCTATCTACGCCTTCTCGGAAAACGAGGGTTGGGCTTTGGGGCATCTGCGTGGCACGATCCTGCACTTGAACGGCCCTCAGTGGGAGTATGTTCGCTGGACCGGCTATCCGTACGCTGGGCTCGCCATGCCGACGACTGGCCAGGGTTGGGCCGTCACGGAGGATGGCAACATCTACCGATACAGTGGCACGTGGAGCGATGCTGCGGCGGTGCGGGCCGCCGAACCGCTGCGGGCCATCCAGATGTTTTCACCAACGGAGGGCTGGGCCGCCGGCGACAGTGGGGTGATAGTCCACTATGCCGACGGACATTGGACTCAGTCCCAGATTAGTGCTTCGTTTGCCGGTGGCGGTGTCACGGCGCTACACGTTCGTACCCCGGACGACGTGTGGGCCACGGCGATCATCGGCACCGGAGATCGAGCAGATACGGCGATCTACCGGCATCAGGGCAGTCGCTGGGAACAGGTCGCTTATACTTATCGCAAACAACTGAATGGCATCTGGGTTGACGACTCGCTCACCAACGGCTGGGCAGTTGGCAACGACGGATTTGTCATGAGATATGTGATTCCATCGCAGTAGCATCGGGATTTGTACGGGTGTACTTGGAGTGACAGGATCGAACTTCGGGAGGAATATCGGAGGGGGGAATGGCCACGGCCATTCCCCCACATTTCGGGAATTCGCCTTACCGGATTCAGGATCGAGAACAAGCCGACCGGGACATCTGCGGGTCATTGTCTGGACTTTGGCGGCGTTTGTGCTGATACAGATGATCTCCATGGGCACGGGTGCTGCCAGGGCCGGCCTGGCACCAACGTCAACATCGGCGCCGACAACGGTTACACCAACAGCGACGCCCACTGTGGGCGTTGTCACACCCGTGCCGCTGGGCTCATGGGTTCGCTGGCCCGAGCGCCCGACCGACACACTTTCCCTCCAGGATATTGAGTTGAGAGATGTCTATTTCCCTTCGGCAGATGAAGGGTGGGCTGTGGGGTACGGAAGCAATCGTGGCTGGTACGATGTGGCCATTATCCTGCACTACCAGAACGGCACGTGGACCGTGGATGAGAGCCTGCCGCAATCAGATCGTGACCAGGTACGGTTATACGCCATAGACGGGACCGGCGCTGACAACGTCTGGGCTGTTGGCAAAGACTACAATCCTCTCATCTTCCGGGGTGGAGACATAGCGGCTATTCTCCACTACGATGGCAGTGGGTGGCGAAAACTGGACGTCTCACCTCTTGGGCGTGCAGCATGGGCTGTACTGAGAGGCATAGATATGGTTGTAGGCAGTGACGACAGCGTTGAGGGCTGGGCGATCAGCCATCCGGGCGATGACGGTCACGGGAGCTACGTACTGCACTACGTTAATGGGCACTGGGAAATGCAGCAGGAAACAAACGGCAAAATTCTGTGGACCATCGACATGGTCAACGCGACAGATGGCTGGATCGTTTCCCAGGACACGCGGCGTGGCATTAACTTCTTTTACTGGTACCATGGCGGAGGTTGGGAGAACAAATCCAGTTGGGGCGGCCCCATGTTCGGGGTCTCTCTGGCCGATGCTCTGTATGGCTGGGCCGTCGGCCCCAGTGGCAATGCCGATGAATACATCGGGGAATGTCACCATCCGCTCCCTAATCGCCCCTGTCATTGGCTCCAATACACTATAACAGGCCCCGATGGGCGTATCATGGGAATCGACTTCCAGGATATCCAGCTCATGTCTCGATATGATGGTTGGCTGGTGGGAGGCCACCGGGACGTTTCCAGCTCCGTGGTCCACTACCAACGGCTCTCGCAGGACATAACGTCCAGGAGCGGCATCAATTGGGACCAGGTGAGCATTGCGGACGATCCCGTGAAGGACCTGTATGGCATCTACATGTTGCCCGGCCCGGACGGGTGGGCCGTGGATGGCTGGGCCGTTGGCGCGGATGGTGCGATTTTGCACTACGAAGGGCCGGCCCAGCCGGCCACCGCCACGCCAACCAGCACCCCGACAGCCACCCCGGCGCCAACCAGCACGCCCACCGCAACTGCCAGCCTGACGGCGACATCGACCGCGACTCCCTCGGCGACACCGTCACCGACACCTACACCTACGGCGAGTTCGACGCCGCGCCCCGCGTTGCGGTATCTGTACCTGCCGCTCCTGGCCCGAGACAGCCGGCCCGGGGGAGGGTGAAGGGTTGAGGATTGAAGGTGACTACGCCCCTACTTGCCTTGTTCCGTGGTCTTGCCTGGTCCGGGCTGAGCGAGCACTTTGGCGATCGGCCGCAAATCCATCCACCACTGCTCCCTGGGCCGGCCATACTCCTTGTCTACTATTCGAGGCAGGTCTTCCAGGGCGGTGAACTCCACCTGCCCGGCCTGGAGCCCGATGAATGCGCCGGCCGGCGACGGGTTGCCGGCCTCCTCGATCAGGAACTCGATGCACTTTGTAGCCAGCCGGGTGGCCTGGATGCGGTCGAAGGGCGAGGGATCGCCCCCCTGCTGCAAATGGCCCAGAATGGCCTGGCGGACGTCGTAGAGCCCCCCGCTTTCGGCTTCAAACAGCCGGCGCATGAAGTCCGTGGTGTAGACCGGGTTGGCGTCTTCATTGCGGATCATCAACCCCACCCGTTTGCCGCGCCGGAATCCTGCGATCAAGTGGTCCAGGTCTGCCTCAAGATCACTCAACGTCACGCCCTCTTCGTGCAGGTATACCCGCTCAGCACCCGTGGCCAGGCCGCTCATCAACGCCAGATAGCCGCAGTAGCGCCCCATTACCTCCACCACGAAGCAGCGGCGTGAGGCCACCGCCGTCTGCTTGATCTTGTCCACCGCTTCGACAATGCTGTTCAAAGCAGTGTCAGCGCCGATGCTCAGTTCGGAGCCAGGCAGGTCGTTGTCAATAGTGGCCGGCAGGCAGATGATTGGGATATTGAAGGCCGGGAAGTTTTCGCGTTGGTTGTACAACTGGTAGGCCGCCTGATAGCCAGACCATCCGCCGATCACCAGCAGGCCCTGGATGTCATATTCTTCGATGGTGCGGGCGATGGCATAGAAATCCGCGCCGCTGGGGATCTTGCGATTGGTTCCTAATTCGGAGCCGCCCAACGATGCCCAGCCGGTCACATCCATCCAGGCCAACTCGCGGATGTCGCCGGCAATGAGGCCCTTGAAGCCGTTCTGGACACCCAGCATGATATGGCCTTTGTCGAGTCCCAACCGGACGGCCGCCCGGACGGCTGTGTTCATGCCCGGTGCCGGCCCGCCGGCATTTATCACCGCCAGGCGCAGACGCCTTGCTCCGGCTTCTGGCGGATGAGGCAGGGCTCGTACCATGGTGCGCAGCGTGTCGAAGGCTCCCTTGAAACTACTGCCTCGCAGTTCCATGGCTCTCTCGTAATCCTGATCTGCCATCGCTTCAGCCACGGAGTGCGTCTGTTCCACACATTGCATCAACGGAGAACGCGTGACGCGGTTGCCACGCGTGCCGATCACGCAAGGCTCGCTTTCTGGCGTGGTGGATAAGATTTCGTCTACTGCTGCATGGCCCAGCAGGGTACCCAGGTTTCGGTCAAACGCACTTGGGGAGCCGCCCCGCTGAACATGCCCCAGGACCGTCACTCGAGTCTCGGCTCCCAATCCTTCTTCCAGCACCTGTTTGACGTAGTCACTGCTGATAGGGTTGCCATGCCGATCCCGCGCACCCTCTGCTACAACGACGATGCTGTGCCGCCGACCAGCTTCACGCCCCGCCTTCAGCACCTGGCACATCCGCGCTTCCCAGTTGTCTACTGCGGGCGGGCTTTCGGGGATCAGTACCCAGCCGGCGCCGGTCGCCAGAGCGCTCATCAATGCCAGATAGCCGCAGTGGCGGCCCATCACTTCGACCACGAAGGTGCGCTGGTGGCTGGCGGCGGTGCTGCTGATGGCGTCAATAGCTTCGGTAATGCGGTGCAGAGCTGTGTCGGCGCCAATCGTCATGTCGGTGCCGTACATATCGTTGTCGATCGATCCGACCAACCCCACAATGTTCAGCGTCGGATGGCGGTCAGCCGTTGCCTGGGTGATCCAGTCATTCTCAACAAGATCGGCCAGCAGTTCTGGCCATTCCTGGCGAAAGATGCTCGCACCGGTCAGGCTGCCGTCGCCACCGATCACGACCAGATTGTCTATCCCGTGATGCAGTAGATTGCGTGCAGCACGAAGCCGACCTTCGCGGGTGCGAAACTCGGCGCAGCGTGCCGACCCGATGGCCGTGCCCCCCTGTTGCAGGATACCACCTACGTCCCCCCAGTCCATCTTGCGGATGCGGGTCCCGCCGTCTACCAGCCCCTGGAATCCTTCGTAGATGGCATACACTTCCAGGCCCCGGTCCAGCGCCGTGCGTACCACAGCCCGCACAGCGGCATTCATACCCGGAGCGTCGCCCCCGCTGGTCAATACACCGAGACGCAGTGTGCGCTGGGGCATAGCTAATCTTCGGCCACGTCGGCGATCTGCCCCCCGGTGACTTCGACGAGCCGGGCAAAGGGGATGGGGAAGTTAGCTCGGGAGGTGCCGGCAGCGGCATGAACAACCTCGAACCGGCCCAGCGTTTCGTCAATGAACGTCGGCATGGTGCTCTTGTGCCCGATTGGCGGCACGCCGCCGATGGCAAAGCCGGTCGCCGCGCGCACCGTATCGGCGTCGGCGAAGCGGATTTTGCTCTTCGAGATCCCCAGCAGCCTGGCGAGCTTGGCGGTGTCGGCCCGTCGGTCGCCGGCCACGAGCACGAGCAACGGCTCGCCATCCACAGTAAACACGAGCGACTTGACGATGCTACCCAGTGGCACGCCGATGGCAGCCGCGGCGTCGGCCGCGGTACGCGTACCTTGCGGATAGTGCGTGATTTCGGTATCCACTCCCACCTCTGTGAGAGCTTGTCTGACGCGATCAACAGAGCGACTCATTGTTCGAGGTATCCTTTAGGAAATGCGGGTATTCGGGTTACCGCTACGATTGTATCACACTTGATTGCCGGCTGCAATTGAAAGTGCAGTCCTCATGCCCTGCTTGAGGGGCTGCTGATGGCATCCTTGCCAACTCGCTCGTATGTTCCTCAACTGGCGCGACTTGGACCATATTGTGATTCTATTTGGACCAGATTCGGACCTGTGGTCATTAAAATAAAGAGGCACTTCCTGACAACCGTTAGTATGCCTATCCTTCAACAAGTTGTTTGACAGTTGTCTCAGACGGTACTATGATTTAATTAGTTGGCGACCGTCACAGTAGCTGGGGCGCGCGCTGCAGCCACTGCGACGTGGCGGAAACGTGGGGCACGCAAACTTACAGAGAAAGGGGGTGTGATTGGGAAACTCATAAGTAGCCAAGTGGGATCCATGCTTCGACAACGACGTTGAATGCTCTTTTGTGCAAAGGAGTGAGGATCATGAACGCGATCATTGTGTTGATCTTGGCTGCTCTGGGCATACTCGTGGGATACGGCTGGTATGCCCGGACTATTGATAAGAACATCATTCAGCCCAGTCCCGACAAGGCAACGCCGGCAACGATGTATATGGACGGGGTGGACTTCACACCGGCCAGCCGCAATGTGCTCTACGGCTACCAGTTCAAATCCATCGCTGCTCTGGGACCCATCGTCGGTCCCATCGTTGCCATCCGTTGGGGTTGGCTGCCGGCGCTGCTGTGGATCATCCTTGGCACTTTCTTTATCGGCTGGGTGCAGGACTACAGCAGCATCATTCTTGGCGTCCGGGAAGAGGGTAAGACCTTCGGCGCTCTGAGCTACAAGCTGATCTCACCGCGCGCCCGGACCATCCTCCTGATTTTCATCTACCTCTACCTGCTCCTGATTATGGGGGCGTTTGGCAAGATCGTCGGCTTTGACTTGATGACGAACCCGGCCGTTCCGCTGGGGGTGCTGTTCGTCATCGGCGTCGGACTCCTGGCCGGCCAGATGACCTACCGCTGGAAGGTGGACATCCTCGTCACCAGCATCGTGACCGTCATCCTGGCCTTCATCGGTATCTGGTTGGGAACGCTGGGGCCGGTGAAGGATTTCTTCACGGCGATTAGCGGTGGGGCCGACTCGCCGCTGATCTTCGGCAGCGTCACCTGGGCCAAGATGTTGTGGAGCCTGGTGGTGCTGGTGATCTGCTACTTCGGTGCAGTGCTCCCCATCTGGCGCTGGGCGCAGCCCATCAACTACGTCTCCTTCTGGATCGTCTTCCTGGGCATCCTGGGAGGCACGGTGGGGCTGATTATCTGGCACCCGACGGTGAACGCCGCCGCTTTCCCGGCCTTCACGAGCTGGAATGGGAAACTCGGTAGCCTGGGGGCTGTTGGCCCTCTCTGGCCTCTGTTGTTCGTGACCATTGCCTGCGGCGCAATCTCCGGCTGGCACAGCCTGGTCTCCAGCTCCGGTACGGCTCGTCAGTTGGAAAAGGAAGTGGACGCCCTGCCTGTGGGCGGTGGTGCCATGTTCCTGGAGATGTTCCTGGCCACGCTGTCACTGCTCACGGCCGCGGTTGGCGTGGGGGCTGATAAGTACGTGGCTTTGGTAGGTGCTGGCAAGAACGCCGGCGTCTTCGCTGTGGGGTTGAGCAACTTCCTGTCCCATATCGGCGTACCCACCAGCTTCGGCCTGCCCTACGGTTCGGTCTTCCTGACACTGATGGCCCTGACCATCATGTACCTGGTGGTTCGCTTCATGCGGGTGGCAAGTGCCGAGTTTATCGGCGATGGCGTCCCGGCAATGAAGAACGTGCACGTCGGGACCGTTGTGGCCCTGGTTCTCTCGCTGCTCCTCATTTGGACCGGGTTCTGGACCTACATCTGGATCCTGTTTGGGGCTTCCAACCAGTTGATGGCCGCACTGGCGTTGCTGCTGGTCTCGCTGTGGCTCATGTCCAAAGGCAAGAACTACTGGTGGACCTTCATCCCCTTTATCTTCATGTATGTCACCACCATGGGGGCGCTGGCCCGCACAGCCTACGTGGTGCTGAACCAGGCGATTACCAAAGCGGGTGAGCTGCCGGTGGACAAGATCATTGGCAACTACATCGCCGGCCTCCTGGCCATCATCCTGTTCCTGGCTGCCCTATATCTGGCGTATGACGCCTTCCGCGCCATTCAGGCCCGGCTGGCCGAGGGTCGTGCCGTGACGGCGAGCTAGTCAACCGTTGGTGGGGGCGAGAGGGGTTCTTGCCTCTCACCCCCACCAGCGTCATGTGAGAAGAGTGCGATGTCCCACGTTTCTGTCCAGGTTATCGCTCCGGTATTGACGGATTACTTCCACTGTATGCACTGTGAGCAGCTCTTTGAACAAGCGGACATTGGCCGGCAGGTGCATCAGGAAGAACTCGATCAATACCCTGAAGATGTCAAACAAGAGGCCGCGCGCTTGGCCGGCTGGCTGTTCGATCTGGCTGATCGCTATGGCGACCAGATTCACATTCGGGTGATTGACCCTCAGTCGCCGGAAGGGCTGTTCAAGTCGCTGCGCTATTGGGTGCGGGAATACCCGACTTTCATCGTGGATGGTCAGGAGAAGATCGTCGGCTGGAACCGGGCGGCATTGGATGCCGCTTTGGAGGCACGGTTGGCTGATGTGCGAATGTCTGCCCTACAGCCGACGATGAGTGATAGGAGTGGATGAGGTTGGCCTTCAAGATTACTGACGTGCCAGAGCGTCTCGAAGCCGTCGTCGAGTCCGGGCTTCGCACCCTGCGTGAAGTCATCTATGGGATGACAGTCTACGATTGGGCACATGAGCTGGACAAGGCGCGGCATGAGCAGGAACGCCTTTTCACACTCATCGTTTATGGCGATCTGCTGGGCGTCCCTGTCCTGCCCCCGTACTACACGCTGCGGCTGCTTCCCTTCATGGTACCAACTTTCGAGAATTGGCGGCGCAGCATGCTGCGCGAGCGTGATCTCACCGATCTCATGGATCAAGAACTTGGCTGATTGTAGCCAGACCCGTTCGTAGTCAGCCACGAAGCGTCGCGGAGTGGCGTCAAACGGCACTCCACTCCGTTTCGTGCCTGACTACAAACATCTCAGTGGAGGTTATGCACTGTGTCCGAAGAAGAGCGAAGTTTCCTCAAGAGAATAGGCCGGTCAACGATTGAGTTCGTCTACGGTATGGCCGGCCACGACATGACCCGTTTTGCCCTGAAAACCCGGGGCAGCATGGAGCATCTGTTCATCCTGATCACGATGGGGGACCTGCTGGGCGTGCCCATCCTGCCCCCTTACTATTCGCTGCGATTGCTCCCCTATGTCGTACCCCAGATTTCCACCTGGAAGCGACGAATGTTGCGGGAGAAAGACCTCACCGACGCATTGGCATAGAAAGGGGAGTATTATGTCACTGGCACGCATCTTTGACGAACACCCTGAACGGCGCTACATCATGTTCGGTGGCAAGGGAGGGCTGGGCAAAACGACCTTCTCGGCTGCGACGGCCTACTACCTTGCTCAACAGGGGCACAAAGTGCTGGTCTTTTCCGTGGACCCTCAGGCATCTCTCTCCGACATCTTTGAGCGAGACATCTTTGGCCAGGGAGCGGTGGAGATTATGCCCAATCTTTACGCGCAGGAGATTGATGCAGACCAGCATATCAGGGAATACCAGGACGAAATCCGCCAGAAAATCTACGACATGTACGGCCTGGACGAGATTCCCGATGAGATCGAGAGCTACATCCAGGCCGCGGCAGCCGAGCCGGCCATGGAGGAGAGCGCTATCTTCGATCAGGTGGTGGATATCGTCGTCAGCGCTGAATACGACTACTACATCTATGACCTGGTCCCCTTGGGTCACGCGCTGTACTACCTGAGCATGGCCAGCGTGTATGACGAATGGATTGACAAGATCACCAAACTACGCCAGGAAATGGAGGAGTATAGCCGGGTCGCTTCGCTCATCAGGCGAGAAGAGGAAACCGAAGAGGATATGATCCTCAAGGAACTGATGGACATCAAGTATCGCATCAACACCTCCTCTGGCATCCTGACCGACAAGGAGAAGACGGCTTTCTTCTTCGTCATTATTCCCGAAGAGATGGCTCTGCTCGATACGCAAAAGGCGGCCGGCCTCTTCGCCAAATACCAGGTCCCTCTCAGCGGCTACGTCGTGAACCGCGTCATCCCGCCGGAACTGGGCCGGCAGAACATCCCCGACTATCTGCGCCACCGGCTCGAAATGCAAGAAGGCTATCTGGAACAGATCGATGAGCTTTTCGGCGATCAGGTGCTGGCCCGCATTCCCGAGTTCGAGCGTGACATCACCGGGTTGCCGATGATTCAGAAGGTGGCTGAGGCGATGTTTGGCCCGATACCGGAACCGGCCGCCGCAGAATTGCCAATGGGCGAAGGAGCATTGTCATGATCGAGAAATCAATGCAACAATTCCTGGCAGAGCACCCGCGACTCAAGTACACCTTCTTCGGCGGCAAGGGAGGGGTGGGGAAAACGGTGCTGGCCGGCGCGACGGCGTTGGGGTTCGCCCAGCAGGGCCGGCGCACCCTCCTGGCGTCCACCAACCCGGTTCACAGTCTCACCAGCCTGCTTGATCAGGACGTGTTCGGCAAGCCCACGCCGGTCACGGGTGTACCCAACCTGATGGCCTACGAGATCGACACGCGGGACACCATCGAGCGGTCGAAGCAGGAGATTCGCGAAAAGATCAGTTGGTTTCTCAAATTCGCTGACATCAAGACCAGGGCTGACGAATTCGTCGAATCCGCGACGATGAACCCGGCCTTTGAAGAGTCTGCTATGTTCGAGAATATGATTGACCTGATGTTCGAAGATGAGTACGAAGTGTACGTCTTCGACACAGCCCCGACGGCCAACGCGCGCCGGCTGTTGGGCATGTCATCAGTCTACGCGATGTGGGTCAACAAGATGGTGAAGAGCCGTGAAGAGGCCATGTCATTGCGCGAGATGCTCTCCTACAGCCGGAAGAAAGAAGAGAAGGACCCCCTGATGGAGTATCTGCTCAACTTCCGGGAGCGCATGGAGCACGCCAAAGAGCTCCTCACCAACCCGGAGTTGACCGCTTTCTTCTTTGTCACCTTGCCCGAAGCACTCCCCATTGCTGTCATCACCCGCTTCATCAACTGGTTCAGCGAGTTTGGCATCCCCGTGGGCGGGGTGGTGGTCAATATGCTGATTGACGAGACCAGCGTGGCTGACGACGCCCCCGATTTCGTGAAGAACCGTGTTGCCATGCAGGCTGAGTACATGGACGAAATCTGGAAAACCTTCGACGGCAACGTACGGGCGCTGGTTCCGCTCTTCGAGACAGAGGTTCGCGGGACAGAGATGTTGCAACGAACCGCCGACCGACTGTTTGCTTGAGACATGAGGGGAATTGAGTGAACTTCGTACAGTGAATCAAACACCTGGTCCCCTCTACGCTGACGAAAGACGAAGGATGAAGAAGTGTTTGGGGATGAGCTTTTCGTCCTTTGTCTTTCGTCATTCGTCAGCGGCCTGAAGCCATGGACCCTCATCTGTTGATCGTCACCATCGGTCTATTTTACATCGTCGTCTTCGGGGGCCTGTCCATCATCCAGCGCGAAGGCATTTCCATGCAGTTTATCGTCGAGGTGCTGGTCATCACCTTGCTGATTGCCGGCGGTGGCTATCTCACCGGCTCGGCAGCCAATCCGATCCTCTTCCTGGTTTTCCTCTACCTGCTGACCATGCGGTCCCGCCTGCTGGTGGACCTGGCCAACCTGCTGTCGAATCGGGGCCGGCAGCGGGATGCCATCTCGGCGCTCCAGTTGGCCCTTCGCCTGTTCCCTGATCGGGCAGCCCGGCTCATCGTGCTGGTCAACATGGGGATTGTTCAACTCCGCCGGCAGAGTCCCGAAAGTGCACAGGCCCTCCTGGAGTCGGTGTTGGAAGAGGCCAAAGACGGGGGGCTGGGCATCAAACACGAGGCGGCATGTCGCTACAACCTGGGCCTGGCCCTCCAGCGGCAGGGCAAAGAGGCAGCGGCTGTTCGCCGGTTCAACGAAGCCATCGAAGTGTTCCCGGCCTCGCCCTACAGCAAGGCAGCCGAGCGAGCACTCGAACAGCGCCGGCGTGGCAAACACAAGGGGCCGACGACGCCGGATGAGCCCGTGGCCGACGAATGAATTCGCCCCTTCGGCGAGCTCAGGACGTCGCGGCTGATACTGCGAAGTGCGTTGCAAACGCACTTTTCAGGCTGTCGCCAGCCGGCGCTGACCAACCTGCCACCAGAGCACCAGCCCCAGTGGGATGAGCGACGCGACGGCTCCCACAACGCCCATGACACCATAGCCCAGAGCCGCGAACACGAATCCACTGCCGAGGCTGCCTGTCGCAGATGCCAGTCCGATCAGCATGTCGTTGAAGCCTTGCGTTCTTGCCCGTTCGGCCGGCGACAGTTGATCGGCCAACAGCGACGATCCCCCGACGTAGCAGAAGTTCCACCCCAGCCCCAGCAGAAACAGTGCGACGGCGAGCGGCAATACGTTCGGCGAAAGGGGTGCCAGGAGAGAGGCGAGGACCAACGTCGCCGCCCCAATCGATATGACCGCTCCGCGTCCCCAGCGATCGGTCAGCCGGCCAGAGAGGATGGAAAAAGCGTACATCCCAAGGGTGTGAGAGGAGAAGACCAGCGAGACGGCTGTCAGGCTATGCCGGTGGTCTTTCATGTGCAGGGCGGTGATCACCATGAGCATGATCATCACCATCTGGCCAACCACCATGGCGGTGATGGCTACAATCGCCGCCGGCTCGCGCAGGATTTGCGGCACGGAGCGCGTCGGTCCCTGGTGTGGTACTGTCTCAGGGTGCAGACGGGCAATCTGGCGTCCAAGGTCCCGTGGGTCGGGCCTCAACCAGAGAAAGATCACGGCCGATGCGAGGGCGAAGAGCACCAGGCCGGCGGCGTACGGGCCAACGAGTTCGTCTAACCCGGCTTGCACTGCCCACCGACCCGTCGGCCCGACCAACAGTGGCCCGAACACGGCCCCCACCGTCCCGCCGATGACGACGTTCGAGATGGCCCGGCCACGCTCCGCCGGGGGGTGAACCTCCGCCGCTGCGAAACGGCCCAATTGCAGCGCTGCGCTCGCTACCCCCATCAGCACCAATCCGGCGAGGAGCAGGGGGAACGAGCGGCCCATCACTCCGCCGCCGGCCAGGCCGGCCCCGACCACACCCAGCATCAGCCCCAGCCCCAGACTGCCGCGTCGCCCGATCCGGTCCATGGCGTAGCCCCACGCAAAGGCACTGAGCGCTGCGCCCAACAGGTTCACAGCAGTCGGCATCCCGGCCCAGGCCCGCTGTCCGCTGAGTTCCGCGCCGACAATTGAATTGATCGTCGCCGCTGCAATGATCCCCGCCGATCCCAAACTCTGCGCAAGGAAGAGGGTGGCGGTTATCTTGCGGGCAATGCGGGAATGATCTGTCACCTTATGTCGTGCCGGTAGTCACGATTCTCGGCCTGCCGAATGAATTCGCGGCTTCGCAATGGTAGGCGCGGTTTCAACCGCCAGCTAGAGAGGAGGTGACAAACCACGTCGTTACTACAAACCCCGGAGGTTGTTCGGATCATTGCGCCGGTAGACACGCATGGTGTCTGCTCTCGACCAGTTGCTCATCAACCGGGGGCCGGCTGCACCTGGACGGCATCACGTCCCACGATGTCTTCCAGGTTTTTCAGCAGACCGACGCAGTAGCGCGTGGTGTCGTTGGGGAAGTCCAGCTTCAC
>CAZHMV010000091.1:0-1221 GCA_964532665.1 uncultured Anaerolineales bacterium
ATGATACGGGGGCCTATCCTGGCGTCGAGCTTCGCCTGGCTGGTACGTGGCGGACCCGTGCGCCGTTGCTGCCTCCGCAGAAAGTTCAAGATTCCGACTTCAGAGACGAACTTGCAGTTGGTTGCACATGATTTACGCTAGCAGCCCGCACCGAAGGCTAGATGGCCGGGCCGCAACCCGCGGCGCTTTCCATCCAGGGTGTGGAGGACACCGCCGACTTCATCTCAGCTTTTACTGGTGATGACCGGTATATCGTGGACTATTTGGTTGATGAGGTGCTTGCCCAGCGACCCAAGGGCACGAAGGACTTCTTGCTGCACACGTCCATTCTCGACCGCATAACCGGGTCACTGTTTGAGCAGGCTCTACTCCCGAGGCCCGCCGTTGATTTCTGTCAGTCTGGTCCGTCTGGAGGATATCCCGAATGGAGTTCTTTGATTTGGTCAATATTTCAGAGCGCTATATGGAGCTAGTCAATCCGACCACGCCTGAGAAGGTGCTAACCATCGGCAGGTTCTTGGGCCTTGAAGAAGGCAGTCGCGTCATCGATTTTGGTTGTGGCTACGGCGAGGCACTGGCGCTCTGGGCAGAACGCTTTGGCATTTCTGGAATAGGGATCGATGTTCGTGAACACGCGTGCGACCGGGCGAGAAAAAAGATGGCTGAACGGGGATTCACCGACCGCATCGAAATTGTCTGTGCGAATGCAGCCGAATATCCGTTCGAAAAGCACGCCTTTGATGCAGCGGTATGTATTGGGGCATCCTTTATCTGGGGCGGATACAGACCCACCCTCCAGGCTATGAAGCAGGCGATCCACAGCAACGGTAAACTTGTAGTAGGCGAGCCATACTGGCTCAAGGAGCATGTTCCTCCAGGGTATGCAAAAGGGGAGCAAGGAGTTCATACAGAGTACCAACTCCTGCATATGGCACGTGAAGAAGGATTCGACTTCGAGTACATGGTTCGAGCGAGCCATGATGATTGGGACAGATATGAAGCAGGCAACTGGAATGGACTGGTTCGGTGGATAGAAGAGAATCCAGACCATCCAGAACGCCGGGAAGTGATCAATCACCTTCACAGAATCCAGGACGAGTATCTTAGGTATGGCCGTGAGTACCTCGGATGGGCAATGTATGTTCTGAATCCGGTTAGCTACTGATGCCGAGAAGAAGATGTGAGCCCCGCCTAGCAGGTCTCCGCTTCGCAGGCCATCTG
>CAZHMV010000091.1:1321-22276 GCA_964532665.1 uncultured Anaerolineales bacterium
GCTTCACCGCCGTCACGCGCGCGCTATAAGCGATGCTCTGTGCGGCAGCAGGATCAATCTCCAGACCGAGTTGGCTGACACCGTCAGCGATGACGTCCTCGTTCAGCTCCTTGGCCTCGATCTGCACCTCCTCAAAGCCGGCCTCCTCTATCGCTGCCACGTAGTCCTTGTCCACCCACGCGCCGGCCACACAGCCGGCCCACGAATCGAGGTTGTGCCTCACCTCCGGTGGCAACTCGACGCGCGTCACAATGTCGCTCACGGCCAGCCGGCCACCGGGCCGCAGGACGCGGTAGGCCTCGCGGAAGACCTGGGGTTTGTCGGGTGACAGGTTGATGACACAGTTGGAAATGACCACGTCCACCGTCTCGTCAGCCACCGGCAGATGCTCGATCTCGCCCAGGCGAAACTCGACGTTCTCGACCTGCATCTTGTGGGCGTTGGCGCGTGCCTTGTCGATCATGTCGGCCGTCATATCGACACCGATGACGCGGCCGGCGGGGCCGACCTGCCTGGCCGCCAGGAAGCAGTCAATGCCGCCGCCGGAGCCCAGGTCCAACACCGTCTGGCCGGGCTGTAGCTCGGCCAGCGTCACCGGGTCGCCGCAACCGAGAGAGATGCCGGTCACGTCAAACGGCAGCTCTGCCACATCGGGCGTGTCGTAGAGCAGGTCTGCGACGGCAACGTTCGACTGGGTATCACCACAGCAGTCGCTCGGTCCACAGCAACTGGCGGCGGTCCCGTCGAACTCGCGGGCAATCTGGCCATACCGTTGGCGCACAGCACTGCGGATATCTTCGGGTTGGATCGCCTTCTCAGTCATGGTTTATCTCCTTTCGCATTGATATATTGATATACATCTATGGATAGTGTGAAGAAAAGAGGAGCCGTGAGGCTCCAGGTTAGGCCATCCCTATGTCGTCTTGAGAGACGTTTCTGAGGCGGATAACTCGATCTCGGGTGCGTACTGCCGGGCTATGACAAGGCAACAGTTCGCAATCGCTTCTTGCCTGAGGGTGTAGTACACTTGCTTGCCCTCGCGCCGGGCATCAACCAGGCCGGCCCCCTTCAGGACCTGCAGGTGGTGGGATACCGTCGGTTGGCTGACGTTGCCCAACTTCGCTACCAGGTCGCTGACACACAGTTCGTGGCAGCAGATCAGCCCCATGATTTTCTGGCGCGTTTCGTCGGCTATGGCTTTGCCAAAAGCAACCGGATCAGATGACATACCCTTCGCTCCAACACATAGACGATTGTAAATGCGTCTATATTATACACGAATTCGTGCCGTTTGTCAACCGATCTGGGCGCCAGTTTCGCGAGATGATGGGGTATTTGAGACCTTGTCGCCTGCGGCGCGTAGAGGCATCTGGATCGGACCACAGCGAGATGTGGGTCCGATATCAGTCGTCGAGCGCGAGCGAGCTCTCTCCAGGCTGGGGAACTTCCTCCAGACCGTGCCCCTGCGGCAGGATCCGTTCGCGACGATTGACGCCTGTGTCCAGCAGGAGATGGAGCAACTGGACATGCCCGGGGCTGCCATCGCCATCGCGCTTGACGGAGAGTTGGTGTACGAGCGCGGCTACGGGGTGAAGCATCGCGAAGAAGGTGGCACGGTGGACAGTAACCCTCTATTCCAGATCGGATCGACCACCAAGATGATGACCGCGGCCGCGGTGATGCAGCAGGTGGACCGGGGGACGGTCGATCTGGGTGCGGCGGTGACCACCTATGTGCCCGAGTTCGATGTGTCTGGCCCCTGGCCGGCCTCCCGCATGATGATGGTGTGGAACCTGCTGACCCACAGCCGACCTGGATCTCACGTTCATCGACGACCCGGAGGTGCCGGGAGAGGTAAAGTGGATGCGCAACCGGGTGTTCGTCGGAACACGAGCGACGGTACCACAGGGGACCGACACCTTGACGGTGCGGATGTTTGTCGATTTTCGGTGTGACGGTTTCTTCCAGGATGGTCTCGACGCCCCGCTGCGGGATGCTTCCGTAAGACTGAGCTTCCCCAACGGCGCGTGGATCACACGCCAGGTGAGACCGTTTGGCTTGGTGAACTTCTCCGGCTTCGATGCTACGGATGGGGTCGCCGTCACCGTCAATTTGCCGGAGGGTTACCAAGGCTACGCGTTGGGCCACTGCCCCAACAGCCCTGGCAACGTCAGATTGCAATCCGACGACTTTCAGTTCGGGTACAAGCTCGTACAGTTCGGGGCGGGCGTCGTCGGCGAGGCTGCCGGCCCGTAGTTTCTGGCCGGCCATCGTGCCGGCCAGGAGTTCTAACAGTGGACCAATTGAATGAGCGTGAATTCCATCAGCATGTGACCCTTTTGGGCTGGCTGCACATCCTTGGAAATGCCATCTTGCTGGTGCTGGGGGCCTGTACATTTACATTGCTGGCCGGCATCGGGGTTGCCAGCGGTGACCCGGTAGCGGCGAGGATACTCAGCGTCGTCGGCCTTGCTTGTGGCTCGCTGCTGGTCGTACTGGCGATACCGGGTATCGTGGCCGGCTATGGCTTGCTGCGACGGCAGTCCTGGGCGCGCATTTTGGCGATGGTGGTGGGATTCCTGGGGCTGATCAACTTCCCCGTGGGCACAGCCATCGGCCTCTATACGTTCTGGGTGCTGCTGCAAGAGAAAGCGGCTGAGTACTTCATATCGCCTGTGAACCAGTCCAGCGCTAACATGACAGGTGGGAGAGGAATGCGCGATGGACATGCTACAGAATTACAAACGAAGCGTTAGCAGATGGATTTAAGGAGGAATGCACGATGAAATTCGGGGCACCGTTTTTGGGCGCGTTTGCCACTTGCGATCCGATTGCCCTCCGCGATTACGTTCAGGCCGTGGAAGGGCTGGGATACAGCCATCTGATTGCCGTAATGGTATTTGGCCGTATTGCTGGCCGGCTGTGTACGGGCAACCCCATCACCAACGCCGACAGTCACAGCGCCGCCGCCTACTGCGGCCCCCGAACCGACCCCGAAGCCGGCAGCGACCTTCGAGAAAGCGGATTGCCCCTTCAACGTGCCAGAGGGAGCACCGGTCGAGTGCGGCCTCGTCGTCGTGCCGGAGGATCACAGCAACCTGTTGACCAGCCGGCGCACGAAGGCTACGTGGACGTGGCAGGCCTGATTCAGACCCTGCCCGATGACATTCCTGCCGGCTGGCTGGTGGAATACACCGACGAGGCGACTGCTCAGGCAGCGCTTGATGCCGGCGAGGTCGCCGGCTACTACGTCATCTCACCCGACTATGTGCAGACGGGCAATATGACGTACGTCACAGAAGAACACAATATTCCGACGGCTCTGGCCGTTTGGTCGCTCGTCTACTTCCTGCTGGGTTATGCGATGTACGGGGCGCAATTGGCCGGCATCGGTGCGCTGGCGCCTGATGCGAAGGAGACACGGACAGCCAACCTGCTGGTGATGTCACCCCTGACCATCGGGTACATGTTCAACATCGCCATCATCGCCAATCCGGATGGCCCGGCTGCCCTGGCTCTGAGCCTGTTTCCGTTGACATCGCCCATATCCATGATTGCCCGGATGTCGATCACGGAGGTACCCTTCTGGCAGCCGGCGTTGGCGGCAGTCCTGCAACTGCTGACAGCCGCGCTCAGTATCTGCTCTCCGGGCAGCCGTTCTCGATCCGAGGTTACTACGGCGCACTGGTCGGACGGGCATAGGCTTTCAATACAAGGGGATGTCGAAGTGCAATCATCACCTGAGCCTGAGCGAGACGATCTCGACCAGTGGATCAGTAAAGTGTTGAAGGCCGGCTTTGAGGATGTCCGACCCCCAGAACAGGCATGGCAACGTATCGCTCACAAATTGGCGACCTCGGTAGCCACGAGCATGACGAATAAGCTGCCTGACCACGGGGCAAGATCAGACACTTGACCGAGGAAAAGATCGGCCAGGTGTCTAATCCCAGAATTGTCCGGATGCCCGATGCGCAGCGGAGCCGCCTGTGGTACACTACAGGTGCAAACGAGGCGAGATGACACCTACAACACGCAAGGAGGTAGTAAGGATGAAAAGGAAGAGATTGCTCTTAACGAGCCTGGTGGTGATATTGCTGCTGGTGACCGGGTCGAGCCTGGTCAGCGCATCGCCGCGCGCCCAGCAGGACGAGCAAAGTTGCACCATCTGGGGGCGGGTCTGTGTGGACGCGGATCAGGATGGCAACTGTGATATCGATGAACAGCCTTTGGCCTACGTGATGGTCACTCTCCTGGACGAGGACGGGGACGAGGTCGAAACACAGAGGACAAGCAGCGCCGGCCTGTATCAGTTCACCGTCACTGACGCGGAATCCGGAGATGACTACACCGTCGTCGAGACAGACCCGGACGGATATACGTCAGTCAACGCCAACGTGATTGAGGTGGAGGTGGAACCTGGCGAGAGGGTCCACGCCGGCGACTTTTGCGATGTGCCGGCCACCGTCGAGCCACCCACGCCGATGATATGCACCCTGTCGGCGCGTGCGTTCATCGACTTTCGGCAAGATGGTGTTTTCCAGGCCGGCGTGGACATTCCGTTGGAGAATGTGCCGGTCACGGTGAGCCTCCCCGACGGCACGAGCGCCGTGTTGGAGACCACGTCCTTCGGCATGGTATACTTCCCGGGCTTCGACGCGGCAGGCGGCGTCAGCCCCAGCGTTGAACTGCCACAGACCTACCGGAGCTACACGCTGAGCAGTAGTCCTGGTAGCCCGACTACGATCCAACTGCAGCCTGACAACTTTCACTTTGACCACGCGTTCGTGCAGTTCGGAGCACAGGTCGTGGGTGAGGCAGCCGGCCCGTAGGGCGTGTCTGCAACACGACTGGGCGGGGCATCAGCGTGTCCGACGCTGATGCCCCGCCTTGGCCTGAGTTCCCCCGAATCCTCAGGGCTTATGGGGGAAGAGAATATGACATACGTAAGATGGTTTGACGAAATGCCGGCGGTGGTGAACGTGGACAACGCGATGCGGCGAATCGCCGACGGTGAGGAGATCACCATCGACGGCACCGCCGGCCGCGTCTACCTCGATAGCAGGTAGGCGAGAGCCTGGTGGCCATTTCGACCAACGCCGGCTAGACGCCCCTCTTCCCGCGCGCCGCCGCCATCGCCAAGTGAAAGGAGGTACCCAACATGGGATCACAGCCAGTCGACAGTTTCAAGTACCTACCTCGTTTGATTACCCGCTACTACAAACTCACCAGAGTGGAACCCGAATTCCTCATCCCCTGGACGCCGCTTGCGCGTCCCCTCGACCAATGCCGCTTTGGGTTGGTGACTTCGGGCGGTCTGTATCACGAGGGTCACGAACCACCGTTTGACGCGGAGCGGGAGCGACAGGAGCCCACCTGGGGCGATCCCTCATTCCGGACCCTTCCCATGGACATCAAACAGGAGGACGTGGGCGCCAGCCATCTGCACATCAACACCCGCGATGTGCTCAAGGACATCAACATCCTGCTACCGGTCCACTGTTTCCAGGAGTCGGTCGCGGAGGGGCGCATTGGAAGCCTGGCGAGAGAAGCCTACTCCTCTATGGGCTATCAGGGGTTTCCGGCAGACCTGACGGGGTGGAGGGACGTCTATGGCCCGCAAGTGGCCGAGAGACTCATCGCCGAAGAGGTGGACTGTGTCCTCCTCACCACCGCCTGACCGGAGTGCGCAGCCAACGTGCCCGTGCTGGCACGCACATTCGAAGCCGCCGGCCTCTCAACCATCATGGTGACCAACATGCCATTTTGGGCTGAGAAGATCGGCATTCCTCGGACAATTCCTTCTGATCATTGCCACCCGCGTTGACCACCCCTCTCTCCTCCAACTTCGAGCGCGTGGCCAGATGACGGAATTGCGCGCCGTCGATTTGCGCTCCACGCCGGCAGAAACGGCCGTCCTCTTCAACCAGATGCTCGGCTTCAACCTGAGTCCGACTGACATAGAGGTCCTGGAACAGCGCACCGAGGGCTGGATCGCGGGGTTGCATCTGGCCGGCCGGGCGCTGCAGTACATTGGAGGCGAAGCCGAACAGGTGCGCTTTGTCCGCATTTTTCGCGGCAGCTACCGCTACGTGCTCAATTTCCTGGTAATCGTCACCATCGTACAGGTGCACTTCCGGACAGGATCGCTGTAATAGCCGCAAGACAAGGCTAGTCGCTATCTGACCTTCCACTGGGCTTCCGAGGCGCTTACATCTCCCGCCGCGGCCGATACTGAATCGCCTCCGCCAGGTGGTGGGTCTGGATCTCGCCGGCCCCCTCCAGATCCACGATCGTCCGCGCCAGCTTCAGGATGCGGTGGAAGGCCCGGGCGCTCATCTGGAGTTGCTGCATCGCTGCCCGCACCAGGCTGCGCCCCGAGTCGTTCAGCGCGCAGTACTTGCGGACCTCCGCCGGCCCCATGTCGGCATTGCTCATCAAAGGCGTCCCCGCGAAGCGCGCCCGCTGCCGCTCCCGCGCCGCCTCCACCCGCTCCCGGATGTTGGCCGATGGTTCGCCTTGTCGCTCGCTGGTCAGCTTGTCGTACTCCACCCTCGGCACCTCGATGTGGATGTCGATGCGGTCCAACAGCGGCCCGCTGATCCGCTTCTGATAGCGGGTGATGGTCGCCATCGAGCAGGTGCACTCGCGGACGGGATCGCCGTAAAAGCCGCACGGGCAGGGGTTCATGGCCGCAATCAGCATGAAGTTGGCGGGGAAGGTCAAGGTGCCTTGAGCGCGGCTGATGGTGACGATCTTGTCCTCCAGAGGCTGACGCAGCGTCTCCAGACTCTTCGAGCCGAACTCGGGCAGCTCGTCCAGGAAGAGGACGCCGCGATGGGCCAGGCTGATCTCGCCTGGGCGAGGCCAGGCACCGCCCCCCACCAGACCGGCATGGCTGATGGTGTGATGCGGCGCTCGAAAGGGCCGGTGGCGGATCAGGGGCACGTCGCCGGGGAGCATGCCGGCCACGCTGTAGATCTTCGTCACCTCCAGCGACTCGTCCACGCTCATGGTGGGTAGAATCGACGGCATGGACCGCGCCAGCAGGGTCTTGCCGGCCCCGGGCGGGCCACTCATGAGAATGTTGTGACCGCCGGCGGCTGCCACCTCCAAGGCTCTCTTAACGTGTTCTTGACCTTTTATTTCACGAAAATCGACAGCGTACTCGGGCAGGTCATCGCCGGCATCGTAGTCCGGTTGGTAGGCGGGGATTTCGCGGAGGCCCTGCAGGTGCATGGCCAGGTCCGAAAGGTTCTCCACCGGAATCACCTCCAGGTCGGGGATCAGGGCGGCTTCGGCGGCGTCCTCCGCCGGCACGTACACCGTGCCGATTTCCATCTCCCGAGCCAGGCTGGCCATGGGCAAGATGCCGTGAGTGTGGCGCAGTGCACCGTCCAGTGACAGTTCGCCAACGAACATGGCATTCTCCACTTTGTCCGGCCAGACCTGCTCCGAGGCCACCAGCAGCCCCACGGCGATGGGGAGATCGTAGGCCGGCCCCACCTTACGCAGATCAGCCGGCGCCAGATTCACGGTCACGCGCGATTCGGGCATCCGCAAGCTACTATGCTTGATAGCTGCTCTGACGCGTTCGCGCGACTCCTGTACGGCCGTGTCCGGCAGCCCCACGATAACCATGCTGTAGAGACCGCGGGAGATATCGACTTCGACTTCGACGGGCGCACCCTCCAGGCCGATCAGGGCGCAACTGGTAATCTTGGCAAGCATAATCTCCTCCGCGCGTAGTAACGATTTCAATCGTCTTGGCGAGATGAACGACTGAAGTCGTTACTACAAACTGCTGCGGGCCGGCGGGGGGAACGCCCCGATTATACAGACACTCGGTGGGTATGTCAATGGCAGGACCCTGGAGCAATCGTTCCAACCTGGTGAGCACTCAGCGGGGTGACGCACTCACCGGCGTTGCGTTCGCGCGGCTGAATGGACAACTGAAGTTGGGGGTGTCCGCCCTCTCGCGAAGCATCCGGTATCCCTGGAGGGCGGAGGGAGTTGGGGATGGCACACCTAACGCATACTCACCTGACCTGCCTGCTGTACCATCCCCAGAAACGGGCACAGTTGTCAGTAAAGCCCTTGCATCACGTCGCTTCCTTCGGTGGCCTGTCAGCCCCAGGCGTTGTTTGGTCTTTCGTCGCCTTCAAGACCCTCAGGCTTGTAGCCTGTGTGTTTGTCGGGCGGTTCGTGGTGCGTGACTAACAGGATCTTATGCTCGCCCACACCTTGAACTTTCTTCTCTATCTCGGGAATGATCGTCTTCTCCATCTGATCCTTGCTCTCTGCGATCACAGGAACCACGATGTGGTACGGGGAAGCAAGTCCGTCAACCACATCAGCGCGAACAACCCACCACTTCGGCGGCTTATTGTCCGGGTCCTTCAGTTGGACCTCCCAGATGTCGCGCGCCACATCCTCCGGTTTCTTGCCGTCCTTTACCCCGAACAAGAGCCAGGCTGCCTGTTCCGACATTTCCTTTCTACCTCCTTGTCTCGTGCCAACATCTATGTGGCCATAACAACTTTATGGCCAGCACCGCTGATGCGTTAACGCCCCTCTCGCTCCACGACAATGTTCTTAAGGCACACTGACACGGAGGAGATTGGGGGCAAGCTCACCCACGGCTTCACGAGCATGCGTCCCCGCCCGTAACTGAGAGGCATGATCACTGACTCTTCAGCCACCAGAACCCGATCCGCCTCCTGATAGAGCGTCATTCGTCGGGCGTGGTCGGTGACCCGCGCTGCTTCCTCCACCAGGGCATCGAACCGCGCGTTGTGCCAGCGAGGATAATTCAGCCCCTCTGTGCTGTGGAAGACCACGCGCAGGAAATCGTCAGGATCCGGTATCCCGGCGCTCCATCCGATCAGGGTAAGATGAGCCGGGTCACGCTCGATCTGCTTAATGAACGCCCCCCACTCCAGACTCCGAGCTTCCAGGGCCAGCCCCAGGTTCTTCCGCCATGCTCTCGCAAGGAAAGGGACAACCCGCTCACTGCTCGAGCCACCGGAACAGAACCAGGTGACCTCAGGGAAGTCTTGCCCGCCAAGATAGCCCGCCTGGGCCAGCAGGCGACGTGCCCGATCCGGATCGTAGGCCAGCCCGAGACCAGGCGAGTGGCCTGGTATGTCCGGTGGCACAAAACCCCCCGTGGCCGGCAGGCGCTCACCCTGGAACGCCACCCTGGTCAGCTCCTCGCGATCTACTGCGTGCATGAAAGCCTGCCGCACCCGCACATCGTCAAAGGGCGGCCGGTCGGTGCGAAAGACCAGGTAGAATGTTGACGGTCGAGGGATGGAAACGAGATCACGGCCGTGATCTGCTCGCACCCGCGCAACCGTGCCCGGGTCGGCGTTGAACATGGTCATGCCGTCCACAGCGCCGGCAGCGTACAGATCCAACGCGGGGCCGAACTCGGTGATGACAGTGCAGTTTACCTGCGTAGCATTGCCCGGGAACCGGCCACGGTACCAGCGGTTTCTCCTGAGAACCAGTCTCTCCCCTCGTTCCCACTCCACTAACTCGTAGGGCCCATTGCTGACGAGGTTTCCCGGATATGCCCAGTCCTGGGCACGATCCTCCACTGCCCAACGGGGCACCGGGTAGGAAATCGTGTGAGTTAGTAGGTGAGGGAAGTAGGCTGTGGGCTGCTCCAGGCGCACTTCCAAGGTCAAATCATCTGCAGCGATCACACCCACTTCTGCCGGATCGTCGATCTCTCCCTCTCCGAAGGCCCGGGCGTTCTGGATAGGATAGAGTAGATGGGCTACCGGGGAACGCGTGGCTGGGTCCAGGTTTCGCCTCCAGGTGTACTCGAAGTCACGTGCCGTCACCGGCATTCCATCGCTCCAGCAGAGGCCTTCCCGCAGATGGAAAATATACGTGGTGCCCCGATCGGTCACCTCCCAGCGGGCGGCCACGGCCGGCAGCACACTGTAGTCTGGGCCCACCCTCACCAAACCCTCGAAGAGTTGCACCGCTACGAACGTAGACACGTCATCGTCAATCCTCCCCGGGTCCAGGATCAAAGGCTCCTCCAAAGCTAAGTGTAGGACGACCGGCGGAGGAGTGCTCCGATCCGGTAGGTCGCTGGCTTTTCGCAGAGGCTCCCACAAGGTGAACGCCTGATCGTATGCGTCCTGGGCCTCTTCGGGCTTGAAGGCGGCTGTGTACACCAGGCCCAACTTCAGCAGTGTCCTGGCCGCCAGCTCCTCTTGGCCATGTTCCAACAGGACCCGCACCGCCTGCTGGTAGTAACGCTCCGCCTGGGCATGGGCGTAGAGCGCTCGCGCCTGATCTCCTGCTTTGAGGAGATAGGGGATCGCTCTCTCTTCCTCGCCGGCTGCCAGCCAGTGGCGTGTTAACTGCACGGCGATCTCATCCGTGTGCCCCGCGTACAGTTTCTCCAGTGCCCGAGCGACGTCGGCGTGAAGCAGTTCGCGTTTCACGGGACTCAGGCAGCCATACAGGTACTGCTGGAACAGTGTATGCCGGAAACGGAAGCGGTAAAGCCTATGGCCATTGAGGGACTTGACCCCTTTCTCGGAGACCAGGTGATGCCGTCTCTCCAGAGAATCGACCAACTGTCTGACGATTTCGCGCTCCTCGACACTCTGCAGCCGAGCCAGCACCTGGGCGGTGAAATGTTCGCCCTCCACTGCGGCGACGGAGAGCAATTCTCGGAGATCGGGCTCGAGCCGGTCGAGGCGTTCCTCGATCACTCCCTCCACCCTGGCGGGGACCGCACTCCAGTCCAGAGTCGGTCCTACGGTCCATTGCCCCTCCTCGTCCTGGACAAGGTCTCGCCGCTCCCGCATGTCCCGCAGCAACTCGATAGTGAACAACGGATGTCCACGGGTGTGCCGGAACAGCGCCTGCCGAAACGCCTCGCCCAACCGGTTGGGCTCGGTGTCCAGCAGGGCATCCACAAACTGCCGGCCCTCGATCGCCGCCGCCTGATTCAGGTCCACCCAAACGTCCCCGAAATCGCGTTTCAACTCGTTCAGCACGCTTTCGAGGGGGTGTCGCTCCCGCTGTCCTGAGCTTGCGACGCCCCGAGGTCCCTCCCGAGCTTGTCGAGGGGTCGAAGGGCGCCCCAAAGCCACGTCCTCCGGCCGGTAGGCACCCACGATCAAGATGCGGCTCGTGGAGAGCCGCCGGCCCAGGTGGAACAGCAGGCTGATGGACGCAGCGTCGGCCCACTGTAGGTCGTCCAGCAACAGCAACAACGGCCGCTGACGTGCCAGGGCTTGCAGCACGTCCGTGTACTGCTTGAAGATGCGACTTTGCTCCAGATCGGTGCTCTCGGCCCGCGCCGCCTTACGCGCCGTCAGTTCTGCCAGTCGGTCCGACCACCCTGCCGCGCCGCGTGCGAAGGCGGCCGCCCGAGACACCAAGACCGCGCTGGGCACGAAGCTGTCAACCAGATCTGGGCCCCGGTCTATCAAGGTCTGCACCAAAACAGGCACACAGGCCCACAAGCGGTGGGCATTCTCCCGGTTAAGCACCCCGCCGCCCACCCTGGCTTCCACGTCGCCGCTCAGCACGCTCAACACTTCGCGAAAGGGTAGATACGGGTCGCCTATGCCAGTGTGAGCGCTGCAGTTCCCGATAGCGACAACCAGGTCGGCCGACACGTCTTGAGCACGTCGGGCAAACTCGTGCAATAGGGCCGTCTTACCACTGCCGGCCTCGCCTGTGACGAAGGCCACCTGCCCCTGGCCGTCAAGGACCAGGTCGAGAAACGTGCCCAATCGTGACAGCTCGCGCTCGCGGGCGACGAACACGCCAGGTTCGGCCTCAGCCGGTTCTTCCTCCGTCTCAAGGAAGGGTGGCGGCCGGATTGAGAGGTGAGGCGGGGGAACGAAGAGGGTGCGCGCCTCCGTGGCAAGGGGCCCGGCGTGGAGGCCAACCGGAGGCAGTGTTCGCCTCTCTTTGATGGCTTCGCAAAGCTCGGTGGTCTTCTCTGAGGGTGGCAGACCCAGTTCCTCTTCCAGAACTCGCGCGCACTCCCTGTATTGACGCAGTGCAGCCGCATGCTGACCAACCCAGGCGTACAACTGCATCAGAAACTGATGGGCCGGCTCGTGCAGTGGATCGAGCGCCAGCCAGCGGCGTGCGTATGGGATGGCCGACTCGTACTCCCCCTGGCCGCTGTACCCGCGCGCCAGGCGCTCCAGGGCGGAGGCCAACTCCTGTCGCAGGCCCTCAGCTTGAAAGAACTGCCACTCGTCGAAGTCTGGACTATCGCGAAGGGTGAAGCCGGCCAGGAAGTCGTCGCGATACAGGGTCACCGCCTCGGTCAGGGGGGACAGGCAGGCAGGACACACGTAGTCCGGCGAATGGCCGTGCGTTTCGCACGCCGCGAGGCTGTCGTAGAAATGATCTACGTCCAGCCAGACGTTCGCCGTGCGATTCAGGTTAACCGTCTCCCGATCAACCACTAACCACCCCTCGCCAAGAGCTTTGTTGAGCACCGAAAGGTCACGGCGCAGGGCAGCGCGGGCACGACTCTGGTCAGCATCGGGCCAGAGCAACGTAGCGAGGGTATCGCGGCGCTGGCTTTCACCCGTCACTGCCAGGTAGGCCAGGAGCGCGATGGCTTTGCGACGGGTTACATCGACTGGCACACCCTCACGCTCGATGCGGGGCGGCCCGAGCAGCAATAGCTTCAGGCTGGACATACGCGGAGCCCTCCTGCTACCAACACCTTGGTGGTTATTTGAGAGGTATCGCTCCTGGTACCCGATTATACACCGGATTAAGTGAATGATCAAACGAATTTCTCTGGAACGCTTCCCGGAACGTCTCCTGGAGCGATCTCGGGGCGGTGGCTGGCTATACTGAAAGCACAGATAACTTGATGAAGCGACGGTTGCACCCGCCCGTCCTTCACGTGGGCTAGCCAAAGGGAAAGTTAGTGCTTTGCGATAAGGAGGGAACCGAGTTGAATCATCACATCTTGGGGTCAAATGAGTCAAAGAGGTGTCAGAAATGTGCCGCAGAGGTGAAAACCCGCACCGTACTGCTGAGTGCCATAGCCGGCATCCTGGCAGTCACCCTGTCCTTCAGCAGTTTCGTGTCCGCGCAAGGCCGACCCGTGGCAACGGACATCAATCGCATCTACGCAGAGATGAGTCCGGCAGTGGCCAACATCCAGGTGCCATCAGCCGGCGTCACTGGGTCGGGTGTCGTCTTCGACAGGAACGGTTACGTGCTGACTAACTACCACGTGATCAACGAAGCGCAGAACAACCAGGACATTGTCGTCCGCCTGCCTAGAAGTGGTCAGGTGCCCTCAACCCTTATCGGATATGATGTGGGAACCGACTTGGCCGTTCTAAAGGTGGACGTCCCACCTGGCCGGTTGACAGTAGCCAACTTCGGCGATTCCAACGTGGTGCAGGTCGGTGATTTGGCCCTTGCCATCGGCAACCCACACGGGCTGTCCCTCTCTTTGACGGTTGGGCACATCAGTTATGTCGGCCGACGTTTGGAGAGCAACGATCCGTATTCGCCTGATGTGGAGGGCGCGTTGCAGACCGATGCGGCCATCAACCCTGGGAACTCGGGTGGTCCACTGTTCAACGCCAGCGGTCAGGTGATCGGCATCAACGCGCGAAACGAGCCGGGATCAGATGGCCTCGGGTTTGCGATTCCCAGCAACACTGCACTTCAGATAGCACACGAGATCGTGGTGCGAGGCTTCGTGCGGCGCCCGTTTCTAGGAGCTGCTGGCTGGCCGATTAGCGCCACGCTCGCTCGGGAGCTAGACCTACCTGTAGATCACGGACTGCTGGTGCAAGAGGTTGTCCCTGACTCTCCAGCAGTGCAGATCGGCCTCAACACCGGTGATGGGGCTGTTCGCACGGTCTACGGTGAGGTGAAGGAGGGGGCTGACATCGTGCTGTCCATCGATGGACAACCCGTACGGAACCAGGCAGACCTGAATCGACTGGTGGCCCGACACGCCATCGGCGACAGCATCGCGTTGGGCATTCTGCGGGATGGCCGGCGGTTGACGCTCAAAGCCACATTGACCGAACGCCCACCGGCCAGCTCTCTGGGCCACGCCGACTGAACCCCTATCGAAGCCGGTTGCCGGAAAATCGATCAGACTTTCGTTTATGTAGATGGAACGCAAGCAGAGTGATGAGTGCGTATCAGCGCACAAATAAACAAGGAGGGAAAAACGATGAAGAGATTGGTTATGACTTTGGTCGTGCTCGGGATTCTGATCAGCCTGGTGGCACCCACCGTGCTCGCCCAGTCGCCGCATGTTCGTCTGTGGGCCGGCGCCGACAACACCGGACCCGTCGCCTTCGAGGTCAACAACGGGCGCGTCTATCTTGGATCGCGCAACGCCGGCCAGACCATTCTGACATGGTCCGAAGATCGGATCTACCGCGGTGCCAACACCAGCGGCGAGGTCCTGTATACCATCAGGGGCAACCGGTTGCACGCAGGACCCAACGCCAAAGCCCCAGTGGTGTTCACCCTGTCGAATAATCGCATCTTCGCAGGCCCAAACACCAACGGCAAGGTATTATACACCATTGCCGGGGAGCGCGTTTTCGAAGGTGGCAACACGACAGGGCAGGCGATCCTGACTGGAGATCAGAACCTGGAGAACAGCGACACGATGTTCAAGCTGTTGCTGCCCGTCTTGATCGAACGGTCCGGGGCCACATCGATCCGGCTCTATGCCGATCTGCAGATGACCCGTCTGTTGTACGAGTTTGCGGATGGTCGCGTGTTCAACGGTTCTCCGGAATATGCAGTGCTGTTCTTCAATGGTACAACCGTGTTTAGCGGTGCCGATTCTACGAATGAGGGGCTGTTTACAGTTAGTGGCGACCACGTCTTTGTAGGCGGTGCCACGAACGGTGTGGTGGCGTACACGATTAGGGGCAACCACGTATTCGAAGGCGCGGACGAGGGGCAGATCATCTACACGATTCAGGGTGAGCGTATGTTCACGGGCGCGAGTACGGCCGGTGCACTTGTCTTCCAGGCGGACCATAGCCTGGAGGTGGGGAACATCAGGTTTCTGCTCCCAATTCTAGCGGACCGGCGTTGAGTACCCATCCGAAGAATGCACCTGCCCGCGATAGGGGGAACGTTGCATCTCGGGTCAGAGATCCTCGATCTCACCACAGGCATGTTCTTAGCCTTTTCAATAAAGGGCCGGACGGTCGAAGGATCCGGCCAGGTCCAGGCTCTCTGACCCGAACCCTACACCGACTCCCGGTTCCTCTCGGCCGGCCCTGCAAGTGCAACCCGGTCACTTGCGCGCCGGCCTCTTCTCCGCTACAATGGCTGCCTGCACCATGACCACACAACGCGAATCGATCTTTGTCGGACGCGAGCGTGAGCTCGCGCAACTCCATACGTTCCTGAACCGCACGATGGCCGGCGAAGGCCAGGTAGCCTTCGTGACCGGCGAAGCCGGCAGCGGCAAGTCGGCCCTGGTTCACCACTTCTGCCGGCAGGTTCAGGCTGTCCACGCGAACCTGGTGGTCGCCACGGGCCAATGCGACGCCCAGACAGGTGCCGGCACACCGTATTTGCCTTTCGTCGAAGTCTTGCGGCTGCTCACCGGCGATGTCACCGAAGACATGGCCGACGAGGCCCTCTCGGAAGAGAACGCATCGCGGTTGAAATCCACCGTTCGTTTCTCTGTGGACGCATTGCTTGCCTTCGGCCCGGACTTGATCGACGTCCTGATCCCCGGCTCCGGCCTGATGATCACCGCCGGCACCTTCATTGCCGAACAGACCGGCCTGTCGGACTGGCTCGGGCGGCGGATCAAACGCCAGCAGCCGGCCACCGGCATCACCCAGGAGAACATCTTCGAGCAGTACAGCAACGTGGTTCGCAGGCTGGCAGAAAGCCGCCCACTCATCCTGGTGCTGGATGACCTTCACTGGGCCGATGCCGCTTCGTGCCAACTGTTGTTCCGGCTAGGCCGACGTATCGAAGACCGCCCGGTCCTGGTACTGGGCACCTATCGGCCGAACGATGTGGCAGCCGGTCGCAACGGGAGCCGACACCCGCTGGAACCCATTGCCGCCGAACTAACCCGCTACTACGGTAACACGCGCGTCGAACTGGACGGGAAACGCGCGCAGTCCGCGGAAGATGACGGCGTGTTCGCCTTCGTGTCGGCCTACATCGACGCGGCCTATCATCCCCATGCCCTTGACGAGGCGTTTGTCCGGCTGATTGCCAGCCGCACCGGGGGCCACCCCCTCTTCACCGTTGAGTTGCTGCGCGACCTGGAAGAGCGGGGCTGGCTGGTGCGCGACGGCGCATACGGCGCCGACACCGGTTGGACGCTTACTCAGCCCATCTCCTTCGATGCCCTGCCCCCTCGGGTGGAAGGTATCATCGAGGAGCGAATTGGCCGGCTGGACCCGGATTCCCAGGAGATGCTGACCATCGCTGCCGTCGAGGGCGACCAGTTCATCGCTCAGGTCGTCGCCCAGGTCCAGCGGCTCGACGAACGCCAGGTGGTTCGCCGGTTGTCTCGAGAATTGGATCGCCAGCACCAGTTGGTCGTCGAGAGAGGCGTCGAGCGCGTTGGACGACAGCGACTGTATCTGTTTGGCTTCCGGCACATTCTGTTCCAAACCCACCTGTACAACGCCCTGGGCAACATCGACCGCTCGCTGCTGCACGAAGACGTGGGCACGGCGCTGGAGGAATTGTACGGGGATCAGGCGGCCGACATCGCCGTGGAGCTCGCTTACCACTTCCTGGAAGCCGGCCTGGAGGAGCGGGCGCTGCCCCATCTGATCGAGGCCGGCGATCAGGCCTGGCGCGCCTTCGCCAACCAGGAAGCCATTGAGCACTACAGCCGGGCGCTGTCCATCATCGACGAGATGCTGGCTGCGGCATCCGCTGACGAGATCCGGGACTTACAGCAGATGCAATTCGACGTGTTGGGCCGGCGTGAAGAGGTGTACGATCGCCTCGGCCAGCGGTCCGAGCAGGCAGCGGATCTGGGGCGGATGCTGGCGTTGGCCGGCCTGTTGGGTGAGCAGCAGCAAGCCGAAGTCTACAACCGCCAATCCCACTACTTCTGGGCTATCAGCGACTACGGTCAGGCCGTGGACGCCGCTTCACAGGCACTTGCGCTCATGCAGGCAGTGGGAGACCGGCTGGGAGAAGGCGAAGCCCGACGCAACCTGGGCCGGGCCGCCCGAGACACAGGCGACTACGAGACCGCGTTCGAGCACTTCCAGGCGGCCGCCGAGCTGTTTGACGCGACTGGCGCAATCCAGCAACAGGCCAATGTCTTGATTCAAATCGGGACACTTCATTCCGAACGAGGTCAGTGGGAGCAAGGACTACGCTGCTTTGAGAAAGCAATGGACATTAGCCATCAGATTGATGGCAAGTGGGAACAGGCCTGGGCGCTGGACAACATAGCCATCATATACGCCAGCGCAGGCGACTACGGCGAGGCACTACGCAACAGCAGAGAGGCATTGGCTCTCGCGCGGGCGATTGGTGACAAGATCCGCGAACGATCCAATCTGATCAACCTCGGACTAATCACCGCTCTATTGGGCGACTATGAACAGGCGACGCATCTGGTTGAGGAAGCGCTGAGCATCAGTCGCACCATTCAGGACCAGTTCGGTGAGGCGTTTGCACTGGTTAACCTGGGCAGTTTCCACCGAGTCCTCGGCCAATACGGGGCGGCCCTCTCTCACATTGGTACAGCGCTTGATCTAGGACGGCGGCTGAAAAACTTGTTCTTGGTCACAGACTGCCATTATCACCTCGCCAAGACATTCTACCGCTGTGGGCAACCAGGAGACTCGGACCGCGTGATCGAACATGCACTAGAAACCATTGCCACAGCCGAGCAGGCCGGCATCGACCACTACGAGGTTCTCGGGCACTGCTGGCTGGCCATGGGGCATCTGGCCCGAGGTGAAGTCGATCAAGCGGTGGCGGCCTCGACCCGAGCTGTCGAGAAGCTTGAAGGAGTCGGGACCATCGAGGGCTCTGAGGAAGAGGTATACTTCAACCACTTCCAGATTCTGCAGGCGGCTAGCCGTATCGACGCTGCCAGCCAAGCACTGCAACATGCCCGGCAGATGGTACGAAAGAAAGCTGAGCGAATCAGTGACCCGGCGCTGCGGCGGAGCTACCTGGAGCAGGTTCGCCTCAATCGCCATATCCTACGGGCTACGGCGAATGAGGGGTAGGTAATTCTTACGTGACTGATTGGAAGCCGGCGTGGTCGTGACGCCTGGCGTGACCGTTGCCGTGGCTGTGGACGTCACCACGGGGGCAAAAGTGCCGGTCGGCGTGAGCACGGGTGTGGACGGTATGGTTGGCGTAGTTGTCGCTGTGGCGCTGGGCTGGGCTGGGATGTCAGGGTTCCCGTACCAACAGAGTTCGCCATCCCATTCAGAGATGACAAAGTCAACTGCCCCATCGCCGTTGATGTCCCCCGAATCCAACGAGGGCCACCTGAGATTGCGGGGGTTGTCTGCCTGGGATTCGTGTGTCGAGCTGAACGTCTCGGCACCCTGGTTTTCCCACAAGAAGACGCGGTACTTCAAGTTATCGTCAGTACTGCCCCGCAGTGCGAGTATGTCAACGTCCGAATCACCATCGACGTCGGCGCCGGCGACCCCGAGGATCGCCTGCTCGCGATAGCCGTTCGGAATCCCCGTTGCGTCCTCGAAGACGTGGTTGCCTTCGGCATCGACCCTATGCCGCCACCAGGTGATGCGGCCAGCTCCCCGGTTAGCAGCCACGAAGTCGATGAGTCCGTCGCGATTGACATCGACAGCGTCGAGGCGACTCACAGCCCCGTACCCGGCCGAGTTGCGCGTCACCTCATGGGGCTGGAAACCCATGGCCGTCGGCTGTCCGTTGTTCTCGTACCAGAGGATATCCCTGGCTTGCTCATCTACGGCCAGGAAATCGGCGTATCCGTCGCTGTTCACATCTGCCGCTTCTACGTAACTAACGCCAAGGACACCGAAGTCGGAATTAGGATCGTGCGTGAACTTACCACTCCCATCATTCATCCACAAACGAAGCTTGAAACGTTCGGGGGCCAAGCCGAAGAAATCTATGTCCCCATCGCCATCGATATCCCCCGGGCTGACCAGCGTGACGTCATGCGAGTTGGTCGTGATCGTGTGTTCAGTAAACTCGGTTCCATCCCCGCGAACGTTCTCCCACCAGTGGATGTCCTCGTCCACGGACTCAACCGCCAGGATATCCAGGTCTCCGTCGCCATCGAGGTCCGCCGCGCGAGCGAAGTCAACGTCTGGTGCCGGGATGACGTCCTGCCGTATGAAGCCTGACAACCCGGGCCCCGGGGACGTTCCCGAGGACAAAGTCACGTGTTGACCAACAATTCCAGAAACAAGTATCACACCTACTGCCAACCCCCACAGCAACAACCGTTTCATCCGATCCCTTCCTCCACCTCAGTGTGCTACAATCATCGCGTATTCGAGTCCCACGGGCGCACCTTCCGGGCCGGTCGGCGTAGCTTGTGGTCTGGGAAAGCGTAATCGCCGCTGGTACTGGCTGGCATGCGGGCCGGCGAGGGAACGGCCGGATTATACTGGCACAGGGTAGGTGTGTCAATCCTCGGGCTGAGACACGGAGACAAGGTGAGGGGGAGACAAAGAACAGAAGGGGCTAGCTCCTTACCTCGGCGCAACTGCGAGATATGATCGTCGGTGTCGTGAAACGGCGTTCAATCGGCGTCGTTTCGCCGGCCGGGTGGCGTTAGGAAGTACTGGGTTCCAGTAGCCTCATGAACATCTCCACCACCTGGGGATCGAAGTGGTGGCCGGCCTCCTGGCGGATGTATTGCCGCACCTCCTCCTCTGACCAGGCAGGCCGGTATGGACGGTCGGAGCGCAGCGCATCGTACACGTCCACCACGGCAAAGATGCGCGCTGCCAGCGGAATCTGCTCGCCCTTTAGCCCCCGCGGATAGCCTGTGCCGTCCCACTTCTCGTGGTGGCAGTAGGGGATGTCCAGTGCCGGCCGCAGGTAGACGATGGGCGAGATCATTTCGTAGGCATAGACCGGGTGTTGGCGGATGATCTCCCACTCGTCGTCGGTGGGCGGGCCAGGCTTGTGCAGGATGCTGTCAGGGATGCCCATCTTGCCGATATCGTGCAGCAGCGCGCCCCGGCGGACGTGGACGAGTTCTTCATCACTCACGCCCATGGCGCGAGCGAGGCGCAGGGTCAACTCGGTGACGCGCTGGGTGTGACCTTCGGTCTCTTCGTCGCGCAGGTCGAGGGCGCGCGACCAGCCTTCGAGGGTGGTGTCATAGGCCAGGGCCAGTTCGACGTTAGAGCGTTGCAGGCCCTCGAACAGCCAGGCGTTGTCTATGGCAATGGCGGCCTGCCCTGCCAGGGTTTCCAGAAAGCCCAGCCACTCCGGGTCGGAGCCAAGCAGGGCGCGGTGGAAGATTTCCAGGACGCCCTTGACCTGCCCCTTGGCAATGAGCGGCACGGCGTAGTAGGTAATAAAGTCCTCGTTCGCTAGCAGTTTAGCGCGCACAAAGTTTGTACCGGTTTCTGCCAGGTTGGGGATATGGATGATGCGACGTTCCAGGACGGCCTGGCCGGCGTGACCTTCACCCAGCCGCACATGAGAGCGCTCAATGTCCCTGAAGCGGAAGCCGCGCCCGGCGGCGTATTCCAGCGTCTGGGTATGTGGGTTGAGCAGCAGCACATCGGCGGCATCTACGCGTAGTTGGGTGGTGGCCTGATCGAGAAGGACGTTGAGACTCACGTGCAGATCCAGGCTGGAGGTGATAGCCATGTCAACGTCATGCAGGGCGGCCAGGCGCTGCAGTTGGCGTTGAATCTGTTCTTCCGCCCGCTTGCGCTGGGCGATTTCTTGCTGAGCTTGTTCGAAGAGCCGGGCGTTCTCGATGGC
>CAZHMV010000092.1:0-22221 GCA_964532665.1 uncultured Anaerolineales bacterium
CATGATTCAGGAATGTCCGATAGGCCTCGGTGGTGACGGCGAACCCCGGCGGCACGCGAATGCCGGCCCTCGTCAACTCACCCAGGCCGGCGTTCTTGCCCCCGACCTGGCTGTGGCAGCTTTGATCGATTTCGTGGAACCACAAGATAAACGGTGATTCACCCACGGATTTCATCCCCTTCCTGGTGGAATGACCCTGGAGATCCCCGGACCTTACCGTGAGCTCGGCCAAACGGTTTCCACGCAATTGGCAAGATGCCAACTCCCGGGCGTTTGCTGACATCCTCAACGCGGCCAGATTCTCAACGGGAACCCGTTCGACCGAGTTCACGACGAGGCCTCGGAGATCTGAACAGTCTTACCTCGCTTGTAGACCGGGGTGCCTTTCTCACCCCAGAATTGTGATGGTTCCGATGTTGCCGTCCACACGGAGCTGCTGACCGGTCTCGATCCGCTGCGTACCATAACCGGTGCCCACGACAGCCGGCACGCCATACTCGCGACAGACGATGGCCGCGTGGGACATCATACCGCCGATATCGGTCACGGCCGCTTTGATGCGCGGGAAGACGGGGGCCCAGCTTGGCGTGGTGATGGGGCAGACCAGGATTTCGCCGTCCTGAACCTGGTCCAGTTCCTCCGCGCGCCGGATCACGCGGGCCGGGCCTTCCACAACGCCTGGCGAGCCGGCGAAGCCTTTCAGTGTCCTGGCCTCCTCGGGCTTGCCTTCAGGCTTCAGCCACTCGCTGATGGTATCGGTGGTGACGCCCCACAGGATGATCGTGAAGGGTTCCGTCACCACATCGGGGGGCACTCCCAGTGCTGGCGGCGGATTCCAGGCCTTCATCTTATGGATCATCGCTTTGCGCTGCTCGATCCTGAGGGGCCAATATCCCGGTCCGCGCGCTGGTGTTCCCACAGCCCAGGAGGTGACCATGTCATACAGGGCGGCGTTGATCTCGAAGCGATGCAGATAGAAGATGTCATCCACCTCTTTGAAGAAGCCGTTCTTGACGAAGATGCGCCCGAACTCCCGCACCTTGTTCCACATGATGCTGTGGTGCCAGTTCTCCACGTAGAAGCCATGTTCCTCGACATAGGGATACACGGTGCGGGCCAGTTGGAGTAGATCCTGGAAGGCCTTGCGGCTCTCTTCGCTATCCAGCAGGGCGGTGTACTCTTCGGCAAGACGCTCTCTCTCTGCTCTGATCTCTTCCAGCGGTCGATCCAGGCCGTTGCCTTGCTCCAGTTGCTCGATGTAGCTCCGAATAGCAGCAAAGGGCACTGCGAGATCGTCATTCCAGCTTCTGTGATGATGGTAAAAGCCGGTACCGGTCGAGAAGTTGAACCAGGGTTGACGCGCCGCTTCCAGCGCATCCAGCCATTGCTTGCCGGCCTCAGACTGACTCAGCCCTGCCATGAGATCCTCGGGGGCATTGTCCTGTTTGAGTGCGCCGGCCACCCCCAGGTCCAGTGCCTTCTGGGCCAGGTTCTTGAGTTCCTGGTCCGGCCGGTACAGAATCACATCGATGCCGGCTACCATACGGGCGATTGTTTGATCCGCGATGCCCGGGAAAGTCTCTTTGCAAAAACCAAAGAAGGTGAGGTAGGCAGCATAGCCCAGGTTGAGGAACTCGAAGTGATACTGCCAGATTTTGTAGCAACTCTCGACGAGGCGGTCCCAGGCTTCCAACAGATAGTAACCACTGCTGATTCCCCTCCCTTCGGTGACCACGGACTCATCCTCATACTCCGGCAGGTCCGGGACCTCCAGAGCTTCCAGTTCACGGACGGCTCCTTCTGCCTTTTTCTTCCACTTCGCGTAGAGCTCGTCCCAATGCTCGTAGTAGTAGCCACCGCGCCGTTGGAAGAATTCCACCCGTTGCTGTACGACCTCAGGATCCGTGATTGAGTTGGCACTGATATACAGGTAGCCCCCCAGCACTCGCTGATCGATGCCGAGGGCCGGCGGAACAATGTATATGCGTGAGTTGTTCTGGCCCAGCGCTACCCACCAGCTTTCGGCCGTGATGGTGTCGAAAGGGTAGAGGGGCTCCGGGTGATGCATACGGTCTTGAAACCACAGCTTGTTGCTGTCTTCGAATTCTCTCCGTTCCTCACTGAAGAGATAGTAGTAGGGATACATCTCCTCCCAGCCTTCAAGTTCCGGAGGGATTTCTACTTCGAAGGGACTCGGAAATCGCTCGCGCTCCCCGTTGGCCATGATTTTGCTCCTTCCTCTAGCGATCCTCGGGATGGGTTTACGTGCTGCTGAGTTGACGCAATGTAGTTACGTTATCGGCCATTGTGATCGAGTGATACCACCTCCTCTCCGGAATCTAACCAGCCGGGAATGTGCGTCACATCAGGCAGGATGACATCCGGTCGATCTTCTGCGGGCACTTTGTCCACGTCCTCTCGGCGTGTGGAGCCGGTGAGGACCAGGATGGTGTGCAGGCCGGCCACCTTGCCCATCTTGATGTCCTGGTCGAGCTGGTCGCCAGCTACAGCGCCATGAGCACTCTCGATGCCCAGGATTTTCATGGCCATTTCGCCCGCCCAGCGCGAGGGTTTGCCCATGACCACCGGCTCGACATTTGTCGCCCAGGCCACGGCCTGGACCATCGGCCCGGAGGCCGGCTTAAAACCGCCGGCCACGGGCACGCGCCGGTCCATGTTGGTAGCGATGAACACCGCCCCGCGCCAGATGGCCTGACACGCCAGGTTCAGCATCTCCTGGTTGAAGTGCGGGTCGCGGCCCATCACCAGAACTTCGGCTTCTTCCGGTCGCTCCACCAGGCCAACGCCACGCTCCACCAGCGCCGCGAGCAGTCCCGCTCCGCCGATGGGCAGGATGTGCCGGTCGGGATAATGTTCACGGACGAACTCAGCCGCGATGACGGCGGAGGTCAGGATTTCGTCTGGCTCGGCGGCAATCCCCATCGCGTCCAGCCGCTGGACCCACTCCTCCGTCGTCCGCTGGTTGTCGTTGGTGAGGAACGCCAGCCTCAGCCCACGCTGTTTGAGTTCTCGCACCGTCTCCGGTGCGCCAGGTATCGCCTGACGACCGCGTGCCAGACAGCCGTCGATGTCGAAGATGAGGCCGTGGATTGAGGTATTCATGAGATAGTGGGTTCCTGGTGTTTTGCGTACTGCGTGTTGCGTCTTACGCCTTGCGTCTTGCGTGTTGCGTACTGCGCAAGACGTTACGCGCGCTGGTCGAGGAATACGAAATACGCAGTACGCACTACTCCCTCTACGCCGGCACCAACTCCTCCAGCCTCTCGGGAAGCTCCGCCGGCTCAGCAAAATATTCATCCCAGTGCTCTTGAATATCCCTGACCAGTTGCTCGTCCAGCTCAATTTGCAGCGGCCGCTCATCCTCAGCCCATTCGTATGGCGTGGTGCAGTCCAGGATGACCCGGCTGGTGAGGAAGCGAGAACTGCGCGGCAGCGAGGGGTCCAGCGGCGTGGATCGCCCCCGATGGATGAACTGGGTGCCGAACTCGGGCTGGAATTTGAAGCTGAGAGCATACATGACCTGTTCCATGTTCTCGGGATCGATGTCATCGTCTACCAGAATCACCGTTTTCAGGCCGTAGTTTCCGGTGTGCGTGGCGAAGGCGGCCAGGCCCACCTGGGTGGAGTGGCCGTGGTACATCGGCTTCATGGAGATGATGACCAGCATCCGACCGGCAGCCGCTGGTGGCCCGTAGACGGCCTTGATGCCGGGAATGCCCATGCGCTGCAAATCGTTCCACAGGGACGCAGTGCGGTTAACGGCCATCACCATGTGGGTGTCGGTGACGGGTCGGCCCACCGTTGTCGCCCACAGGATCGGATCATTGCGGAAAGTGATGGCCTTGACGTTCATATACTCGTACGGGGAACTCCCCTTGCCCGAGTAGTGGCCGGTGTACTCGCCGAAAGGACCTTCGGGCAGGTGCTCGCCTGGCACAATCTCGCCCTCGACGACGATCTCCGCCGTGGCCGGGACGAGCAGATCGCTGGTTTCCGCCTCCACGACCGGGACCGGTTCCCCCCGCAGAGCACCGACGATCTCGTACTCGCTCTCTGCCAGGGGGAACATGGTGCTGGAACACAGGAAAAGGGTGGGGTCCGTGCCGATGACCAGGGCAGCCGGCATAGGGATGCCCTTCTCCGCATACCCTCGCAGGTCCATCTCGCCATCTTTCGCCTTGATGAAGTAGGTAGTGACCCGCTTCTCGTCCGCGATCATGCAACGGTAAGTGCCCATGTTCAGGCGTCCCGTTTCCAGGTTACGGGTGACAAGACCGCCGGCGGTTCCCAGGTAGCGGCCGCCGTCCAATGGATAGAACCACGGGGCGGGAAACATCGTCACATCCACCGCATCGCCGATGACCACGTTTTCCTTGCACGGGGCGTCGTCTCGACTCACCTCGATCGGGGGTACCTTCCGATCCTTGATGCGCTCCACCCACAGGCGGGAGAGGTTCATCAGACTGGTCTCCGCCGGCATCTCCAGCGCGTAGGCCAGCCGCTCCCGGGCGGTCAGCGCACTCGTCAACACCCGGTGTCCGGGATAATCCTTGATGTTCTCGAAGAGCAAGGCATACCCACCGCCCGGCGTTTCCTCGTTAAGCTTGGCCACATGTCCCAGTTCCAGGTTCCAATCCACCTGCTTCCGCACCCGCCGAAGCTGTCCCTCGGCTTCCAACCAATCCAGAAACTCGCGCAAGTCATTGTATGGCATAGCCCAATCCTCCTCTAGCTATCGAGTCGTCAGCCATCAGCCACCCAGCTACCCAGCCATCTAGCCATTAGCTATCTCACTCTGTTGCTCGCCCGCGGTCAGAATCCGACGGGCCTTCTCCAGATGTTCCCTCATCACCTGGGCGACTGCTTCCGGGTTTCTATCTATCACGCCCTGCAAGATGCGTTCATGATCCTCCAGACGGTGTCGGGCAACCTCTGGGCTGATCCGCGTTTGACGTGCTGTCTCCAGGTACAGGTCGCGGATGGTGCGGTACATCAGCGCAAGAATCTGATTGTGGGCAGCGTCGGCCAGAGCTATGTGGAAGTCTACGCCGGCCTGGACGTTGGTCTCGAGGTCCGAGATGCTGTCTCTGGACCGTTCCAGGGCGGCACGCAGCGCCTCGATGTCCTCATCGGTGGCCCGTTCGGCGGCCAGTTGCGCCAGCAGCACCTCCAGAAACTGGCGAGCTTCCATCACCTCGGAGATGACGCCAATCTCAGAAATGCGCGCCCAGTCAACCACCAGGGGTAGAATGCCGGCCTCGCGCACGAAGGTGCCCTTGCCCTGAATCACCTCAATGGCCCCCAGGAGCTGCAAGGCCCGCATGGCTTCACGAATCGACGAGCGGCCAATGCCGAAACGCTCAGCCATCTCGGTTTCCGAAGGGAGGCGGTCACCTGGCCGCAATTCGCCTTCAGCGATCAGCCTCTGCACCTCTTTGAACACGACCTCCGGAAGGGAGGGGAGCTTTGGGATAGAGCGGAAATCAGCCATCAGGGGATATCACCTATCATCAGACGTCTGATGAGCAGATGATCGGATTATACCGTATGTGGACCGGGAATACCACCCTCAACCGGGTAGTTCTTGTGGCAGAATGCACTACCCAACTGGGTGGGTAACGGGGAGGGCGAGACCCGTACGCGTCAACTTAAGGCCAGCGACTGGTCAACCTCTGCTACCCCAGCCGAATTCATCTGGCCTCGGAACATCAGTGAGATACCTGCTCCGCGCAGCGGTCCACTGCCTCGCAAGCTCTTTCGAAGTAGGCCTGGATGCGGCACTCCGGTTGAAACAACGCGGAGCAGATCTTGATAGATACTCCGTTGCGCTCAGTCCGAGTCTCGAAGTTCTCGTCCCAGTGGGGTGGGTCGATGCCATACGCCTGACGCAGCTTGACCAGGGCGTCCACAGTGTCTCCGGGAAACTCGTACGGAATGTCGATGACCTGCCGGAATCCCTCGGCGGCCACACGCCTGAGCGCATCCAGAGGCCGGGTGTTGACACCGCCTGGATTGTACTTCTCGCCAAGAAACTGGCCGAAAACCTGTACCACTTCGAGCCGGCCGGCCCACTCTACGCTCTCCAGAATCGCGTCTCTGGCGCTCGCAAAGGCCCGTCGCACATTCTTGTGGTAGCAATCAGACGCCGCATCATACTCCCCAAGCCTGGTAACGGGGAAGCCGTGGTTGGAAAGGAAGATCGCCACGTCGGTGCCCGGCTCGACAGCCGCGAGTTCTTCCTGGACCTTGAGGGCCACACCTCGATCCAGTTCTGGGTGACCACCGATCTGATCCGCGAACACCACAGGGACCTCGGCTCCGGTCTGATCGACCCCCTCCAGCACGTGCTGCCGGCAGTGATACGTGGACATCGAGTCCGAGATCACATGAAAGTGCTCGGCCACAGCAATGCCATCGCAGCCGGCCTTCACCAACTCCCCAACGACGTGATGCGGGCACTGCTGTTTCTTCTCGGGGAACGGGTCGATGCCATAGGCGTAGCGGACCAGGAGCCGGTCGCCGTATTTCGCCTCCAGCCGGCGGCGGACCTCCTCTTTCTGTGGCTGCGTTTGTTCGTAGAAGGGGGAGTGGTTGTTCATCATGAGCCAGCGCCGGTAGACCTCGAACCCGTAGAACTGGTAGAAATCGGGCTCATCGGAACCGGGCCCCGCTCCTTTGAGAAGGTAGTGAGCCTGCCGTGGCGCCGGAATCAGCCCCAGGATCTTCTTGCGAGCCGGCACGAACTCGGCCGGGCCGGCGTGGGGAGTGAGCCAGGCGTCTATCAGCTCTGGGTCTGGGCGAGGTTCCGGGGCGAAGATGTTGTTGCGGTCCATCAGAATGGTCCCGCGCTTCGCCCGCAGGGCCGCCTGGGGGATCATGCCCATCTCGATGAGGCTGTGCGCGAAGTCGCGGAACGAGTAGTAGGTGTGCTCGTTGTACTCAGGCGGTTCCCCGTGATCAAGGAGGATCACGCCGATTCTAGGTGTCATTGTCCCCTCCACTTAGTGGCTGAGGCGCAAACGAATCTGTGAACGGCCCGTTCATTCATCACCAAACCCCGAAAGACTCCACAGATCGCTGGTGAGGAAATGTTGAAAGTCACTTATCTCTTCACGTAACCGCTCGTCAGTGACCATCTGGGGGCGAGGGTCAACGTAGTAAACACCATCCAACCTGTTGAGGGCCACTGTGTAGCCCAGAAAATGGTTGCTCTTGAATGTGGAGTTAATGCCAAAGATGCTGTGGCCCCGGCGAGCACGTTGAACATCGTGCAAGAAGATGGCGATGAATCGCACATCCCTACCCAGGAACCGCGTCAAGAGATACTTGTCGAGGAATACCTTATCTATCCTATCTTTGCTCGTAGTTTTGACGGAACCAACGACTTCAGCCGGATGTATCAATTCAGTCTCTGAAGTGACAATCACTTTGTTACGAGAGAAAACCAGATCCAGGTCGTAGGCCATCGCGTAGCCTGTGTAGCCTGGTATCGGAACGGTCACTCGGCGAGATTCACACTCCAGTCCCACCTCTTGAATGATGAGCCTGATCAAGTTCTCGAAAAGCTGACCTACACGCTTTCGAGACTGATTGGGGTTGTCGAATGAATCCCCGATGCTACCTATGCTTTGTTGGACGGTGTAGACTACTTTATTGATCTCGTTGGAATCCAGGTAACCTAATTTCGTGCCCTGGTCAAGTATTGCCCTCTGCAGCCTTTTCAGGTCGGCCAGGAATGTCATAAACCGCTCAAAAGCAGCCTTGAAGTCCTCAGCCGATTCCAGGAAAAGGCTCTCATTCAGTGGACGTGTAATCCTGTGACCATAAGCCTCATCATATTGGTAGAACACGTAGTTATGATCCGTGGGTGAAATAATGCGGGTTGGCTGTGTTTCCTCAATGAGCGTCAGGAATGTGTGGCATAGTGTGAAGTACTGTGCCAGCTCGCCAAAGGCGGATTTGTCTCTGACACTCGCCTGCAAATCAGCCAGTGTGATCATCATCATCGAATAGATCGCCTGCGTCGAGCGTTTTCCAGGTCGTACTCGATCCACTTCTCCACAGGCCAACTTTCCACCAGTTCGATTCGTTTTGCCGCCCACTGACAGTATTCGATGGACAGGTCACACCCCATCCATTTACGCCCAAGCTGCTCGGCCACTACAGCAGTTGTTCCTGACCCCAGGAATGGGTCTATGACCACATCACCGGGATTCGACGAGGCCAGGACGATCTTTCTCAAGAGTTCCTCCGGCTTTTGAGTTGGGTGGGGCGTCTTTTCGTGCATTCCGTTGCACGTTGTGGGAATCTCGATCACGTCTCTGGGTTTGGCTCCCCTGGGATGTGGATGCCAAACTTGTTTCTTGCCCTTTCCGTACTGACTGGTTTTTGCCTGGGGGTGCTCAGGGTACTTCAATGTATGATTACCATAGGGGATCCTCACATCATCAACGTTCAGCGTGAACTTCTTGCTCTTTCTAAAATGAAGAATGCTCTCGTGAGATCGCCCCCAATCAGATCCCAGATTGGCCTTGTTCTTGTAGTGCCAGACCAACCAGCGACACCCTCTGAAAAAGCGTAGGGCCGGCAGTTTAATGTCGGCCAGGATCTCAGAGAACCCACAAACGTACAATGTACCCGTTGGCTTCAAAACGCGGGCAACCTGCTCAATCCATTGCATCGACCATTCAACATAAGCCTGTTGAGATTCAAAGGTGTCCCACTCTGCTTTCTTGATATTATAGGGTGGATCAGCAAAAACCAGATCCACAGACTCGCTTTCCAGAGAACTAAGCCAGGCGATGGCATCTCCAACCCAGATTTCTCCGTTTGGATGACTGTAGAACAACGATGGTGTATCTGGGTCAATGCCCTCAGGGTCCATCTCAGTGAATTGTCCCCGCAGCATCGGCTGTCCAAAGAACGTGGGGATTTCTGTACTGCGAGCATACTTGGCCGGCGGTTCCTTGACGGTGTCCTCCTGAACTTGTCTCTCTCGCTTGATCTCTGCCATTTTGGATCGACTCCAAATTCCAGGGCTGGATTGCGGTCCGTACTGTTGTTTTTCAGGGAGTAAATCCCACACAGCTCTGTACGGGGCCACGGAGAGGCCTGACTATGGGAATTATACCATGCTGGGTAGGGATAATCAAGGCGTTGACGTAATCTCGCAGTATCACTTCCCAAGCGAAGTGCCGGCCACTTCCGCAAGTGACCGGCACTGAATGCTCGATTAGATTGTATAGACGCAATTCCTGCGCTCCGCAAGGTTCTGCGCCGACGGTGAGGCAGCCGTGATCGATGGAGCGTTTCGCTGGAATGGGCGAACCCTACGTTGGGGTTTGTTCCTCTTCCTCGCCTCCCAGATGGCCGGCGATGAATTCCAACACCCTGTCCATCTCGCGGAAGTACCGCTTCTCGCCGGTCTGCACGTGTTCCACCTGGCCCCGCCAGTCGCCGTTGTTGTCAACGGTGGATTCAGACCACATGCGCACGATGAAGGTGGCCGTGAGCCGCCTGACTGCGGACGATCTCATCGTGTGTATTCCATGATGCAGCCAGAAACTGCTAATTGGTCACACCGATGATCATGGCTACCAACGACCTGAGAATGGATGCGACAGGCAAATTGGGTAGCGAAATGGATAGTAGGCGCATTTTGGCACGCACACGCCCTTCGGATCGCGGGCGAACTCGTGCACCGCCTCCTCTTGCTCGTCAGCAGAAACAGCGTCTGCAAATGTGGAATCGCCGGTGCTGCCACTGTGGTCCGCCTGCTCAGATCTTCGCTCTGTGGGTGTCTCTGTGACTGGTGGGCCTGCTCGTTTCAGGAACCTCATCATGCCGGCTGACATCAGCATCCTCCTTCTGACAATCATTGTCTGCGCGTCGCTTTGACTGCCTCTTGTCCTCGTGATGTGTAGCTACTCACCCTCCCGCAGGTTTGGAGCCTGTCTGGCCGAGAATCGCTGCTTCGAGGCTGTTCTTCGGATGCAAACCATTGCTCATCGCAACCTCCGGGAGGGTGGCTGAGCAGCAATCGTGGTGCAAACAAAAACTGCTATCAGTCTGAACTTCTGATAGCAGTTTACCACACGGGTATTATTTTCTGATTATTTTTTGATTAAATGGCTTGTTCCGAGGCGTCTGGTGGGGTTGGCCGGCTCAGATCAACAGGGCCGGCGACTGTGAATCCTGTGCCCACAGGCGCGGCACAGATCAGCCACTACTCAATGTCAGTAAGTTAGCGAAATGGCGCACCCGATATGACAGCGGATTCTGAGGATCAAACGGATTGTGATCCGATGAATCCTGAGAATCCGTTGTCATATGCGCACATACACACACCAGATCAGCTTCATGATCCTTAACTTACTGACATTGAGCCGCTACTTGCCCCTGGCGGCCTGCTTCGCCTCCCAGTCGATCTTCCACTTCCAAATATGCTGCCGGCCAGCGTTGCTCCACACCCGGTCTAGCCATGGCTTGGCAACGGCTACCTGGACGTAGAAGTAGATTGGCGCGATGCCGACGATCTCGTCGATAAACAGCCGCTCAGCCTCTTTGTACAGCTTTGCCTGCCTGACCGGATCTGGCTCGACCTGGGCCTCCTGGGTCAGGTCGGCGAAGCGGGCCACTGCATCGCCCACCTGGGGATCATCTGGGCTAATCAGAGGTTCATTGGCCCCCTTGGAAGGGTGAAAGACCTCGTGGATCCAGTTGTTGGCATGGGGATAGTCGGCGCACCAGCCCAGCCGCCACACATTGGGCTTGTCCTCCAATGGACTGTCCCGGTCGATAGTTTTCAGGTACACGCGCCACTCCTGAGTCTCGATAGTGACGTTCATCTGCGGATAGGCGCTGTGCCACATAGCCTGGATGGCCTGGGCGATTCTGGCGTGCCCCTCGCTAACGTTGTGCATCAGGAGGATGTTTAACCCCGCGCCATCCGGGTGGCCGGCTTCATCCAAGAGCTTCTTACCCTCAGCCACCGCGTCGTCATAGCCCCAACCGCCCATGTCCTTCGGTAGTGCCCAGGGTGCGATGTCGGTGTCATACGCCGGGGAGCCGAAGTTCAAGGGGTTGGTGAAAACGTTGGCTGGAATCTCACCCCCTTTTGTTACCGTCTCTACCAGCGTCTGGCGGTCAATAGCCATGGACAGCGCCTTGCGCACGCGTACGTCGTCCGTGGGAGGTTTCTGTGTCGTGAACCCATAATAGTAGGTGCAATTCTCTGGGTAGTTCACGAACTCCCGGTTGAGCTGCGGGTCGGCCTGCACGCGCTCGATCTGGTCCAGTGGTACGCTCGAATCATCCAGCTCGTTGCTCTCGTAGAGGGCGAACTCGGTCGATTCCTCCTCAATCATCGTGTCATAGACGCGCTCAATATTACCCGCCTCATCAGCAAATTCCTTCCAGCCGTACCACAGCGGGTTTTTCTCCCGCACCAGGTGGTCGCCGTGGACCCACTCGGTCATCACGTACGGACCGTTCGTCTGGATGAAGCCTGGCTCTATCCAGCGGTCGCCCTTCTCCTCAATGATCCATTGGGGCATCGGGTAGGCGATCCACATACTGGCAATCTGGGGGAAGAAACCAGCACCGTAGGTCAGGGTGAATTCCACTGTGGAGTCATCCACAGCGCGAACGCCAACGGCGTCGTATATCGCCTGGAATTCTTCAGCCCTCGGATCAGCAGTGTTCAGTTCCTCGCAGCCGGCAACGATGTAGAGGACGTAGGCATAGTCCGAGCCCGTGTTAGGGTCGCAGGTGCGCTTCACGCCATAAACCACGTCGTGGGCATTGACGGTGCGCACGTTGCCCTCGTCATCTGTGACCGCTTCCACCTGGCCGGTGCCAGGGTTGTAGCGCACCCAGGGGACATCATCCCGCATCTTGAAGGTCCACACGGTGCTGTCCACGTTGGGGAACCACCCAGTTGCCAAACCTGGAATAGCCTCCACCGTTTCGTCGTCGAGATCGGTCAGCCCCAGGAACATCGACTGGATTACCGCCACCGAGGTGGTATCCGTGGCCAGGGCTGGGTCGGCCGTCGGAGGCTCGGTGCCCAAATTGCCGTGGAGGGTGACCTTTTCCTCAGCCGGCACTGGTGTCGCGGTAACGACGACCTCCTTCTCCACCTCCACTGTCTTCTGGACGACCTTCTCCACCTCCTTCTCGACGACGACCGTCTCCTGGACAATCTTTTCCTCGACTCGCACTGCCGGCGTTGGTTGGGCACAGGCGACAGCCAGCCAGGCCAACACCAGCGCGACGATCAACAGTAGTGCATACCTTCGCATTGTCTGCTCCCCTCCTTGTGTTAGAGATTGTCAGAGTCATACCAATGAAACCCAACTTTCTGAAATATGCTGTGATTCAGCCCAATAGACCACCCCCTTTCCGCCCGCGTCTTAGTTCTCCTGCAACTCCTCTTCATCAATCGTGTTGACCAAAAACAGAATCTGCTATCGGTTTGACCTCTTGATAGCAGTCTACTACACAGATATTATTTTTCGATTAAATGGCTCAGCACTGCGACCCTATCAGATCAACAGATTTTAGTGGGGCTCGATCACGACGTCCTTCCAGAAGTGCAAGTTGATGGCCGAGGTGGGGTACTTACTGACCCACGGTTTGACAAGAATGTGCCCTCGCTCGTAGGAAAGGGGCATGATCGCCGCCTCATCTAACAAAATTCTTTCAGCTCGTGCGTACAGCTTCATTCTCTCTGCTTGATCGGGGATCCGCCTGGCTCTCTCGATCAACCTATCATAGGTATCGTTCTGCCACCAGTTCCGATTATGCAAAGTCTGCCAACTGTACTGAGCACTTTGGAGAGCCACCCGCAGGAAAACGTCAGGGTCAGGATAATCAGCCCCCCATCCCTCAAGAACCACATGTGGGGGCGGCCTGTCGTCCTCTTTCCACTGCACGATCTCGGCCCCCAAGATTTCCCGCCATTGAGCTTCCAGGTACTTGCTGTTAGGGATCAGGCGCGTGTATGGGACCAGGACGACGGCCGGCAAGCCACGCCCGCCCGGATAGCCGGCGTCGGCCAGGAGCTGTCGCGCCAGATCGGGATCGTAAGGCTGGGCGATCCCGGCCGAGTGACCCGGCATCCCCGGTGGCACAAACCCACCTGTGGCCGGCAATTCGTAGCCTCGCATGACGATGTCCGCCAGCGTTTCCCTGTCTGAGGCGTGGACGAAGGCCCGGCGCACCCGAGGGTCGTCGAATGGTGGCCGGCTCACGTCGAACATGCCGTAGAAGGTTGACAACATGGGGACCGAGACATAATCCCCGGCATGCTGCTGTCGTGCCCGCTCCACCTCCGCTTGTGGAAGGCCATGTGGTTCGAAGATGTCCAGACCATCAGCCTCGTACAACTCTAAGGCCGCAGGTCGATCCCTGAGGAAGTCGTACAGTTCCACGCGCTCCACATTGCCCGTGAACCGGCCGTGGTAGTCCGAGTTGCGCAAGAAGAATATAGACTTCCCCCGCTGCCGATCCTCCAGCTTGAAGGGGCCGTTGGTGACGATGTTCGCTTCTTCGGCCCAGGCCGCGCCATGCACCTCCACCACGTGCCGAGGCACCGCATAGCATGCTGGGTCAGCCACCACATAGAGGAAATAGGCCGCCGGCTCTTCCAGCCCCACGGACAATGTGACCTCGTCGAGGGCCTTCACTCCTACCAGATCTGGGTCCGACAACCTGCCCTGATGGAATGCGCTAGCGCCTTGGACATCATACAGTAGGCCGGCACGGGGTGATTCGGTAGTCGGGTCCAGCACACGCTTCCAGGCGTACTCGAAGTCCCCTGCAGTTACGGCAGTGCCGTCGCTCCAGCGAACGTCATCCCGCAGGTGGAAGACGTACTTACGCCCACCATTCAGCACCTCCCAGGTGGCCGCCACGCAGGGAATGACCTCCAGCTCCGGCGTGAGTTCCAAAAGCCCGCTGAAGAGTTGATTTATCACGAGGACTTGATAGTCGGCAGAAACCTTGGCCGGATCCAGAGTATCTGGGTCTCCCCCAACCACTCTGAAGGCGTGGGGTGCAGGTGGCGGAACGGAGGATTGCATCGTCCCCACCCGCTGCCATAGGGCGAAGCCCTCATCATACACCCGGCGCGCCTTACGGAACTCAAATGCAGTGTGATAAGTCAACCCCATCTTCATCAGCGTCCGTGCTGCTCGTTCGTGCTCACTCCGATCCTTAAGAAACTCGAGCGCGCGCTCATAGTAATCAATCGCCTCCTGGTGGGCATACAGCCCGCGCGCCCGGTCGCCGGCCTGAAGCAGGTAATCCACTGCCTTCTCTACATCGCCGGCCTCGGTATAATGGAGCGCTAACTCCGCCGCGACTTCGTCGGTGCGTCCCCGGTAAACCGCCTCCAGTGCTACAGCCACCTTTCCATGCAGATGGATCCGCCGTGCCGGACTCAGGCTCCCATAGATCACTTCGCGAATCTTGTCGTGACTGAAGTCGTAGCCGCCGCGATCTGCCTCCAAGTGTTCATGGACAAGCTGTCGGGCCAGCAGGACGTCCAGAGTGTCCAGGAGAACTTCGGTACCCAAGCCGCTTGCCCGTCGCAGGAGATCGAAGGTGAACGTTCGACCGATGACCGCCGCCGTTCGCAGGATGCGCTGTCCAGTGCTCCCAGCCGCATGGCAGCGGGCTTCGATGACCGCTTGCGCCGTCGCCGGCAGGCCCAGCGCCTCATTCTCCAGGTCAATCCCCGGCGCCGGCTGCCAGCGTCCGGCCTCGTCGCCGATCAGCCACCCAGCCTCCAACAGGCTGCGAATAAGCTCCGCCACGAATAGCGCATTTCCTTCCGTCTCCTGGTACAGCCGTTGGCTGAAGGCCACACAGTCCCACCCAGGTGCTCCCTTTTGCTCCACCAAATCCGTCACCGCCGTACGCGTCAATCGTTGCAACTCCTGGCGGACAGCCAGCCCTTCCCGCATCAGGTGTCGCTCCATAGCGGTCAGATGATGATCAGGTTCGACCTCCTCTCGGCGGTATGTGCCCAGGACCAGCACCCGTTCCTGGGCAATGTGGCGCACCAGGAAGTGCAAGAACTGTAGCGACGATGGATCGGCCCACTGAAGATCATCCACGAAAAAGACCACGGGATGCTGGGCCGCCAGCGACAAGCAGAACCGGGTGAGTCCTGTCAGCAGCCGATGGCGTTCCTCCTCCGGCAGCACGGGATCGAGAGATGGAAAATCAGGCATAAACTGCTTGATCTCGGGGACCAGTAAGGCGACGTAGGGCGCCCTTCGCCCCAAGACCTGTTGCGCCCTCTCAGGGTCCAGTCGCCGGAAGAGGTTCCGACGCAGGGCCTCGCGCACAGGCTGGAAGGGCAAATCCCTCTCCAGTTCGTAGGCCCGGCCCTGGAACACCTGGGCACCGTGCTCCTCGGCCAGAGCCAGGAACTCTTCGGCCAATCGCGTCTTGCCCACGCCGGCCTCGCCGGCGATCAGCACCAGCCGCCCCAGCCCCTCCATCGCCGCCGCCAGATGACCCGCCAGGGCCTCGGTTTCCGCCTCTCGGCCGACGAATGGCAGCCACGCCGGCAGGGGACGCCGGCCGGGCCGGGCCGGCACCGGAGTCGAACGGATCAGGACCGGATCATCGACCGCTTCCTCTCGCAGGATGCGCGTATGGAGTTCCACCGTCTCCGGCATGGGGTCCACGCCCAGTTCTTCCGCCAGCAGTCCCCGACACTGCTCAAACGCCCGCAAAGCCTGATCTCGCTGCCCTAGCCGGTAGTGGTACACCATCACCTGCCGGTACACGCCCTCGCGCAACGGGTCCAGCGCCAGCACCTTCTGGCACGCCGCCAGCGCCCGGCGATGGTGGCCCTGATGGGCATGGCATTCCGCCAGCCGGCTCAGCCCATCCAGGTAGGCTTCCCGCAGTTGCTCGCGCGGCCCGATGGCCCAATCCTCGTACCGGTCCTCCTCCAGGTAGTCGCCCCGGTACACCTCCTGAGCGGCCTGGTAGGCGGCGATGGCCGGCCCCCACTCCTCTCGCTGCTCCGATTGCTGGCCTCTGGCGATGACGTTCTGGAAGGCATCCACATCGATCCAGCAACGAGGTGTGAGATGGAAAGTGTAGCCCTGAGAATGGGTGAGGATGAAGGTGGAGTTGGCGGGGCGGTCGAGGGCCGGCTCCAGGATGCGGCGCAGGTGGCTGATGCCGACCCGCAGGCTGTTGGCGGCGGAGCGGGGCGTCAGGTCGGGCCAGAGCAACTCCATCAAGCGTTCCTTGGGAACGACATGACCACGTTCAGTCAGCAAGATCTTCAGCAGGTCCTTGGTCTTCTGCGTCGGCCATTCCTCTGGTGCGATGAACTCCTCATCGCGCGAGACCACGAACGAGCCCAGGAGACGGATCTTCAATGATGGCATGGCTCACCTCGCTGAGGGAAGGGATTAAAAAACGCCAGCCTGAGCAGAAGCATGGGCATTGCCAGCCATGCTGGCTCAGCACGCTTCCGTGGTTGGCGTTGAAAACGGGCTATGCGGTTGAAGTGCGAGCGACGGGAGGCGTGGATGGGACGACGGCGGGCAAACGGCTACACATCAGGTCCTCCTGGTTGCCATGCGTCGGCTGGGATCGCGCCGATGCTGCAAAGTGCCGGCCACTCACCTGACAGTTGGTAGTTTACCCTATGTTGCTCCCGTTGTCAAATTACGCCCGACGGAAAAAGTCTCTCACCACTATATGGCCCCCTCCCCCGGCCCCTCCCCCAACCCTTCGACAGGGCCCTTCGATGAACTCAGGACGTCGCTCAGGACAGGCATCTGGGGGGAGGGGAGTCCGGTTCCCCCCTCTCCCAGGGTTGGGAGAGGGGGGTTAGGGGGGTGAGGGCCGTCTGCGCAATCGCCATGGTATGGTACTTTTCCCGATTGGCGATACTTTACAGTCGTGCCTCTGCCCGGCAGAGGCCGCAGCTCAATAAACCTGGCGCTGGAAATGCCCCGCGCCTGAGGCTGTTCTTTTCACGCCTCACCAGCCCAGGGAGCGCGCCACCTCCATGATGTCTATGATGGTCACCTTGCTGTCCCCATCCCGGTCGTAGCACATGTCGGCGGGTGGGCTGTCCCGCCAGGCAGCCGCGAGCGTCTGGAGATCCTTGACATCGACGTCCCCATCGCTGTCGAAGTCGGGTGTTGCGCACGGAGACTCAGCCCATTCGGGTCCGTAAAGCTTGAACTGGAAGCCGTTGACGATCACGATGGCGCTCTGCGACCGGAGAGCGTCGGCATCCGGGCAGTACATGCCTTCGATGCAGCCGACAACGACGCCGGCGTCGTACAGGGCTTTGATCTGCGGGCAGAATATGTAGTCGTTGGGCACGTCGCTGAAGGGCGATGGGTTCTCGACCGAGCAGGCCGCCGGCTCTGCCATCCGGCCGGCCCAGACCAGTGCCCTGACGACCAGAGCGGCCATCTGAGCCCGGCTGGTGGGGTCATCGGGACAGTAGCTGCCATCGCCACAGCCGGCGGTGATGCCGGCCTCGTAGATGGCCTTGATGTCGTCGCAGAACGGGTCGTCGTTGGAGACGTCCCCGAAGGGCGAGGGATTGTCCACCGAACACGGTGTGACCGTCATGGCGCCGATCTCCTCAAGGCTTCTGGCGATGAAGGCGGCCATCTGACCGCGCGTCGTCGGATCGCCGGGGCAATACTTGAATGGCGTTCCCAGGCAACCGGAGGTGATGCGATGGTGGAGCATGGTCTCGATGTAGCGATACGCGAAATCTCCGAGCGAGACATCGGCGAAGCTCTCCCCAATGTGAACCTTCCAGGTCTTGATCTCGCCCGTGCTCAACCGCTCGTCGAAGGTGGCGTCCCAGTGATCAGCCGGCCGTTTGAGTGGGGCCGCCACCCCCAGTATGTAGCAGTCGCCCGTCCCGTCGTAGCAGATCGCCTTGGAGCCGGCCGGGATGTTGCCATAGCCGGCGATGTGATCCAGGATGAAGTAGTTGCCAGGGTCGCCGGGGCCTGTGAAGTGGAATGCCCGGCCGGCCAGGCTGACCGAGTGTGTCCCCAGGTTGGCCCACCCGGGCTCCACCATGACCGCTTCGTTCGGCTCCAGCACACCGTTGAGGTTCGGGGGCTGTGGGAGGGTGTCGATGAGGTTCTGAGACAGACTGTACCCATGTTCATCCACGATCAGCGCTTCGGCCCTCAACCGGGATGGGGTCAACACATTCAGGGCAATGGGCGCGTTGTGCCTGAGTTGCCCACTGCTGCCGACCACCGGGAAAATGCTGGATCCTACCGGGGCCGTGATCGCCACGCTCACCGTCAGCGTGCTGGTGCCCACACCGTTGGCGGGTGGCGTGACCGATGGGGGATTGAACGCGCACGTTACGCCGGCCGGCTCGCGGTCACAGCTCAAGTCCACCGCAGCGTTGAACCCGTTGAGCGAGGTCACCGTGCAGGTGCTGGTATCGCTTTCGCCCTGCGGGATGTCCAGAGATGAGGGAGCGCAGGCGAGGCTGAAGTCGGGGACCCCGCCGGTGACACCATTGCCCAGGAGGTTGACGACGTAGTTGGGCTCATCCGGGTCGTTGGACGTGATTGTGATGCTGTCGGTGTAACTGCCGGCCGCGCCCGGTGCGAACTGGACATCAATGGTGCAAGAGCTGTGGGCTGGCACGGTCTGGCCGCTGCAATTGTCCGTGATGATGCTGAAGGGAGCGCCCGGCAATGTCACATTGGTGATGTTCAGAGCAGCCCACCCAACGTTGGAAACAGTGATGCTTTGGATAGCCGTGCCCCCGATCACAACATTGCCAAAGTTTACCGGATTGGGCGTGGCCTCGATGTCCGGCTCCAGAACCGCGCACGGACTGACGGCAACCAGCCAGGGGTCGAACAAAACGTTGCCACTCACTACATCGCCGGAGCCTGGGCCGGCACCACTCGGGCCGTCGGCGGCGCCCCACCAGTTGCCCTGCGCATCTACCGTCACGCCGGCGTTGTCGTTGCGCACACCATAGCTAACATTGCCGCTGATGTTAGAATCACTGACAACGACGGAGGGGGCAACACCTGTGCCGGCGTAGACGCCGATGTTGTTGCTGGCGATGTTGGAGCAGCTTATGCTGGTCTGACCATCGTTAGTTGCGACACCGGAGCCGGCATTGTTCTGGAAGGTGGAATTGGTGACGGTGACCAGGGTGCCGGCCCCCGTGGCGTACAGGGCGGAGTCGCTGTTGTTGTTGCCGCCGGTGTCGGCGAACAGGGTGTCGCTGATCACCACGTGGCTGTTGTTGACGTACAGCCCGTAGTCGGTGTAACCGCTGTGGGATCCGCTGATCACCTGGCTGCTCTCGAGGCGCACCTCGCCGCCGGTCACGTTGAGCACGCTGAGGTTGCTGCGGGCAAAGTCGTCCCAACTCCCACCGTAGCGCACGGTGGTGTGGCGCAGCTCGCCGGTGCCGCCGTCGAACACCAACCCCTCCCACCCCTCCGGGCCGCTGTCGGCCGCCGAGGTGAAGGTGATGGGCTGCGTTGGCGTGCCCAGTGCCGCCAGGTGCCCTTGCACCTTCAGTTGGGCACTGCCCTGCCCCATCACCTGCGTCCCGGACTCCACGGTCAGCGTCACCCCGGCCGGAACGATGAGGTGGGGTGACAGTTCGTAGGGACCGGTCTGGGGGGACAGCGCGGCTCCTGTCACCACCGCGCCAGGGGCGATCAGCAAGCGGTCGCGGTAGTTGCCGGTGAAAGCGCCGCCGGTCACGCTCACCCGGTGCACCAGGTACGGCTGAATGCGCACTGGATAGCCGGCGTTGTTCTGGAAGGTGGAGTTGGTGACGGTGACGAGAGTGCCGGCCCCCGTGGCGTACAGGGCGGAGTCGCTGTTGTTGTTGCCGCCGGTGTCGGCGAACAGGGTGTCGCTGATCACCACGTGGCTGTTGTTGACGTACAGCCCGTAGTCGGTGTAACCGCTGTGGGATCCGCTGATCACCTGGCTGCTCTCGAGGCGCACCTCGCCGCCGGTCACGTTGAGCACGCTGAGGTTGCTGCGGGCAAAGTCGTCCCAACTCCCACCGTAGCGCACGGTGGTGTGGCGCAGCTCGCCGGTGCCGCCGTCGAACACCAACCCCTCCCACCCCTCCGGGCCGCTGTCGGCCGCCGAGGTGAAGGTGATGGGCTGGGTTGGCGTGCCCAGCGCCGCCAGGTGTCCCTGCACATGCAGTTGGGCATTGCTCTGCCCCTTCACCACCACTCCAGGCTGAATGGTCAGGGTGACACCAGCACCCACTGTGACATCGCCGGTCAAGATGTGGGGATTATCAGCCGCACACCACTCCTCGCTAGCTGAGATGGTACCACTGTGAGGCCCAGACACGCACGCGAGGGCGCTTCGAAGGCTCGCCGGGTAAGCTGTGCCGGGTGTGGTCAGGATAGCACCCGTGAACACAATGCCCAGGACAATCACCCGGCCCACACCAAGGAGCGCTGGGCGAGTTGTTATCGATCTCGAATCTCTAATCTCTGGTTCATGATTCCCGAGTTGGGATCGTGGAGATATCCTGAGCTCCGCGCCTTGTAATCTGCAACCGATTGCAGAGAGCCCTGCGATCAGGACCAGACTGATTACAATCTGAGGTCCTGCCCCTTGCAACACGCCCAGGGCCAGGAGCATCAGGCCCAATGAGAAACCAAATGGGATGAAGAGCCTTTCTTTTCGAGTATCCATGTCAAGCCTCCTCTTGCTTTGATACACGCTACGCGGCCTCCGCCAGCGACGCGGCGCACTCCTGAGCTCGTCGAAGGGAGGGGTCCACGAAGCGATAGCCGTAGCCATGCACGGTTTGAATATAACGTGTCGTAGATGTATCAACTGCCAGCTTCTGGCGCAACCAGCAGATGTTCACGTCCACTGTGCGCGGATCGCCGATCCAGTCCTCGCCCCATACCTGGTCCAACAGCTCGTGGCGTGAGACGGCCTGGCCGGCCTTCTCCATCAGCACACACAGCAGGTCGAACTCGCGACCCCGCAGCTCGATCAGGTGGCCGGCGCGCCACACCTGACGCGCGGTGCGGTCCAGCACGACGTCACCCACCACGATGCGGTCCCTGGGCGGAAAGGCGTGGCCGCGATCCAGTTCGCGCCGGCGGAGCAGCGCCCGCATGCGCGCCAGCAGCTCGCGGAAGCTGTAGGGCTGGACCAGGTAGTCGTCGGCGCCGATCTCCAGGCCCCTGATGCGGTCCAGCGCGTGATCGCGGGCACCGAGCATGATGATGGGCACCGCCGACTCACGCCGCAGGGTGCGGCACACGGCGAAGCCGTCCATCTGCGGCAGCATCGCGTCCAGCAGCACCAGGTCGGGCTGGGCGACGCGGCTCAACTCCAGCGCCTGCCGGCCATCGCCGGCGTGGAGCGTCCGAAAGCCCTGGTCCTGAAAGCCCATGATCAGCGGCACCGCCGCGCTCGCATCATCCTCGACCAGGAGGATCGTGGCCTGGGCTGAGCCTCGCCTGTCCCGAGCCCGGTCGAGGGGTCGCAGTGGCTGTGCTGAACCTGGCGATGTCTCTTCAGAAAACTCTCGAAGTATTGGTGTGTTCATCGTGATTCTCCCTGCATATAACATCGAATTCCAGGATTCATCGAATCAGATTCGGTCAATCCCCCAGCTTCGTTGTCATATCCTCAAGATTTCGCCACTTAACTTGCTTTCCCGTTACTCATATCGGTCGTCGTAATTTGCCTCGGAAACGTTTCAGATGCGGCGCCGAATCGTGAGGGAGCCGGCGCTGGGTTTGAACCTCTGATAGCAGTCTACCACGCGGGTATTATTTTCTGATTATTTTTTGATTAAATGGGCTACCCACCTTCCTTTCCAGGGCCATGAGACTCTCTCGTTGCTCACTCTCATTGAGATCGTCGCAACCTGGCGTGAGAATGTTTCAATCACGAGTTCATGAAACCGAAACTGGGGTGAAGAAGTAACTTCCGGTAAGACGGGTCGCCAGCCGTAGCAACCACGTGAAACGTGATGCAAGTACGGGAAGGCATCTTCACGTTTCACGTTTTACGTTTCACGGTGTCGCGAGCAAACTCAAGCGGAAGTTGCTTTCTACCCCGTCAGCAGGCCAGTTTTCGGTTTCATGGAGCGTGTCAAGTCAAAAGATAATGTTACCGAAGAGCAATGGTTCACTCAAAAGATAA
>CAZHMV010000093.1:0-22148 GCA_964532665.1 uncultured Anaerolineales bacterium
CGAAGTAGACCTCCCGGCTCTTGATGGGCCGACGCTGGATCTTGTGCAGCGCGTCGCCGAAGGGTGTGAAGGTGCGATCCTTGGCCTGATCGACCAGGATGTTGCGGTCGGCTAGGTACAGGATTCTGCACTTGCGACGGGTCTTCCACAGTTTCCACACGATCTGCATGGCGACGAAGGTCTTGCCCGTGCCGGTAGCCATGGTGATGAGGATGCGCTCCCGCCCCTGGATGATGGCCTGCACCGCTCGATTGATGGCGATTTCCTGGTAGTAACGCGGGCGTTTGACCGTGCCGTCGGGGTTGCGCAGTTCGCGGTTGAAGGGGAAGAGCAGGTCCTCGGCGTCTCCGTCGTCGGCCAGCTTCTGGTCTGCGCGCAGGCGCTGCCAGAGTTCCGCCGGTGGGGGGAAAGCTGTCAGCGAGGTCTGCCTGCCCGTGATGAAGTCGTATTCCTCGATCCCTTTGCCGTTGGTAGCGTAGGCGAACTTGAGGCTCAGGATCTGGGCGTAGTCCATCGACTGCTGCATGCCGTCGCCGGGGTTCTTGTAGGCGGCCTTGGCCTCGACGACGGCAATGGGGAAGCCAGGGCGGTAGTTCAGGAGATAATCGGCCCGCTTGCCCGGCTTGCGCACGTGACCTCGACCCACGGGGACAACGCGGCCGTCGGTGAAGTATTTCTCCTGGCTGATCTGGTCGTCGGTCCAGCCGGCAGCGTAGAGCTTCGGCAGCACGTACTTGCGACAGGTGTCGGCCTCAGAAATCATGATAGATTGCCCATCTGTGCAGGGGGCTCGCAATGTCGAACCGATAAACGGCAACGGGGGAACAAACGGGCCAGGCTTTGTACGGTTCAAGGTCGCCTGTATTTTACCATACAGAGGATGCGATTGCAACCTCAAACGCAACTGCTCAGCCACCCTCCCGCAGGTTTGGAGCCTTTCTGGCCGAGAATCGCTGCTTCAAGGCCATTTCTCGGGTGCAAAACCATCGCGCATCGTAACCTGCGGGAGGGTAGTTACCTCAAACAAATGTGACCATCTCCTGCAGCGGCTTCTTGGAGATGTCGGGCACCATTGCATCATCAGCCGGGTAGCCGACCACCAGGACCAGGAACGGCTGCTCGTTGGCTGGCCGGCCCAGAATGTCATTCAAAAATCTCATCGGGCTGGGCGTGTGAGTAAGCGACGCGAGGCCGGCGTGGTGGACCGCAGCAATGAGCATACCCGTCGCGATCCCGACTGACTCGTGGGCGTAGTAGTGCTTGATTCTGCGGCCGTCTGGCAGTAGACCGTAGTTCTGCACGAAAACGACAATCAGGTAAGGCGCTGTCTCCAGATAGGGCTTATGCTCGTCGGTACCCAACGGAGCCAGAGCCTCCAGCCACTCCTCGGTGGCACGTTTGTGGTAAAATTCGCGCTCCTCTTCTTCGGCTGCTTCACGAATCCTTCGCTTGACTGCGGGATCGGTCACGACTACGAAGTGCCACGGCTGCATATTAGCGCCACTGGGTGCGGTCACGGCAGTGCGCAGGCAGTTCTCAATGATCTCGCGCGGCACCGGTCGGTCCGAAAAATGGCGGATCGACCGCCGCCGTCGCATGTCGGCATAGAAAGCCGCGGCGCGCTGTTTCATCTCCTCGACCGGGTATTCGCGATAGTTCGCGAGTGGAAGGAATCTTGGTTTCGTCATATAAACCTCTGTTCAGTTATTGACCGGCAGCACCAGTGCCGACGGATGAGCGTCGTTGTGGTAGATGGTCTGCACGGCGACGGCCATGCTCCTGCCCGTGCCGATCGGCTCACCAGTGCCCAGATTGCGGTTCCAGCGGGGGTGGCCGGCGCTCGCCACTTGCAGGCGGATGCGATGGCCCCGCCGGAACCGGTGCGCCGTCGCCCACATATCGATCTCGATTCGCAGGCTGCCGTCGGGTTGAGGTTCTCCCGTGCCTGGCTCGATCCGCAGAATCCCATCGCAGATGTTGATTGAGCGGCCGTCGGGGTTGACGTCGCACAGCCGGCCTACGAAATCGGTGTGTGTCAGGCTCGAACGGACGTACAGTTCCAGTCGTACGGAACCGATCACCTCCATGTCGGAGGTCAGCGGAGGCGACGTGTAACACAGCACATCAGGTCTGGCTTCCAGCCGGCGGTTGTCCTGTGGGCCACCCTGGGGGTTGAAGAGCGCACCGCCAATCACCGGCGTGGGATTGGCTGGATCGTATCGAAAGTGGTCGGCGGACGCCGTGCCGGCCGGCCCATCGGCGGACAGCCGCTGGTCGGCGCCCAGGAAGAAGCGGGTCTCCTGGGCCGGCGGCGGCCAGTCTGCCATCTCCCGCCACTCGTCGGCGCCCATCACGTAGATGCGCACGGGCAGCTCCCGCAGCCGGCGGCGATCACCTTTCAGGTGCACATCGAACCAGTTGATTCCCAGGCGCAACGCCTCCCAGGACGCTGCCGGTTGAGTGTGAAACCAGGGACCGATGGTCAGGTAGGGTGAATGGCCGGCTGCTTTCAGCGCAGCGTAGTCGGCCAGCAGGCCGCGCAGGAAGATGTCGTACCAGCCGCCCACGAGGTGTATCGGCGCTGTTACCCGCTCCATGCCGGCGCGGTGGTCGATGCGATTCCAATACGGGTCGTCGGGACGGGGATGGCAGAGCCAATCACGGTAGAAGGAAACGGGTTGGCCCACGGCCCTGGCATCGGCCTCGCTGATAGGCAGGTGCTGAAAAGCAGGGGCGAGGATACGTTCCTGGCGGCGCAGCCGGCCTAACATCTTCCAGACGGGCTGATCCATCGTGTCCAGCAGGAGTATCCATCGGAGTGCCGTGTCCAGGGTAAAGGGGCCGTCCGGGTAGATGAATGCATAGCCCCGTGAAGTGGTCAGGCTCGGGGTCAGGGCCTTCAGGTAGGCCGGCCCATCGGCGGCGACAGCCCACTGGACGTAGCCCAGGTAGCTGGGTCCCCATACGCCCAGGTTGCCGTCAAACCAGGGCTGTGAGGCGATCCAATCCAGAGTGGCGCGTCCGTCTGCTGCCTCGTTGACGAACGGCTCGAACTCGCCGCCCGAATCGAACCGACCGCGCGTGCCCTGGACGATGACGTGGTAGCCGCGCTCGGCAAACCGTTGGGCGATGAAGATGAATTGAAGGCCCAACAGCGGCACTTCCAACCCGCGTCCGTAGGGTGAGCGGATCAGCACGGTCGGGAAAGCTCCCCGCGTCTGTGGCATGTAGTGGTCGGCCATCAGCGTAGCGCCGTCGGGCATGGGCACCCGCAAGTTCCGTTCGACGGCCACGTGGTACCGCGCCGGCGGCAGATCGAGCAGTCGCCCGATCCACTGCCGGCGGAAGCGGTACGCGCCGAGGCCGGCCAATCCGATTGCAATCGCTGTTCGCCTCTTCATTGCTTATTCTCTGCCTCGAATGAGATGGGTCGGCTGCTGCTATCCAGGCAGCCCGACCAAAACGGGCTGTGCAGGCTCGTTGCCCCAGTCGGCTGGAAGCTGACTTCCCGTATCAGCCGGCGAATTATGAAGATTCAGGTAGCTACTCACCCTCCCGCAGGTTTGAAGCCTGTCTGGCTGAGAATCGCTGGTTCAAGGCCGTTTTCCGGGTGCAAAATCATTGTGCATCGCAACCTGCGGGAGGGTGGCTGAGTAGTAACCGCTCATCATTCTCAGGTCACGTCATTTCCTCGATGGGGAACCACCCGGCCTCTGGTGTGACCGTCGGCTGGGGGGCCGGCCCTGTGTCACTCCATCCCTCGCTCTCCAGCGTCATCAGCGGATGTACGCTCATGTCGTGGTCGCAGACGATCTGGCAGGAGAGGCGTACCTGTCCCAGCAGGCCGGCCTCGCTCAGCTTCGTGTACTCGGCGTGCGTCATCGTGTCCGGCTCGCCGGCCTCGAACTCGACGCGGCAGGTCGTGCAGCGAGCGTAGCCGCCGCAGCGGTGCCCGATGTTCACACCCTGTTCCTCGATTGCCAGAACCAGGCGTTTCCCGCCCTCAACGTCGGAGGTCTTGCCGTTGACTGTCAGCTTGGGCATAAGTCTCTCCTTCTCGCTCCTTTCAATGTGGGTTCAACCGTGACGGCATTTTACCATACAGCGGAGCTGACTGCAACTGCCTACGAGCCGGCCAGTTGTAGTTACGCTGCTGCAACAACAAGGAGACGGGCACCGTCGCACGGTGCCCGTCTCCTGCTGATGCGTCTGCCGGCCGGCTGGTGGTGGTTGCTACCAACCCAGCCCAGGTGGCACCCCGCGACCGGCCGCTCAACGGCCTCTACACCTCAACCAACCGGGGGTCGTGTGCGCCACAGTGCGTAGAACTCAAGCGCAGCGTAGAACGCGACGACTTCCGCGATCAGCGCCAGCGCCCACTTCCCCGCAGCGGTGAGGGGAAACCAGCCCAGAGCGAGGCCGGCCATGCCTAATAGAAAGCCGGCAGCGTTCGATGTCGCCGCGATCAGGGCCACCTGGCGGTTGGCCGGCTCACGGGCTGCGTAGCGGATGAGCCATACGCCAAAGAGGATGGCCGCCACGCCCAGGCCGTACAGGATCGCCGGCCGATCCAGGCCGAACAGCGTTGCCAGCGGCCGGGCGCCGGCGACGAGAATGATCCCGCCCGTGATCTCAAACGCACCGTCAGCCTCCAGCGAATAGCACAACAGATTTGATCTGACAGTTTGAATCATGGTTTGTGTGGTCATGGGTCAGAAACCTCCCTCAGACGACAAACAGCAGAATGAACGTCACGACCAGGGCGTAGATGGCGACGGCCTCGGCGAAGGCGATTCCGATGAACATGTTGATGCGGATGGGGCCTTCCACCTCCGGGTTGCGGCCGATAGACAGCAATGCGCCCAGAGTCACCAATCCGATACCCGTGCCGGCCCCGATCGTGCCGGCCCCGATGGCCAGCCCCGCACCGAGTAGTTTGGCAGCTTCAGGATCCATGTTTTGTGACCTCCTTCGTGAACCTGGCAGAGTTCCTGGTGGTGAACCAGTGCTCTGTGTGAGTCGGCGTCGCCCGTGTCACGGACGCCGTTGGAATCTGACCCCAGGATACATCGGGAGTAACTGCCAAGTCCACGAAAAGCACTGCCAAATACTGCCAGTTTGCCGCCAATCGTGAAACGTGAAACGTGATGCGTGAGATTTCACGTTTTACGTTTTACGTTTCACGACTGATCTTTCTCGCAGATCCTGCGCCACCAGCCTGGCGGCCGCATTTTGCCAGTTGTACAGCGTGCGCTCGGGGACGTACGTGCGGAACCATTCAAGCGCCTCTTGGGCTGGTGGGTCCAGCCCATCGTGCTCGGCGCGCCGGCTGTAGGGCTTGAGGCCGGCAACGTAGGGGAAGAATAGCGCGTTGTAGAACCGCCACTCATCGGATGTGCCGAAGTCGCCTTGGTCGCGAGGCTTCAGCCGGGCGATGCTCTCGCTGAGAACGGCCTTGAGCTCGGCAGCGCGTTCCAGCGTGTTGTCGCTCGCACCGCGCTCCGCCAGGCGAGCCTCTATGATCGGCAGACGGGTGAGGGGGCTGGCCGCCAGGCGAGGGAGATCGCCAAAGTGGCCGAGGGCCCGACGGGTCAGGCGGATGAACTCCTCCTCGTCCAGGGTCTTCAGGTCGAGGGTGTCGTTGACGCGCGGCAGCGCTCGGGCTGCCGCGCGGAGGTCGGCGCGTGCCGCCCGCAACTGCGGAAAGCGGGCAAAAGTCAGCCCCTCCAAAGCGGCCTGGATCGGGTTCGAAAAGGTCTGAATGGCAATAGCTGTCGCTATTGTGAGCAACAGCAGGACGAGCATGGGGAAGGTCACGCCCGTGGCCAGGCGCATCGCCAGCGCGACCTGGCCGGCGAACAGCAACACGGCCAACAGGGAGAAGTCAAACGACCAGAGAAAGTCCGGCAGGAATGCTTCCCCCTCATCGAAGGCATCCAGGGCGGCGATAGCGACTCCCAACAGGGCAAGATCGCAACCAACGGCGAGCAACACCCACGTGCGCGGCAACCCACTGAGCGGGAAGATGAGCAGGCCGGTGCTCAGGGCGAAGAAGATGGTCGCGACGAGCAGCACGGCGAGGGGCTTTCTCGGCCTGGCGGAGCGGAAGGCACGTGCGGCGATGTACAGCAGCCAGAGCAGGGGAGCCAGGACGGCCACGGCGAACAGAGGATACGCCGGCCCCGGGTGAAGAAGCCCCGTCCTGACGTCGAAGATGAGGTCGGTTTGGGTGCCGAGCACGTACAGCATCACCGCCAGCAGCAGCACGCCATAGCCCCGCGTTCGGGCAAGGCGTGTGCGCAGCGGCGCACCTTCCGGCAGGAGATATGCCGTCGCGCCCGACCAGAAGAGCGCTGGCAGGAAGAATAGTGGCCACCCCAGGCGTGTCAGGTTCAGAGCGAGGGCTGGCGTGGGGGCGCGGCCAGCCAGGGCGTCGCTGGCCAGCCCCAGGGCGTACGCCACCAACCCCAGGCCGGCCAGGCGCAGCCGGGGACTCGCCAGGTCTCGAGCGATGAGATACAGCCCGAGCCACAGCGCAAACCCGTAGATCAGTACTTCGAGAAAAAGCATCTGTTGTTGGTGATTCTCGGTAGATTCAATGTTCGAGGAGTGTGGCACGCCTACGTGCCGAACGGAGCCGCACCTGGGGGTGCTGACTCCTCAAATCTGGATCTACTGATTCTACTATGTTCCGGTGCGAGGGTCAACAGCATTTGGCGTGTACAAATGTATGGCCGCCCACGGTTTGCGGTGCGGAGGAGGAGTACACTTTCGCCCGGAGATCACATCTTGTTCGAGAAAAATCATGGATGGTGAACGCATGACTCAAGAACCACGCCGGCTGATCGTTTATGGAACGAACTGGTGCGGCAGTTCTCGGTGGGCCAGAGCCTATCTGGAACAGCAGGGTATCGACTTTGAGTGGATAGATATTAACGCCAACCCCGAGGGACGAGCCTTCGTGCTGGCGCAGACGGGCGGATATGCCAGCGTCCCCACGCTTCGCTTCCCAGACGGCGAGGTTCTCGTCGAGCCCGGGATGCGGGAAATCAAACGGCGTTTCGGCAATGAGAATGAAGGCGCTGTTGGCCGGATGCGCTCGCTTCTCGGCATGTGAACGCGTCGCGGTGATCTGGAGCCTCGCCGGCCCCTAACGTGCCAGCGCGTCCAGCGCTTCCTGATTTGTGGGATGAGCGCGAAGTGCATTGAGGAGAAGGCTTAGCGCCTCGGCGTCGCTCAGGTTGTGCAGCCGGCGTCGCAACCGGTGTACCCGGATGAGCGTGTCGTCATCCAGCAGCAACTCTTCGTTGCGTGTGCCGGAGCGGTGGATGGCCACCGCCGGGTAGAGTCGCTGCTGGGCCAGATCGCGATCCAGATGCACTTCCATGTTGCCTGTGCCCTTGAACTCCTCGTAGACCACGTCGTCCAGCCGGCTGCCGGTATCCACCAGCGCCGTGGCCAGCACCGTAAGGCTCCCGGCCTCCTCCGTGGCGCGCGCTGCGCCAAAGGCGCGCCGGCCCGGCTGCAAGGCAGATGCGTCCATGCCGCCCGATAGGGTCCGCCCGCCGCCACGCACGTCCAGATTATGCGCCCGCGCCAGGCGTGTGAGGCTGTCCAGCAGCACCACCACGTCGCGCCCTTCTTCAGTCAACCGTTTGCCGTGCTGGATTCCCAGCTCGGCGACCCGCGCCTGCGCTTGGGGCGGCGTATCCAGATCGGCGGCCAGCACGGTTGCCTCCACCGAGCGCCGCAGGTCCGTCACCTCTTCGGGGCGCTCCCCGATCAGGCACACGAGCAGCGTCAGTTCGTCGTCCTGGACCACGGCTCGGGCCAGGTCCTTCAGCAGCGTCGTCTTGCCGGCCATAGGTGGCGAGACGATGAGACCCCGCTGGCCCCGTCCGACAGGGGCTAACAGGTCGAGCAGCCGGCCGGTGGTGGCGTCTGGCGTTGGCCCGAGAGTCAGCACGTGGTCGGGATGCACCGCTGTCAGCCGATCGAAGTGCGGCCGCCGGGCCAGGCCATCCGTGCCGTGGCCATTGACCCGCCAGACACGCTGGACCACCCAGCCGCGCTGTCCACGCTTCGCAACGGCCTCTACCAGGTCGCCCGGACGCAGTCCGACTTGACGCTGCATGGCCGGCGTCAGTCTGGGGTCGTCTCGTGTTGCCACCGCATCTTGCCGAAGGTAGCCGGTGTTGTCCCGCGTTACCTCCAACAAGCCGGCTACGAGGCGTTCATCTGAAGATAGGGTCGGCTCCGACGGAGCCGGCGCTGGTTCCCACGGCTCCTGGCTCTTGCCAGATTGTCCGTGACGGGGGGGAAATGCGATTGACATCGGTTGAAATCCTTTCTTCCTGCACAAACCTAGAGCTTGACAGCATTGAGTCTGCTGCTATTCTTGTGTGTTGTGTTGTGTGTATCGAAGTGAGATGCAGATTCCCAGTTTCACAGAAGGCTATGGTCACCGACATTTGACATCATGTTTGTGCTGTCTGTTGGCAAGAAAGTCGCTGATGTCCAACCGCCTGTACAGCCGTTCCTCTACATCGCCAGGCAGGGGATCGGCCGGCACGGTGCGATAAAGTGTGATAGTCTTGTGCAGCGTGTCAACCATGATGCGACAGTCATTGCACTCAGCGATGTGGGCTTCGATCTCGTCACACAGTGCCTGCTCAGCCTCACCGTCGATGTACAGCGATAGCTCCCCCAGGAGTTCCCGACATTTGCCTCGATCGTGATCGTTCATAGTATCCTTCCGCGCGGAGCATCAGCAAGCAACAGCCAGCGAGTTCGTTTCATTCCCCAGTTCGATGTCCAGAATCACCGCCGGCCAGATACTCGGCCAGGTGGTCCCTCAGTTGCAGCCGCGCGCGGTGCAATCGCACCTTCACCGCCGACTCGCTGATCCCCAGTAGTTCCGCCGTTTCCGCAGTGGACAAGCCTTCCAGGTCTCGCATCACGAAGACAGTGCGCAGTGCTTCCGACAGTTGCGCGACACCCGTGTCCATCACCTGGCGCAGTTCGTTCGTCAGCACCAGGCGATCGGGATCAAGAGACCAGTCGGCCAGGTGGCGCGGCACGTAGTCATCGTCCAGTTCAACCGGTTCGTCGATGGAGACCGTCGGCACACGCCTCTTGCGCAGACGCATCAAGCCGGCGTTGTTTGCAATCCGATACAGCCATGTGCTCAGGCTGGACCGACCCTCAAAATCCTCAGCGTGGTCGCAGGCCGAGATGAACGTCTCCTGCAGCACGTCCTCGGCGTCGCTCGGATCGTCCATCAACCGCAGCGCGACCCGATAGACCTGCGACGAGAAGCGCTCCACCAGATCAGCACAGGCACGCTTCTCGCCTTGCTTCAGTGCGTCGATAAGTTCTACTTCCGTATTGTACATTTGCATCTTCATGAAACCGAAGCCGACGTTGGAGAAGTAGCTTCCGGTGGGATAGATTGGCGGAACCCCGTCGGTGTGAAGCGTGGGAATTACTACGCAAACCGGTCGTCACGTTTCGAGTGATTATAGTCCATCATAAGCCATAACGGAAATCGTGGCGCGGAGCTTGCGCGCAGTGCTCATCTCTGCTAACATAGGGCGAGTGTGGGGAGTATCATCTCAATTATTCGGGGTGGGGGAGGGGCGAGGCAATTCGGATTGAGGGTCTCGGAGCAAACAAACTATGCTCCGCGTTGCCTCGCCTCTGCTTCTTGTAAGATATCGCGGGGAGGTATGTATGGAAGGATTGGGCAGATGAGCGTGCAGAGAATTGACTACGCCGAGGTGTGGCGTGAGATGCTGGGGGCCTGGGCGTTGCCGGCGGAGATCAATGGCCGGCAAGCTGGGCCAGAGACGCACGAAGACGAAGGGGACGGCTGGCAGCACATTGCCGCGCACTTCCAGCGGATGGCTGAGCAGGCGCTGGAGGGTCCGCCCGGGCCGTTGATCTTGCGGGTTTTGGAACGAGCTACTTCTGAGACCACAGTGCTGGATGTGGGTGCCGGCACGGGCCGGCAGGCGCTGCAACTGGCCCCTCACGTCGGGCGCGTCATCGCTGTGGAGCCGTCGCCGGCCATGCGCGAGTTCCTGGCAAGTGAGGTTGAAAAGCAGGGTATCCAGAACGTGGAGATCATCTCTGAGCGTTGGCAGGATGCTCAGGTGCCCGTGGCCGACATTGTCGTGTGCGCGAACGTGCTGTACGACGTCCAGGACCTGGTGCCGTTCGTCTCGAAGCTGGATGCACACGCCCGCGATGCCTGCTTCATCGAGATTACTTTTCGCCATCCGCTGACGCCAATGAACGAGCTGTGGCGGCGCTTTCGCGGGATCGAGCGACCGGAGCGGCCGGATTACTTCGACGCCGTCGCAGTTCTCCACCAGATGGGTATCTATGCCAACGTGGAGATCGAGCGTGTGCCGGCCGGCTTCTGGTTTGGCAGTCTGGACGAGGCGGTTGAGTGGTATCGCCGGCGGCTGCACCTGGACCCAGACCCACAGCGGGATGCTGAGTTGCGAGCATACATCCAGGACAGTAGTCGCGAGATCGACGGGCGCATCTATCCCGGCCCGTCGGCACGGCGGGTTGCCATTCTTTGGTGGGAGAGATAGAAACCAGGCCTGGAGAGCGTATCTGTGAACCTGGTCAGCACTACTGGAAAATCTTCCCCGGATTCAGAATGCCGTTCGGGTCCAGCGTCTGCTTGAGTTGGTGCATGACCGCCAGGCTTTCGCCGTGCTCGGCGGCCATGAACTTCTGCTTGCCAACACCTACCCCGTGCTCGCCGGTCGCCGTGCCGCCCAATTCCAGAGCGTAGTGCACCAACGCGGCGTTGAATTCTTGTGCCTGCGCAACCGAGGCGGGATCGTCCGGGACGTAGGCCGGCGTAACATGCAGATTGCCGTCGCCGGCGTGCCCCAGGCTGTAGCACCGCATGCCGTACGCCTCCACCAGCTCCCGCGTTCGGGTGACCAGGGCCGGGTACTGGGAGATGGGAACGGCCACGTCGAGGATCACGAAATCGTAGTCGGGATTGGCCCGCACCAGGGTCTCGTAGGCATGATGCCGTGCATGCCACAACTGCCGGCGCGCATCTGAACCGACGCCGGCCTGGAAGCGGGTGCAGCCGTTGTCGGTGCAGATTTCCTCGACCAGTTTGAGCTCTTCCTCCAGGGCCGCCCGCGTTGCGGCGTGAAATTCCATGAACAGGATCGGGCTCTCGGGCAGTCCGACGTTCTCTTCGGCGTTTAGCAGTGCCACCATGTTGGTGTCCAGCAGTTCCAGAGCTGCCGGCGACAGGCCGCTGCCCATGATTTCGTACACCGCCTGGGCAGCCGCATCGACGGTGTCGAAGGCCGCCACGCCGGCGCTGAATTGGTCCGGCAGCGGCCACAGCTTCAGCGTCGCCTCCGTTACGATGCCCAGGGTGCCCTCGGAGCCGGTGAAGAGGTGTACCAGGTCGTAGCCCGATGAGCTCTTGTGGGCGTGGGTGCCGCAGCGGATCACCCGGCCGTCGGCCAGGACCACTTCCAACGCCAGCACGTTCTCGCGGGTAGCGCCATATTTCACCGTGCGGATGCCGGCGGCGTTGTTGGCCACCATCCCCCCGATGCTGGCGTTTGCTCCTGGATCCGGCGGGTAGAACAGCCCGTAGCGTGCCAGCTTCTCGTTCATGTCCTTGTAGAGGACGCCCGGCTGGACGTCTACCTGAAAGTCGCCGGCGCGGATGGCCAGAATCCTGTCCATGCGACGAAGGTCGAGGACGATGCCGCCAAACAAGGGGATGCAATGGCCTTCCAGGCTTGTGCCGGCCCCCCAGGCAGTCACCGGAATGTGCCTGTCGTTGGCGTGTCGCAGGATGGCGCTCACCTGGGCCGTGGTTTCGGGCCACACCACGGCGTCCGGTAGATGGGCCTCGTGAAACGACTGATCGCGCGCGTGTTGCTCGCGATCGACGTGTGTCGTTGAGACCCAGTCAGCGCCCACGACGTCGTGCAGAAAGGCAAGATCGTCGTTTGATGGCTGATTGTAGGTCATAAGGGTACTCCTCTCATCATGGCTAGGGCCTGTGTGTTACCGGTTTTGCTCCTCCCGGATTCGAGCGTTACTCGGGCTGGCTGCCCTTTCGGGCCTCATGGTGCTGATGAACGTGCCGGAGCTTGGGAGCCTCGCGCATGTAGGTGGGATGACTGCATACCTCGCAGACGGACATTTCCGAGAGACGATCCAGGTATTCCAGCACTGTGGCAACGACGGTGGCATGGCTCCAGGTCAGGGGGCTGACGGATAGGGGCTCGTTGGTGTAGGGGTTGACTTGCTCGGCCAGGACGCCGCTGACCAGCGCCCGGTCGGCGACCCAGTTCAACAGGTCCAGGGCTGGCGCCAGTTCGTCCGCACCCTGCGCTCTGGCGACGTGCCATTGGGCTTGCCACAGCGTGCAGATGAACCAGGGGTTGCCCGGCACGCCCTCGATGTCCTGGCTCACCTGGTGGTAGTAGTCATTCTCATAGCGGGCCATCCCCCCAACGTCGGTCTTCACCCACAATCGATCGTAGATTGCTTGCATGGTGGCCACGATGCGCGGATGATCGGGGGGGTACATGCCGAAGTAGAACAGGCCGTACATGCTGGACTCCATCGTCCAGTCGATGTCCACGCTGCCGTCCTCGCGGAAGTTGATCATGCGAACGAAGCGGCCGGCCTTGTCGCTCCAAAGATACTCGTCGGTTGCTGCTCGGATCTCCTGAGCGGCGGTCTGGTACCTGTCGGCCAGGCGGTCTTCGCCGAAGGCCGCGGCGAAGTTGTGGGCTGCCATGAGGCCGGCGTACGTGGCCGCCACGGTAAAGGCATGGATGCCCCACCGCTCCTCCCACAGATCGTGCGAGGGCTTGGGTAGTCCGTTCTCCAGCCGGAAATCCACCATAAACTCTGCGGCGGCGATGATCAGTCGCCGGTAGAGGGGTTTGATGAACTCGATGTCGCGGAACCTGTCGAAGTGGTGCCAGAGTGCCCAGATGACCAGCCCCGTCTCGTCCTCCTGAATTGGGAGTTGTTTCTCCCCGTTAGCGTACCAGGGATGCCACGAGCTGGCCAGGGAGCCATCGGGATTGTACTTGTGCAGAAAGTAGCCCTCTTTGGTGATCACGTCGGCGCAGAAGTTGTAGAACTGCTGAGTGACCGCGCTGTAGCCGGCCATGTCCAGCGCATGGGCCACCAGTGCGCCATCGCGGGGCCACATGTAGCTGTAGGTGTCACGGGCAAACCGGGTGATGTCGTAGTCGTTGGCAGCGATTATGGCTCCATGGTTATCGATCTGGGTCCGCACGATCAGCAGGCTGCGTTTGTAGAGGTCCACAATGCGCTCCGGCAGTCCGTGGAAGTCAGTCATCTCCTTGTTGGTCCACAGGCGCCAGTAGGCCTCGGTTCGGTCGATATAGAACTCAGGGCCTCGCTGTCGCACGCGTCGGTTGATGCGCGTCACGTCCTCGAAGGTCTTGCCGACGGCCATCCAGTAGTACGTCGTTGCCTCGCCGCCGGCCGGCACTGTCTGGTGGAGGGCGATGGTGGAATCCACCGACCCCTGGGCGATGGGGTTGCGGCCGAGTTCGCCGTCCTCAGCGTCGCGGAAGGTGCCTTCCTGGCCGTGGATTTCCTTGGTGCCGGTCGCCCAGCTATTGATGCCTTCCTTCTCAGCGCCAGCCGGCCGCCCGTTGATCATGAACCAGCGATCGGCTTTGTAGTGGAGCACCGCCCGCCGCTCCGGCTCGTAGTAGGCCGTGTCGCCCACTTCCGTTTCGGAGATATGGAAATCGTGATGGAAGAAGAGGCGCACCTGGCGCTCCCTGCCCCACTCGTTGTGGAGCGTGACACGGCGCAGATACAGGTTCTCGTGAAAGTCCACCGTGTCGCAGCATTCCAGGGTGAGCCCCAGGTCGGGGTGGCGCAAGCGCACGCGAGTCACCAGCGTGTCGGGCTCGTATTGCAGCTCGCGCTCCCAGCCGGCGTCGTGCACCCAACGGAAGTCGCCGTCGGCCCAGATGCCGAAGTGGAAAGGATGGCCGGCGGTGTGGTTCTCCTTGCCGACGTACGGGTAGTAGAGATCGCGCAACTGGTACTGGTTGTCAAAATTGATCAGCAGACAGCCATTGCCGACCGGGATGTCACGTGGCATGTAGTGGCCTCCAGTTACTCACCCCATACCTCTTCGTGTGAGTATAGTCTTATCTTACCCTGTTCCTTCCGGCGGAGAATGTCCTCCATGTCCTCGTAGAGTGGTGAGTCCGGTTCGAGGTAGAAAACGCCAGGAGCTTCTACAGCGAGCCGGGCCAACTCCTCACGCACTACGCGGCGCATAAGAGGTTCTAGCAGGTTGACAAGTTCATCCACACTGATCGTTATCTTCTGTGGTGTTTGCATAGCCATCGTTACATTAGCCTTTCCAGACTCGCTAAACCAGGACACTCATCATCTGTACTTGGGAAAAGTTCTGGCTCGCACCCTCCCGCAGGCCGCCAGGCGTTGCGTAATCCCCCCGCACGCGAAACGCAGTATGCAATACGCAGTACGTGATACACATCACGTTTCTTTCAAATACTCCCGAATCAGCAGCGCCGCCGTCGCCCCCTCGCCGGCAGCCGAGGCTACCTGCTTGGTGCTCCCCGAGCGGACATCGCCGGCGGCGAAGACGCCGGGCATGCTGGTTTCCAGAAAGGCCGGCGTATGATCGCTGACCGCTTCCGCATGTTCCAGGTCGTGGCCGGTCAGAATGTAGCCCCATTGATTCAGCGCCAGCGTTCCCCGCAGGAAGCCGGTGTTCGGCCGCTGGCCGATGAAGATGAACACGCCGCCGGGGGTCATGTCCCACTGCTTGCCGGTCTGGTTGTTTTCAACGGTGATGCTCTTGAGCTTGCCCCCTTTGCCATGAAATTCTTTGACCTGAGTGTGGAACAGGACGTCGATGTTGGGGTGGTCCATGACTTTGTCTACGGCCACCTGGCTGGCAGTCAGTTCGCCGCCACGCACGAGCAGCGTCACTTTCGGCGAGAAGCGGGTCAGGAACACACCCTCTTCGGCGGCGCTGTTCCCGCCGCCGACCACGACCAACTCCTCGCCCTTGTAGAACGGACCATCGCAGGTGGCACAGAAGTGGACGCCGGCCCCGATGTAGTCCTCCTCGCCTGGCACATTGAGCCGGCGATAGTCGGCGCCGGTGGCGATGAGCAGCGCACGGGCGCCGTACTCGCTGCCATCACTGGTGATCACCCAGCGGGAGTTGCCCTCGCGGGCTGCAATACTGGTCACTTCCTGCGCCTGCAGGATCTCAACGCCGTAGCGCTGTGCCTGCCGAACCAGGCGGTCGGCGAAGTCCGTGCCGGTCACGCCGTCCGGGAACCCGGGTATATTCTCGATGTCCTGGGTGGCGGCCGCCTGGCCCCCCAGGCCGCCCATCTCGACGACCAGGGTGTCGATGCCTTCCCGAGCGGTGTAGAGCGCTGTGGTCAGGCCGGCCGGTCCCGCGCCGACGACAATCAGGTCGTAGAATTCTCGCTCGGCTGTGGTGCGCAGCCCCAGTTTCTGCGCCAGTTCGGCGTTGGACGGCTCGACCAGGATCGAGCCATCGGGGAAGACGATGGTGGGGATGATGCGCTTGCCGTTGTTGACTCCCTCGACGTAGCGCCGCGCCTCCCCATCCTTCTCGATGTCGATCCAGTCGTACGGGATCTGCTGTTCGCCCAGGAATCGCTTGCTGCGCCGGCAGTCCGGGCACCAGTGCGCACCGTAGAGTTTGATGGTTTCATTTGCCATTTTGGTTCCTCCTGAAAATCAGGGTCTTGTAAGCTGGTGAGGCGGTCCGTCTTACGTCTTACGTCTTGCGTAGTGTGTATGTGCAAGACGCAAGACGTAAGACGTAATCATGTTCTGCTCACTTCCACCACAATCTTGATCGCACCCTTCGCGCTCTCAAGCAAATCCATCATCTCGCGGTACGTTTCCAGCCCGTGCAGCCGGTGGGTGAATAGCCGGCTGAGCAGGCCCGGCCAGCGCTCCTCCATGGCTGCCATATCCTGGACGCCGTGCTCGAAGTAGGTGCGATTGGCGTTTACCGTGCCCACGACGACCTTGTTGCCCAGCACCATCTCCAGGTTGATGAGGTCGGTCGGGATTTCGGCGGTTCGGTGGCCGCCGGTCACGCTGGACAGAATCAGCACCCCGTTGTTGCCCAGGACTTCCATGGCCTGGAAAGCCAAGGGGCTGTAGCCGGTGGCCTCGAAGATCATGTCGAACCGGCCGAACTTCTCGTCCAGGCCCGGCACCGGGTCCTTCTCGGCGCTCAGGTAGGTCGCGCCGGCCATCTCGGCGATCTCCGCCGGCAGGTTGGGTTTCGGGCTTTTGGCCAGGGTGTAAACTTCCAGACCCCGCAATCGTAGCACGGACGTGGCGAGAAGCCCAATCGTGCCGGCCCCCAGCACCAGTGCCCGTTGCGGCCGCCACACCATGCGTTCCTGAATCTTGTACGCCTGATGAATGCCTTTCTCGACGATGCTGAGCGGCTCCAGCAGCACGCCTACGTGCTCGAGGGCCGGCGGGACCCGCACCAGGTACTCCGGCGTTTCCAGGTAGTACTCGGCGAGATAGCCATGCTCGCCCTTGATGCCGCGCTCGCGGTATTCACCCTTGATGCACATGTCGTACTCGCCGTACGAGCAGTTGATGCAGTCGTCGGGCCGGCGCACGGTGGCCACCACGTAGTCGCCGGGGTGGACCGAGCCCACGTGGTCGCCCACCGCTTCCACGCGGCCAAAGGACTCGTGGCCGATCACCAGCACGTCGGAGCCAGCCGGTGCCTCCCCATACTCGGCCTGGTTGATCTCGCGGTCCGTGCCGTCCACGCCGACGCGAATCACCCGTACCAGGACGCCGTGCTCGTGCAACTCAGGCTTCGGCAGATCGACGAGGTGTACGCTGTTGGGTTGTCCGGGGACGACAGCAATTGCTTTCAAGGGTGGGCTACCTTTCTGGAAAATGGTTGAGGGGCTATAGATTCCGGTACGCGTCTCGCCTGTGCCCTACCCGCAAGATTGTGACAATCTGGGCGTCATCATCTACATCGTAGATCACACGGTAGCGGCCAATCCGTATCGCATAATCCGTTCTGCCACGCAGCTTCTTGTGTCCGTAAGGCCGAGGGTCACGCGCCAAGTCGCTTATCGCAGCGCGGACCCTGTGCTGTATATCGGTTGGCGGGTCGCGCAGCTCGTTGTTGGCATGCCTCGTGATTCTAAGCTGGTACGCCATCCAATTCAGCCTCGACCTCGCTCCAGTCGATCACTTTCTCTTCACCGGCCGCGATGCGGTACCTGGCTTCCATCGCATCAAAGGAGTCTTGCCAGATTTCCAACTCCTCAATCAGTCGGTTCCACTGTTCTGGATCGACCAGCACGGCGATGGCCTCACCCCGTTGGGTCAGCACCACCGGCCCCTCAGATAGCTTCTCCAGAACCTCGCTTTGTGTCTGTCGCAGCTTTGATATTGGAACAAGCTTTGGAACAGCATTCATACAGCACCTCTGTTCATTGTGGTTAGCAATCTATGGGCAATCTTTTGCTATTCTACGTCAGAAGACTGGCGACGTCAAGCCTGGTCAAGCATGCTCGCCGCTGTCTCATCCGCTATCCAGACCAGGTGGCCATTCGACGGTTGCACGAGCTGCGCCGGCAGTTCATCCGGCTCGTAAGGCCCTTGCAGCACGCGGCGGAGCGTTTCGGCCTTGCCGTGGCCGGCCACCAGGAAGACGACGAGCGTCGCGTTGTTGATGACCGGGGGCGTGAGCGTCAGCCGATAAGCCTTCAGCTTCTCGACGTAGTGTGCTGCGACCAGGCGCGTCTGCTCGTGCAGCACCTCGGTGTGGGGGAAGAGCGAGGCTGTGTGGCCATCGCCGCCCATGCCCAACAGGATCAGGTCGAAGCGCGGTAGCTCGTTGCCGGCCAGATTGAAGACATCGCGGAGTATCTCGGTGTAGGCATCGGCCGCAGCGTGGGGCGGCTGCTCCCCGGCCATGCGGTGGATGTTGGCCGGCGGCACCGGCACCTTGGACAGCAGCGCATCCATCGCCATGCCGTAGTTGCTGTCCGGCTGGTCTGGCGGCACACAGCGCTCGTCGCCCCAGAAGAAGTGTGTTCCTTCCCACGGGATAGTGACCCGGAAGGCCGGCGTCGCCAGACGCTCGTACAGCGGCCGGGGGGTTGAGCCGCCGGCCAGCGCCACCGTGAAACGGCCCTCGCTGGAGAAAGTAGCCTGCGCTCGCTGGGCAAACAGTTCCGCTGTCGCCTGGGTCAGTGCATCGGCATCGGGGTGGACGCGCAAGTCGAGTGTTGGTCTGGACATGGCAATGGTATCAAACTGGAATTTGGTAGCGTGGTAGAGTGGAAAGTATTATAACATGGGACTGGAACCCGAACAAACCTGCAAGTTCCCCGTACTCCGTTTTACGTTTCACGCACAATGTGTTATTATCATAATGATAGCATGGCGAGGACCCGGCACGGGCAAGCCTCACCCGCTTCGGTAAACTCATACTGAGCGAATACCTGATGCCATAACCCGCGTGAAAGCCGGATCTACTGAATCTCTAACATCCAATCTCCACCCAAGGAGTGTGACGTGGGCCAGACATCGGAAACTGTCATCGAATCAAAGGAGACCTGCTTGCCAGAGCACATTCTAAACCCACCGGCGCTGCTGGTCGTGATTTCTGGGCCATCTGGGGTTGGGAAAGATGCGGCGGTAAATCGGATGAAGGAACGGGGCCTGCCTTTCCACTTTGTCGTGACAGCCACCGACCGGCTCAAGCGGCCGGGGGAGGTCCATGGTGTGGACTATTTTTTCATCTCCACCGAAGAGTTTGAGCAGATGATCGAGGAAGATGAACTCCTGGAATGGGCGATCGTTTACGGAAACTACAAGGGGATCCCCAAGGAGCAAATCCGCAAGGCGCTGGCGAGCGGCAAAGACATTGTCCTGCGCATCGATGTGCAGGGCTCGGCGACGATCAAGAAGATTGTTCCTGATGCCGTCTTCGTTTTCCTGGCCGCATCTAACATGGATGAGTTGATGGATCGTCTGGTTGCCCGGAAGACGGAAACGGGAATCGATCTGGAACGCCGCAAAGAAACGGCTCGAGAAGAGATGAAGGCCCTACCCATGTTTGACTACATCGTCGTCAATCGCGATGAACAGCTCGATCAGGCCGTAGACCAGATTATGTGTATTCTTCAGGCTGAGAAAGCACGGGTCAGGCCGAGGCGGATTGTGCTATAAATGCGGTACGCAGAGGTCGTCGTCAACCACAAACTGGGCCGGCGGCCCGTCTTTCGTCCCCACAGCACTCCGCCAGATGGCGATGCCGGCCCCGAACCCGGGGGGCTGACGTTCTCCTACCACATTCCTCCCCGGTTGGACGGACAACTTCAACCGGGCCATCTGGTTCGGGTATCCTTCGGCAAGCGGTGGGTCCAGGCCGTTGTCCTGAGTCTGAGAGACTACTCGCCGGTTCAGAAAACGAAGCCGATTGACGCCATCCTCGATCCGGAGCCCGTGCTGTCGCCGGCCCAGATCGCCCTGGCGCGCTGGATGAGCGTGTACTACGTCGCCCCGCTCATCGACTGCGTCCAGCCGATGCTGCCGCCGGGCATCAGCCGGTTGTCCGTCCTCCTGATCGAGCTGGGGCCGGACCACGCCCCCACCGGCCACCTGACATCCGAAGAGCGCGCTGTGGTGGAACGGGTGCGCCGCGACCAGCCGATCCCTCTGGACCAGTTGACACGCGATGGGGGCAAGAAGGCCGTCGAACGGCTGCTGGACCGGGGCGTGTTGATCCAGCGATATGGACTGAAGCCAGCGCGCATTGGTCCAAAAACGCAACGTGTGGCACGTCTGGCTGTTGAGCCCGATGCTGCCGTCTTCGAGGAGCTCTCTCGGGCGCCAACCCAGAGCGCCATCGTCGAACTCCTGGCCGAAGAAGGTCCACTGCCCGCATCGGAGATCTTCGAGACAGCCGGCGGCTCCAGTACCACTCTGCAGGCACTGGAGAACAAGGGGATCATTGTCCTGGAAGACCAGGAAGTGTGGCGCGACCCCCTGGCCGGCAAGACCTTCACCCCCGACGAACCGCCCATACTAACCCCGGACCAGCAAGCGGCCTGGGACATCATCCGCAGCGCAATTGTCAATTGTCAATTGTCAATTGTCAATTGTCAATCCCCAACGTTCCTGTTGCACGGCGTAACGGGCAGCGGCAAGACCGAAATCTATCTCCGTGCCATCGCCGAAATCCTCAACCAGGGCCGGCAGGCCATCGTGCTGGTCCCCGAGATTTCGCTCACGCCCCAGACAGTGCAGCGCTTCGCTGCCCGATTCCCGGGCCGCGTGACCGTGGCCCACTCGGCCCTGGCGCTGGGGGAGCGCTACGACGGCTGGCGGCGGACGCGGGCCGGCGACGTGGACATCGTCATCGGTTCGCGGTCAGCGGTGTTCGCACCCCTGCGCTGGCTGGGCCTCATCGTCATCGACGAGGAGCACGAATGGTCCTACAAGCAGGATCGCATTCCGCGCTACCACGCCCGGGACGTGGCGCTCCGCCGGGCCGAATTGGAGGGTGCGGCTGTGATCCTCGGCTCGGCGACGCCGTCCGTCGAGTCCTACTTCCGGGCGCAGCAGGGCCGCTACACGCTGGTCGAAATGCCCCAGCGGGTCATGGCCCACCGCAAACAGATCGAAGCACAGAAGGCCAGCTACCACATTTCCGATGAGCGCACCGCGCTGCGCGCCGGCGAAACCGACGCCGCGTTGTACGCCGATCTGCCGCCGGTGAGCATCGTCGATTTACGCCAGGAATTGCGGGCCGGCAATCGGGGCATCTTCAGCCGGGCGCTACAGCAGGCTCTGACGCGGGTGCTGGAGGCCGGCGAGCAGGCCATCCTGTTCCTCAACCGCCGGGGGGCGGCCACGTTCGTGATGTGCCGTGACTGCGGCCACGTGCTGCGCTGCCGGCGCTGTGAGGCCTCACTAACGTACCACACCAGTGAAGCTGGCTTGATTTGCCACCATTGCAACCAGCATGAGATGCAACCCCAATTGTGCCCCATCTGCGCCAGCCCTCGAATCAAGCACTTCGGGATCGGTACCCAACGCGTTGAGGCTACAGTGCGCCAGTTGTTCCCCGGCGCGCGGGTCGTCCGCTGGGATCGGGACACCACGCGCAGCAAGGGCGCGCACGAGCGTATCCTGCAGCGCTTTGTTCGGGGTGAGGCGGACATCATGGTGGGCACGCAGATGGTGGCCAAGGGGTTGGACCTGCCGCTGGTCACGCTGGTGGGTGTGGTGACGGCCGACACGGCACTGCACCTGCCGGACTTCCGGGCCGGCGAGCGCACGTTCCAGTTGCTGACCCAGGTGGCGGGCCGGGCCGGCCGTAGCATTCTGGGCGGCCAGGTCATCATCCAGACCTACGATCCCAATCACTACGCGATTCAGGCGGCCAGCCGGCACAACTACGCCGACTTCTACCGGTACGAGCTGGCCTTCCGGCGCGAGCACGCCTATCCCCCCTTCCGCAAGCTGGTCCGGCTGGTGTATGCCGACACCAATGCTGCAAAGGCCCAGGCGGAGGCGGAGCGTCTGGCCGGCGTATTGGCCAACAAGATCGCCCGGCTGGGCCTGCCGGAGACGACGCTCATCGGGCCGGCGCCGGCCTTCCTCCAGCGGTTGCGCGGCCAGACCCGTTGGCACATCCTGGTGCGTGCCCCCGACCCCCACGCTCTGCTGGCCGGCCTGCGCTTCCCCATCGGTTGGCACATCGACGTGGACCCGGTGAGTCTACTGTGAACAGTGAACAGTGATCAGTGAACAGTCATCAGTGAACAGTAATCAGTGATCAGTGAACAGTGATCGGTAAGCAGACAGCAGCTACTGATGACTGTTCACTGATCACTGTTTACTGTTCACTGCTTTGCATCATTCGCAGCGACATGCTATACTCAACTGGGTGAAAGCCGAGCAATCTGATCACTGAATACTACTCTAAAAATGGGTTATCGTCAACTTTTATGCTTCATGGAGCCCCGTAGGGGCATGTTGACTGATCACTGAATACTGAT
>CAZHMV010000094.1:0-22147 GCA_964532665.1 uncultured Anaerolineales bacterium
CCCAACAACCGCGTGCTGAGTTCTTGCACCTGGGTGGTATGGCGTGTCAGGTCGTCGCGTAGCCGTGCGACCTCGCTGCCGTAGCCCAGCCGGCGGGCCAGGAACGCAAACTCCTCGCTATCTGCCGGCGGAACCGTCAGGTCTTTGGCGTTGCCGCGCACCATGCGTAGCGCATCGATCAACTGCCGCAGGAAGGCGTATGCCTGGTGCAGCCGCGCAGAGTCATCTGGTGACAGAATCCCGGCCGCTGCCAGCGCTGCTATCGCCTGGTTGGTATTCGTCGGGCACAGGTCGGGGTTTCCGTGCCCATGCGTGATCTGCAGGCCTTGCACGATGTATTCAGCGTCTACCAGCCCGCCAGGGCTGTACTTGGCGTTGATCGTACCGCCGGCCACAAGATGCCTGAGCTGCCGCTCGCGCATGGCCCGCATGGCGGCGACGTCGAACGGCTCGCCGGTGTAGACGAAGGCGTCGCGCAGGGCCATAACCTGCTCGCCCAACGCCGGATCGCCGGCAACCGGACGCAACTTGACCAATGCCTGGCGCTCATAATCCCATGCCGGCCCGTCGGGGGCGAAGTAGCGGCGGAAGGATGCGAGCGACACGGCCATGCTGCCGGCGTTGCCGTAAGGTCGCAGGCGCAGGTCCACCTCGAAGATACCTTCGCGCTTCGCCCGGATAGCGCTGAGAATCTCCTGTACCAGTTTCTCAAAATACTCGGCCGTGGTGATGACCCGTGGCCCCGTGGTTTCGCCGTTGCCGGCATAGACAAACATTAACTCAATATCCGAGGCGAACCCGAGTTCACCTCCGCCGAACTTGCCCAGCGCGCAGACGCTCAACGGTGAGGGGCTACCATCTTCCAGGCACGGGACACCGAACTCGGCGCGCAGTTCCTCGTCGCACAGGCGATAAGCGGCGTCTATCACGACTTCAGCCAGTTCCGTAAGCTCCTCCGAAAATTGCCCGAACTCGGCAGTGTGCCCCAGAATGTGCCGCATATCAATGCGGAACATCTCGCGGTCTTTGAAGGCATTGAGCGCAGCCCGGCACGACTGGCCATCGGGAGCTGCTTCCAGATCAGCTTTCAGGTCTGCTTCCAACTGCGCCTTGGACCTGGCAGTGGCCAGTGCGTCCACGTCGCGCACGACGGGGAACAGGTTGGCATACTGCATGCGCAGAAAATCCCCCCACAGAAAGTCACTGACGCCGAGGAGCCGCGCCAGCGCGCCCAGTACCTCCGGGTGCTCCAACGAGGCCAGCTCATCGGGCCAATCGGGGCGCATAAATAACTGCCCGACAAACTCACGGAAATGCAGCAGGGCGGACTCCGGGTTGGGGGAGCGCGGGAGCAGATGGGTGAAGTGTTTGACCAGAACGGTGGCGGCGCGCAGTTCGCGTTCCTTATCAGGGGCTGTGATCTTCTGCCCATGAGCGTCAGTGACGTAGAGCGTGTCATGGACGCGGTCTCCTACGGAGTCGATGGTCACGCGGGCAATGTGGATACCGTTGAGGGCCAGCGCGTTGGCAAATTCGTAGAGGAAACCCACCGTGTCGGGCGCGCCAATGCGGAGGACGGTGTAGCGGTCGGAGGTGGTGTTGTCGATTTCAACGTCGATGGGATAGAGCGTCGTGGCAGTGTCTGGCATTTCATGTAGAGCAACAGCGACGCGCTTGGCCAGTGCGCCCTGGGCCTTGCGCTGGTTCCCCGCCTGGAGCGGGCGCAACAGGATACTCAGTTCGGCGGCATAGCGCGGCCACACGTTCTGCGTAACCTGCCCCAACACTGGCCGGACCGTGAAGACGTCCACGATTTTCCGCTGCGAACGCCTGAATATCGTCCTGGACGACTGACGTCGTCGCTGACGAAGCCGGCGACGGGCGAGGGTCGGTGCAGATGGCGGCGTGGCCGGCGGTTCATACGTGAAGACGTGCCCGTCCAGGATGGTGAATCCATAAACGAACAACAGCCCGCAGATCAGCGAAAGTTCGCCCAGGTAGTCGTACCCGACGACGGTCACACGCCAGCACCCGTTGTCCAACGGCACAGCATCCACTTCGACCAGGTTGTGCTCGCTCAGGCGTGCCGCGAGTTCAGCGTGATGCCTGATCTCGTCCTCGCTGAAAGTGGTCGTGTAGGATGGGTCCATACGCTCAACATGCCGGCGGATGTCCCTGGCCTGGGTCTGGGGGTCAGCCAATACTTCCACGTTGTTGCTCCCTAGATACCGGTTGTAAACGGCGCGGATGGCCTTGCAGTGCTGCTGGTAGCGCGCAAGGAACCGGGCGCCGGCATCAATGCTCTGAAAGCCCAGACGCCGCGCAAAGTGGGTCAGCTCGTCCGCGTCGTCTGGCAGGCGGGATGTCTGCCGATAGTGCATCAACTGCAGATAATGCTCAACGGTGCGCAAGAAGGTGTAACCATCTGCCAGCGCGCGGTAGTCGTCCACGGGGAGAAACCCACCGGCGAAGAGTTGCTCCAATGCGTCCAGCGTCTTTCGCTGGCGAAGTTCGGGGTGTTTCGCCCCATGCGCAAGTTGTAAGTACTGGGTGACGAACTCGATGTCACGGATGGAGCCTTCGCCCAGTTTAACCTCGCCCCAGCCGCGCCCGTTGCGGCGCAGATGGGCTTCGGTCCGTTGCTTCATCTCGTGTACGTTGTTGCGCACCGCTTCGGCTGTCGCTTCGAAGAGCAAGGGCACTGCCTGGTGGAGAAATTTGTGGCCGGTGGTATCGTTGCCGGCAATCACCCGGGCTTTGAGCAGGGCCTGCTTCTCCCACAATCGCGCATGCTGGCGCAGATAGGCGATGTGCCCATCGACGGAAGTGACCAGCGCGCCGGTCCGCCCCCATGGACGTAGTCGCATGTCCACACGATAGAGGAATCCCTCTGCTGTGACGCGGGCCAGGGCCTCGATGAGCCGCTGGCCGAGTCGCTGGTAAGCTGCGACGTTGGACGACGCGATGAACAGCAGATCGATGTCCGAACTGTAGTTGAGTTCCTCGCCACCGAGCTTACCCAGTGCGATCACCGCAAAATTGTCCGGCGCGGTGCCTGCCTGGTTGGCGGCGATGGTGAGGCAGGTCTGCACCAGGCTGTCGGCCAGGCGCGAGAGTTGCATCGTCGCCGTTGGCATGTCCCACAGGCCGAAAAAGCCGGACGCGCCGATGCGCAGCAGTTCCCACCGCTGGAAACGTCTCAGGGCGTCGAGCTGGCCGTCGGGAGTTGCAAAGGGTGTCGCCGCCGCTTGTGCCTCCGCGCACAACTGTTCCACACTCTTGGGCTGCGCCAGGTTCTTGCGCACCATGAGTCGCTCAAAGTATTCGGGATTGCGCAAGAGGATTTCCGTGAGGAATTGGCTGCCGGCGAAGAGCGTGACCAGCATCTCGACCGCACGCGGGTCACCGGCCAGGTAGCGGAACAGGGCCGGAGCGTCGGTGACGCTCTGCGCAAAGCGCTCGAGGTTGACCAGCACGCGGTCAGGGCTCGCCCCCCTGGTCAGGGCCGTCAACAGGTGAGGCAGGCATTCGGTCAGCGCCGGCCGTATCTGCGGATCATCGGCAAGCCGCTCCAGACTGCGGCGGGCTGCATGCCAATCGGCGAACCCGACCGGCGTGAGCCGGCTGGCGGCTTCGTCATCGCTCAGCGGCTCCCGCAGTGCCTGATTGCGGTATCGATCACCGGTCTTCATGCCGTGTTTCCCCGTTTCGCGTCCGGTTGGTATTCAGAAGCCGAGACCCTTAGGGTTTTCTCGAAAACCCTAAGGGTCTGAGATCTACCTGCCCTATCCGCGTTGTTCGATGATTTCCTGAGCCACCGCGCGCATGGAGCGCCGGCTGTCGCGTGCCTGACGATGGATGTGCTGAAACGCATCGGCCTCTCCGATGCCGAACCTGTCCATGAGGGTCTGTTTGGCCTGATCGAGCAGGTCACGCGCTTCCAGGGCTTCTTCCAGGGTCTGGACCTCCTCTGCCAGGGTCTGCTGTTCCTGGAAACGGGCCTGAGCCAGTTCGATGGTTGGCATCAGCTTCGCCTCTCTGACGGGTTTGATCAGGTAAGCATGAATGGCGGTGGATTTGGCCCGCTCCACGTATTCGCGATCGCTGAAAGCGGTCAGGATAATGATGGGGATGGGGCGCTCCCGAGTGATCGCCTCAGCCGCCTCCAGGCCGTCCATCCGGGGCATCTTGATGTCCAGGATGGCCAGGTCGGGCTGTTTGTCGCGGGCTATGTCTAACGCCTCGATGCCGTCGCGGGCAAGGCCGGCCACCTCATACCCCAGGTCGCGCAACATCGCGCGCAGCCCCATGCGTATGATGGACTCGTCGTCAGCAATCAGAACTCGCGTTTTCTTCGTCATATCGCTTCTACTGAGTTGGGAGGTTGAAGGTTGTGGAGTCGTGTGCGAATCATTTGGCGAATTGAAAATGCGTTGAAAGATTACGGATTCAGTGAAGCTTGACGTGTCGCACGTTTCATGATACAAAGTGATCGGGTGGCCAGTGGCGCCTTGCGGTAGCCAGTCCGTGAGTGACTCCCTGGCATCAGCTCCCACAATGAAAGGGACCCCCCGATCCTTTGTTGTTCTCCTCCTCAGCTTATTCCACTAACCTCAACATCTCCAGTTGTTTTCGATACTCGTGTAACCATTTGACAGGTTCGAGCTATCTATGGTACAATATATTAAGCTTGGCCGGGTGGCCTAGTGACGTCAGCGGTAGCCAATCCGTGGCTGTAGCTAGGCATCAGACCCCACAACGAAAGGGGCCCCCCGGTCGCTTTGTTATGCCACCACCGCTACCAATTCCTTCTCGCTGATCGTCTTATCGACTCTTCCCCTTCCGGTATAAGCTGTCCACGCCAGGTAATGTGCGTTGGACTTCTTTCCGATGGACCGCACGTCAATTGTCTCGATCCGAAACCGGGGATGCTGTCTCTTGATGTACTCGAAAATAAACGACTTGACGTCTGATTCACGACCATCGTATTCGTTATCAATAGTGATTCGCTGTAGTTGGTCTAGATGGTCTTCGAGGAGCAGGAAGACACAGGCAGCGAAGAGCAGTAGCTTAGCCCTTTTCGAGGGCTTCCCTTGATCTCGTAAAGCTTGAAGCGCTGCTTGCTTGACTCTGAAGGGCACTTTGATGCTCCAAGAAATCTCATTTGAGAAAGCGAGGAAGGTGTCTCCGGAATTCTCTACCTTGTTGCTTTGATCGACTTCTACGATGTGAGCCATGGAGCTGCGTTCCCGTCATCGCGCCAGTACGGACCTTTAACCTGGAACTTTCCAACATGCAACGCGTGGACTACCAGCGCACAGGAATACGAACCTCTGCCCGCGTCCCTTTGTTGCTCGTCATGTCGAACTCCCCGTTCAGGTCGTCGCGGGCCAATGTTCGCACCAATTCCAGCCCCAGGTTCCCGCCAGCCTGGGGATCGAAGGCCGGCGGCAGCCCGATTCCGTCGTCCACGACCTGGAGCAGGATGTGATCACCGGCAGAGTCGATGTTCACCTCAACCTGGCCGCGCGGTCTGCCCTGGAATGCGTGCTCCAAGGCGTTCTGGATCAGTTCGTTGATGATCAGGGCCAGAGCCGTGGCCGGCTGTGATGGAATCGAGACCTGCGTGCCGGTGACGACCACTTCAATGCCCCGCTCGCCGGCGGACATGTTCTGTGCCACACTCCGCGCCACACTCCATGCCATTTCCTCCACATCGACCCAACGCAACCCTTCCCGCGAGAGGAGTTCGTGGACAGCGGCGATGCTCAGGATGCGGTTGATGCTTTCGGTGAGTGCCTGTCGAGCGCCGGCTGCCCTGGCGTCGCCCAACTGGAGGCGCAGCAGCATGGCGATGTTTTGCAGGTTGTTCTTGACGCGGTGGTGCATCTCCTGCACCACAACGGCCTTCACGGCCAGTTGAGCGTTCTCAATGGCCAGCGCGGTCTGGTTGGCCAGGGTGGAGAACAGTGTAACGTCGTCCGAACTGAACTCGCGCGGCGTGTCGGTGTAGCAGGCCAGCACACCGATTACCCGTTCGCGGACTTTTAGTGGCACCGCTAACATCGATACCAGGCCGTGTTTCACCGCCCAGTCCGATTTCGTTGCCCAGGGGTCACGTGTCACATCGGAGATAATCAGGGTTTCTCCTGTGGCGGCAACGTGCCCCATCAGGCCTTCACCGATGGCGACCTCTTCGGGAATCCCCTCACGGGGGTGTTGGGTGACCCACAGGTGGAGCCGGCCATCTTCGATCAACGCCAGCGAGCAGTCGGCGGCGTTCATGGTGCGCGCCGTCGTTTCGACGATCACCTGGAGCATCTCGTCCAGGTACATCGGGCCGGTCAGGGTCTGGCTGGCTTCGGCCAGGGCCGAGAGTTCACGGACCTGCCGGCGCAGGTCATCGTACAGCCGGGCTCGTTCCAGAGCGCCAGCGGCCAGGTCTGCCACCAGCCCCAGCAGCTCCGTTTCGTCCCGGCTGAAGGTGTATTGAGCCGTGGTTTGAATGTTGATGGCGCCAACAATATGATCGCCGCTGATGAGGGGCATCGCTGCCAGTGACTGGAAGCGCGTTTCGCCAGTGTCGGGGAGGTACTTGAAGCGCGGGTCCTCGGCCGCTTCGCCCAGCGCGACCGGCTCGCCGTGCAGCGCGGCCCAGCCCGTCAGTCCCTCCCCCAGGGCCAGCTTCGCCCGACCGACGGCGGCCGGGTCCAGGCCGGTGGTGGCTGCCAGGATCAGGTGTGTGCCGGCGGCATCCAACAGGTAGATGGAGCACGAGTCCATGGCCATCACGCGGGCTGTGGTGCGTGTGATGAGATCGAGGGTCGTGTCCAGGTCCCACGCGGCATTGATGGCCCGGCTGATCTCCCGCAGCGCCGCCAGTTGTGCCCGTTTCTGGGCGAGCCTAAGCTGCAATTCGCGCTCAGTGGTCATTGGGAGTCTCGGTCTACCGGGCAGATGGGTAGTTGGATGGCTAGATGGTTGGATGGCTGAATGGCTGGAAGAACGCCTGACTTTCAACCTGCTACTTTCTAACCTGCAACGGTTAGCCGCCGACTTCGTGCGTGATGATGATGGCCTGGGCGATGTCTTTCATGGGCCGGCGGGTGTCCATGCTCATCTTCTGGATCTTGCGGAAAGCCTCTGACTCGGTGAGGTTTTGAGTATCCATCAGGATACCCTTGGCACGATCAACCAACTTGCGGACCTCCAGCGTCTCTTCGAGGCGTTGTACCTCGGCATCCAGTGCCCGGAGTTCTTCGAATCGGGACAGGGCGACCTCGATGGCCGGCTCCAGGTCCGACTCACTGAAGGGTTTGACCAGGTATGCAATGACGCCGGCTTCTTTGGCTCGCTCAACTTTCGCCTTGTCGAAGTAGGCGGTCAACAGCAATACTGGTGCAACGCGTTCCTTCGTGAGCAACTCGGCGGCGTCAATGCCATCCATGCCTGGCATCTGGATGTCCATGACGACGATGTCCGGTCTCAATTCCTGCGCCAGGTTCACGGCACTGCGTCCATCGCGTGCTTCGCCGACAACGAGATACCCTAGACCTTCGAGGGTTTCCCGCAAATCCTTTCTGGTAACGTCGTCATCTTCAGCGATGACTATTCGAGCTCGGTCCATGATTCATCTCCTGTTGGGGCTTTTGGGAATGTGACGATGGCGGCAACGCCATCGTGATTCTTCAATTCGAAGTGGCCTGCCAATCCGTCTTCCACCAGGGATCGAACGATGCTGAGTCCCAGGCTACCGTCTTTCCGGGCGTCGAAGTTCTCCGGCAGCCCGGAACCATCATCCCGAATTTCGATCACGATGTTATCATACGTCTCCCTCAACGTGACGGATACCTTTCCGCCTGGTTGATCGGCGTATCCATGCTCCAGCGCGTTGAGGAGGAGTTCGTTGATGACCAGGGCGCAGGGAGTGGCTTGATGGGCCGGCAGGTACACTGTGGGGCCTTCCAGGGCCAGTTCAATCTTCTTGTCGGGTGCGATAATCCCTCTAGCTGTTTCCTGGAGGATTCGCTCGCTCAAGGCTCTTAGGTCCACAATCTGATCGCCAGGGTTGTAAAGGAAATCGTGGACGGTAGCCACGCTCAGCAGGCGGGTAATACTTTCTTCCAGAACGGCACGGGTCTCGTCGGACTTGACACGGCGAGCCTGCATGCGTAGGAGCGAGATGATGGTCTGCAGGCTATTTCGAACCCGATGCTGAATCTCTTGCAGCATGGCCTCCTTCAATTTGAGGCGCTGCTGTTTCTTACGCTCCTCGGTGGCGTCGTGAATCATAAACAGGGCTCCGACCAGCCTCGGCGAATCGGGTTCCCAGGGAAGCCACTGGCGCCAACCGACAGGGCTGTATAACGGTACAGCCTTCTTGACCCAGATAAAGGCTCCCTCCTCGGTTTCCTCCTCCAGGCACCGACCGGCTTCCAGTGCTCGTTTGACCAGGTCGTCGTCGGAGTCGCGTAGAATCGACAGGCGTTTGCCGGGGAGCAGGTCCATCGCGCCCAGCCGGCGATAGAGGTTGTTGGCCAGACCACTGGCGTAGTGGATGCGGCGACTGGAATCGACAACCAGAATCCCGTCGTACTCCCCAAATGAGGACATCTCATCGAGTCCGGGGATCAGGTTCTTCGACACTGCCCACTGGAAGTTCCGAACTGCCTCGCGAAATGCACGGGTCCGACGCTCATGTCGCTCGTGCTCAATGAGTGTCTTTTCAATGCTCAGTGCCCCGACAACCTGGCCATCATGCTCGACTGGGAAAACCTCCTGCGCCACTACAGCACCGTAGGTGCCCTGGCCGTGTTTGCCGGCCACATACTGACCGCCGCTGAGCGCCCGAAAGACCGTCGAATTCTCAATCGGGTTTGCTACCTGTCCAACGGCGTCCCCTTCGTGGATGGGCGGCACGGAGTGGGGCCGGGCCTGGGCAATAACGGAGACATGTCCAGGTTTATCCACGGCATACAGCAGCACATCACCCCGACAGACGTCTGCCAGCAGGCCAATCGTCCGGGCGATTTCATCCAGGTAGTCTTGATGCTCTTCGCCGACAGCATGGCTCGCGCCCTGCGAATTCATATCGACTTCCGTTGAATCAGTTAGAAGATAATGCACTGCCATGGCTTCACAAAGCACGAGGACGCATCATGGCGATGCGTCCTCGGGTAGTCGTGTCGGGGCGCCCGGATTCGAACCGGGGACCTCTACAACCCCATTGTAGCGCGCTACCGGACTGCGCCACGCCCCGTTCTATGCCTTGGTATTATAGCAGAGGTAGAGAAGTTTGCCAAATGGAGGAGACGTGGTACAATATGCGGCAGAAGAAGCCGGGCACAGACCCAGTGGAGGTGAGATCATGACTGTGCAGCCGTTGGACAAACTCAGGACACCGCCCGCTATGCAAGGCATTGTCACCGAAGACTGGACAGATGTTAACGTAGCTGAGATCGAAGCCATGCTTGCTGATCTGGAAGCCCTGACACGACAACTCCCGGAGGATGATGGTCGCCCCATGGAAACACGTCGTCACCACAGCCAGATGGACCTGCTCATTCACTCTCTGGAACATGCCTGGCGCGATCGTCAGGACTACTGCGTCGGAGGCAACCAGTTCGTGTATTACAGCATGGCTCAGGCTCAGGCCGTCATCCGCGAAGTCAACGCCGAGATGGGGGAAGGGGAAGCGCCGCCTGCGGGCACTCGGGCCTACCGGGGCCCCGACTTCTTCGTGGTACGGGGGATCGACGGCAGCTACCTGCGCCAGAAATGGGTCACGTGGATGGAAGGGGGGCGCTACCCGGACCTGATCATCGAGTTGCTTTCGCCCTCGACCCGCACCAAGGATCTGCGAGAGAAAAAGCAATTGTACGAACAGACGTTTCGGACGGCGGAGTACTTTGTGTGGGATCCATTTGATCCGCGTGCGTTTGAGGGTTGGCATTTGGTAGGCGGGCGCTATGAGCCTATTGAGCCGGACGAGCAGGGCCGGCGGTGGAGTCAGGTTCTGGAAATGTGGGTGGGACCCTGGAAGGGGACCTTCGACCAGGATCGGGCGGTGTGGTTGCGGTTCTACGATGCGACAGGGCAGTTGGTCCTGACCGGCGAGGAAGCGGCCCAGGCGGAGGCCGAAGCGGCCCAGGCGGAGGCCGAAGCTGAGCGCAAACGGGCTGAAGCCGCCGAAGCTGAACTGGCTCGCCTCCGCGCTCGCCTGGCCGAATTGGAAGGTGATGTCCCGAAATGAGGCATCCGAGGCGGTTGGCAAAACCGCCCTACCGGCGCGCTCGTTCCTTGGCCTTTCGCAGCCGTTCCAGCGCGTCATCGCCGGCCTCCGTGTCGGCGTCTGGCTCTGGCGCCGGCCTCCCACGCGCTTGCGGCAGCGGCTCCAGGGGCGGCGCCGGGGCAGCGCCGGCCCGGCGCTGCCGCCTGCTCACACGTTGTTTAGCCTGGAAGAGTTCGCCCAGCAGGGGCTCCTCTGCCCCGGTGACCGGCGCTCGCCCCCGAAGCCGGCCCTGGAGCCACGCGCCGGCTCTCTGTAGGTCGCCACGGGACACCACCACGCGCCGGATGGCCACGTCCAGCGGGAACAGGAGCGCCGCCGCCAGCAGCAACCAGGTCCAGATGGGCTGCGTGCGCCGGACAGCCTCCAGGGTGTGTGCAAAGGCGTCCTCGGGGGCGATCCCCACTCGTCCTCCGGTTGTGCCTGCGATGTCGGTCAAGAGGGCGGTGTCAACGGTCAGGGTGGTGTACTCGGGCGAGTAGGGCACGACGAAGCCGGTGGTGTGGGAAATTGCCGGCGTATCCCTCTCTGATTGTTGAATCTGCACCAGGTACGAGCCGGCCTGTGAGACCGGGAATCGACCCTCGTAGTGGCCGGTGGCCGTCTGCTGCAATTTGACCTCGTCGATGGAACGGCCGGTACTGATGCCGGTCGAAGGATCGGGGCCAATGATTCGAGCCTTCAGGTCCAGGAAATCGCGTGGCCGGCCAGCAGTATCGAAGGCCTCCACGGTGATGACAGCTTCGTTGCCTTCCAGTCGGATGTCGCTGGCCAGCGTCTGCGGCTGCGGGGCCGGCAACGTCCAACTGACAAGCTGGGCCGCGAAGGTGGGGAAGCCTTCCCAGTTGAGCCAATCGGTGGCCCAGCGGCCGGTCAGATCGGACGTCCACGCGACGGCGCGGCCCAGGCCATACTGCCAGTGGGCCAACACCGGATCGCCCTGCGGAGAGATCAGCGCCACGGTGGCGGCCGCCTTAGGCGTAGTGCCGTTGTAGCCGCGCAGAGCCGGTAGGCCGCCTGAGTGGGTCGAAGGGTCAGTGGCGCTGAGGCCGGTCAGGATTGGGCTTGCGCTGGCAGCCAGCGGACGAAACTGCTCCTCGATGATGTAGCTACCCACGGCCCGGATGGTCTCCTTCAGGAAAATGCGGGGGATTTCGTTCATGCTGGTCGCCGGGTAGTATTTACCGCCGCCTTCTTCGGCCAGCCGCTGCAGGTACCCCGCAGACCCACGACCAGCGGCCACCACAGACAGCGTGATTCCCTGATCGTGCATTTGCTGAACCAGCGCATCGTAGCCGCCGGCGTTGGTCCAACCATCGGTGATCAGGATCACGTGTTTGATGCGGGCGTCCACGCTCTGCAGGTTTTTGAATGCCTGGTCCAGACCGGCCATGATGTTGGTACCCCCCTCGGCGCCAATGCCGGCGATAGACGATTCCAGGGCGTCCACGCTCACCAGCGGCTGCGTCTCCAAAGCCCACCGCGCTTTCTCATCGAAGGCCACGACCCCCAGGTAGTCGAACCGTCCCAGCACCGAACTGGCCTCGAGCATGGCCTGTTTGGCGATATCCACTTTGGGGATGCCGATTTCACTTCGGACTGACGGGCCACGCGGATCATCGCAGTGGCAGCGCCCCATGCTGCCAGACTTATCCATCGCCACCACCAGCGCCACGTTCGGCTCCTGGGTGCGGCTGCGCACATCCATGTCCACCGGCAAGGCCTGCTCGATGGGGGTGCGCAGGTAGCCGCCGGCCCCGTAGGATGTCTCACCGCCGACCATCACCAGGCCGTGACCCAGGTCCCGCACAAAAGCCGGCAGTGTCTCCATCGCTTCCGCCGGCAGGCTCTCGGCCGGCACGTCAACCAGCACCACAGTGTCGTAACCTGCTAACTCGGCCAGGTTGGTGGGGAGGGAGGCCGGCGTGATCAGGGTGGGGTTGAGCTGTGCGGCTTCCAACACACTCACCAGCGCCGCAGCCTCATCGGCGACGTTGGCCACCACGAGGACGCGAGGCGGTCCCTGGATGATGGTGAAGGCGGCCGCCTGGTTGTTCTGGGGGCGCGTGTCATCGGCGGGTTCGATCCGGGCCCGGTAGCGGTGGAAGCCCTGCTCCCGGGCTGTGAGGGGCACGGCGAACCGGTTGAGGCCGGGGGTCAACTGGACATCCCGCTCGTCCAGTAGTTGGTTATCGCCGAACACGCGGAGCCGCCCAGTGGTGCTCACCGTGCTGGCGATGATTGCTGTCAGCTCGAAGTGTTGCCCCACGCGCACGCCTGACGGCGCGTGCAGTCTGGCGAAGATCACTTCGGTGCTGCCGGCCGGCGGAGAAAGGGGTACCACGTCGATCTCAACGTCCCGGCCCGCTGCCAGATTCGCCTGAATGCGCGCCTGCCCGACGTTCTCCTGGCCGTCGGACAGCAAGACCAGCCGTTTCTCAGCATCTTCGGGGAAGAGGGCCATGCCCAGTTGGATAGCTTCGGCGATGTTGCTTCGGGTCGCCACGGGCACAGACGCGATCTCACTCAGATGCGAATCGCCCGAGGGTAGCCGCTCTACCAGGGCGTTTTCGCCAAACACGACGATGGCTGCCTGGTCGCCGGGGCGTATATGCTGGAGCGACAGGCGGATGAATTGCTCGGCGCGCGCCTGCTCCTCGCGGGGGATGCTGTCCGAGGCATCGACGAGGAAGACGGTGGTGAGTTCATCCACCGGTCGGACGATCTGCGTGCCGGCCAGAGCCAGGATCACGGTGGTCAGGATGACCAGCCGGAACACCGGGCTGATCCACCGCCGTATCGCGGGCAGACGTCGGTGGCCGATCAGGGCCAGGAAGGCGACAACCGGCAGCAGGGCCAGCAGCCACAATGCCTCAGGGTAGACGAACGACAGCCGCATTACCGGTTTCCCTCGATCGGTCGCACGGTCTCGATGACGTGGTTGAAAATCCGACCGATCTGCCAGCTCTGGATCAGCAGCACGCGGCCGTTCAGATCAAGCAGCAGGATCCTGGCGGTATCGCCTCGGAAGCCGCGAACCGTGATGCGGATGCCCTCCAGACCGTTCACGGCGACGTCCTTTGGGGGGCCTTCAAGTCCGTCCCGCATCTGGTCAAGCATCTCGTCCACCGTTCGGGCCTGTCCCGGCCGAATCCAGACGAATTCGATTTTGTATAGGTCGGGGTCGTTTACCTCGCGCGGCGGCAGGTCCTCGCTGCGGTAGTTCTGCAGGCTCACGTACTCGCCCTCGCCGTCCACCAGCCAGCCGGCGGGGTAGTCGAAGGCGTAGCCGGCGGTTGTGTTGGTGTAGGTCTCGGTCAGAGCCACCTCCGGCGCAACGGTGGCCACTTCGGCGCCTGTGTCGTCGATGCTGGAGATGGTCTCAATGGCTTCGGGTATGCGATGAGCGACTGTGGTTGGGATGGGGCTTGGTGTCGGTGGTTCGGGGGAGCTGCCGCAAGCGGCTAGAAGGCCGCCGAGGATGAGCAAAAGGAAAAAGGAAAAAGGAAAAAGGGAAAATGGGAAATGGGAAACGGGATGCGGGATCGGTCCAGCCATCCAGCGCCGTCCTGAGCTTGTCGAAGGGCCATCCAGCATTTTCATCCACGATGGTGTGCCGCCGTTATGTTGAATCATACCTGCCCCCTCATCTCCAATCTCTAATCTCCAATCTCCAATTTCTAATCTCCAATCTCCCCCGGAGTTGTGCGAGGCCGGCCCGCTGGTAGACCAGCCATTCAAGCAGGAGCACAATGAGGGCAATGAATGCCAGGGGGCGCCAGAGTTCGCGCCGGCCCTGCGCCCAGGCGGTCTCGCCGGCCTGTCCGGCACCCGTGCTGGCGATGGGCAGGGTCGCGCGCGGCGCGATAGCCGACTCCGCCGGCAAGAACAGGTTGACGGCGAATGCAGCCTGCTCGATGGTGTCGCCCCGGCTGCGGAGGGCGATCTGGTACACGCCCAGCTCGTTGGTGTCGGCGAGGGTCAGCCGGCCGCGCTCCGGGACCAGGGTGGCGGTTCGGCCATCGGGATACGTGAGCGCAACCTCATCGACTTCTGGCGGGGCGGTGAGGGCAACAGGGTCGCCGGCCTGGACCTGGGCCGGCACCGGACCGCGAGCGCCGGGAACCAGAAAGTCGATCAGGTTGGATACCAGGAGCGGGAACGCGGGACGCAGGACCAGATCGGAGTTGCGCAGGTCGAAGGCCAGGACGGCAACGCGCCGGCCATCGACCTCGCCGGCAAACAGCAAAGGCCATTCGGATAGACGGCTGTCGGCGGTCGTGACGAGAGGGCGGCCCCACTCGGGCAGCGGGATTGCCAGAGCTTCCAGGACTTGCAATCCGGTCAAGTTGACATAACGCATCAAGGGCTCGTTGACAATTGTCAATTGTAAATTGTCAAGGGTGCCGGTGGGGGTGAACCAGGCGGTGGGGGCCGGCGGGGCGATGAAGAAGGCGTTGGTGGGCGGGAGGGTGGGGGGGACGGTGCGGTCAAAGATGGTGAGTTCCCAATTGACAATTGTCAATTGTGAATTGTCAATTGTCAATTGGGAGTTGTAGTCGGCCGGGGTGGTTATGGTGAGTTGGATGTTTGGGAGCAGGGAGAGGGCGGTTTCCAGGAACAGGTTGCCCTCGCTGACGAGCAGGACGGGGGCCGGCTTGCCTGGGGTGCGAACGGTCCAGGCAAGATCGTCGAGGGCCAGGCTGTCGGATCCTTGGAGTCGAACCTTAGCCTGCCGGGTGGTCGCCGGCAGGTCGTCCTGGACGATTTCGGTGGTGCTGCCGGCGGGGATGGTGATGTCGCGGGCGTCGAACAACTGACCATCGACGTAGATGTTCAGCCGGCGGTTAGCCGGCTTCGGGGCATGGTTGGTGACCTGGGCGAAAAGGGAGACGGCTTGGCCGCCGGCCAGCTCCCGCAGGCTGAGGGCGCTGACCGCTTGGTTGTCGCCCTGTTCGCCGACGGGGATGTAGCGCACCGCTGCCGGCACTTCCGTTGGTTTCAGATCGACCCGACCGTCGGACAGAACGACGATTTCCGCCTGAGTCTGGCGGGCGGCGACAGCGCCGGCCAGGCTCAGGGCCGTTGCCAGATCGCTGGTGCTGTTCTCGATGCGCAGGCTGTCGATGGCATCGCGCGCCTGCCGGCGGTCCTGGGCGCCGGAGACCAGCACCTGCGGCGTGCGGCCGGCAGCGATAACCGTCACCCGGGCGTTGTCGGGCAGGCTGGTGACGAGGTCCCTGGCTCGGGCCCGGGCGACGTCGAGCCGGCTGGGCTGCACGTCTGTGGCAGCCATGGAGGCCGAGGTGTCGATGATCAGGATGAGGCTATGGCCGGCGGCTCCCTCGGTGGGCCGGAATGGCCGCGCCAGGGCCAGGATCAGGGCGATGAGGAACAGCAGTTGCAGCAGGAGCAGCAGGTTGCGCCGCAGTCGTTGCCACGGCGCGTTCGCTTCGTAGTCGCGCACGAGCCGCTGCCACAGGTAAGTGCTGGAAACCGGCCGATCCTCGCGCCGCAGCTTCAGGAAGTACATGGCGACGACGACGGGCAGCAGGGCGGTGAGGGCGAAGGCGGTGGGGGTCAGGAAGCTCATGGTGTGAATTGCCAATTATCAATTGTCAATTGTGAATTGTCAATTGTGGTGTAGTTTCTCTGATCACCACCTCTGATCACCGAGGGTCTCCTGACCGAGGTGAAGAAGGGCTCGGTCGGGAGACCTTCGCCCATCGCAGGTTCGCGCTGTGCCTGGAGACGGTCAAGAGATTCGAGCCAGTCCTGTTCGAGTTCCTGGAGGTCTTTGCCCAGGACGCCGGCGTAGTCTACGGTGGGGGCGCGCTGGGGGCGCGATGGGCGACGGTTGCCGGGCACGGAGGGCCGGCTTCGAGGTGGCACGATGGGTGTCCGCTCGGGAGGGCGAAGCTGGCGCGCGGGGCGCTGGTTGGCCGGCGCTGTCTCCCACAGCTTTGCGATGGTCTCAAATCCGTAGCGGCCGATGAGGTAGCTCACGAAGGCTGCCCACTCGTTGTAGCGCAGGTCGCGCAGGGCGAAGCAGTCGCTGAGGCCGAGTTCCCGGGCGACGCCGGGATCAAAGTTCAGGGTTCCTTCCAGCGGCAGGTAGATTCTGCGCCGGCGGTAGTCGCGCACGGCGGCCGCGAAGGAGGGCCAGCCCTGCCACGCCGACCAGGTGTCGCGGCTGGCCCAGTTGGCCAGGCCCTCGCTCAAGAGGATGTCACCCCCTTCGCCGAGCTTCGCGAAGGTCAGGTGGTGGGCCAGTTCGTGGGCGGCCACGGCCAGCACCTGCACGCGGCTGGTGTTTTCGTCGGCGAAGATCATCAGCAAAGGCCGGCTCTGGTCCGGTCCGTAGTACAGCCCCCGCGCCGGACAGTTCATGCCGCGCACCAGGGGGCTGGTCGATGGGGCCTGGATGGAGACGGCGACGTGTTCCTCGGGCAGCCTGGCCCGCAATCGGGCAGCCACACGCCGCAATTCTCCCTCAATGGCCGGCCCGATGTCGTCGATGTGTTGCCCCCAGTAGTTGTCCGGCTCGGCGTAGAAGTCCAGGTGCTCGCTATAGGCGATGAGGTCGCCGGCCGGCGTGGGTTCCGGCGCGGTCCGGTCTCGCGGCCTGGGTGTTTTCAGGATGACCACTGCCGGCGTCTGCGTGGGAGTCGGCGTCTGCGTTGCGGTGGATGTTGCGGTGGGGGCCGGCGTAGCCGTCGCGGTCGGCTGGGGTGTGGCAGTAGGCGTCGGCGTAGACAGAAGCGGCAGGTCAGGCAGGGCGGTGCAGCCGGCCAGGAAAAGCTGGACAACGAACAGAGCAAGGAAAATGGCAGCCTGTCCTGAGCGTAGTCGAAGGGATGGAAAGGGGAAGATGGAAGGGGGAAAGGGAAAAAGGGAAAAAGGGAAAAAGGGGATCGGAAAGAGAATGCCTTTTTCCTTTTCCACCTTTTTCCTTATCAACTTTCTCCATTTTCCATTTTCCATTTTCCAATCTCCAATCCCCAATCTCCAATCTTCTCCATCATCCCAACACACCACGCTGCTGCAGGAAGTGAAAGATCAGCCGCTCAAAAGGCACGGACGTGTCAACCTGCACATAAGAGATGCCGCGCCGGCTGCAAAACTGACGAATCTCGTCGAACCAGTCGCGGACGTTTTCGCGGTAGCGGCTGAGCAGATCGAAATCGGCGGTGACTTCGACGGGCCGGCCCGTTTCGACGTCGATCAGACGCAGGTCACCCTCCAGCGGTGGGTCAAGTTCGTCGGGTGAGAGCACCTGGAGTACGGTGATCTCGAAGGGGCGTGACTGAAGTGCCCGCAGTCCGTCCTGCCAGCCCGGGTCCAGCAGGTCCGAGATGAGCACGAGCGGTCCGGGACGCGGTGTCTGCTGAGCGTAGCGTTGTAGCGACGTCCGCATGTCGGTCACACCGCTAACCGAGAGTCTGGCCAGGAAATCGAACAGAGCGAAGGACTGCTGCTTGCCACGTCGGGGCTGCATGGTCTCGGTCAGGCCGGCGCTGAAGGCGCTGACGGTGACGCGGTCGAAGTTGGCCAGGGCGATGTAGCCCAGCGCGGCCGCCGCGCGTTGGGCGTACCAGAGCTTGGCCGGCTCGCCCCAGTCCATGGACCGGCTGGTATCGACCAGCAGATGCACCGTCAGGTCCTCTTCCTCGACGAACAGCTTGACGAAGAACCGCTCCAGCCGCGCGTACACGTTCCAGTCAATCTGCCGGAAGTCGTCGCCGCGCGTATAGTTCCGGTAGTCGGCAAACTCCACCGACTGGCCGCGCTTCGGACTCCGCCGCTCCCCCTGAATCTCGCCGGCCATCGCCCGCTTGCTCAGAATTGCAAGACGCTCAAGCTGTCTGAGAAACTTTTCGTCAAAGAGCTGGTTCATGATAGAACAGTGAAAAAGGCAATAAGGTAATAAGGGAAAAAGTGGATAAGGGAACAAGGCGTGAAGAACGGGAACCTCATTCCCTTTTTCCTTATTCCCTTATTCCCTTAATCTTTACAGACTCCAACACACTCTCAATTATAGCATCGGGCTCAACGCCTTCCGCCTGCGCTTCGAAGTTGAGGATGAGGCGGTGGCGGAGGGCCGGCCTGGCCACGGCGTGCAGGTCGTCATAGGCGACATTGTAGCGGCCGGCCAGCAGGGCATGGATCTTGCCGGCCAGGATCATGGCCTGCATCCCGCGCGGGCTGGCGCCGTAGCGCACGAACTGCCGCACCGCGTCCGGCGACTCCGGGTCGTCCGGGTGGGTGGCTTTGAGCAGGCGCACGGCATGTTCTGTGACATGACTCGCGATGGGCACTTGGCGGGCCAGTTGCTGCATGGCGATGATCAGCGGTCCGTTGGCCACTTTGGGCACCTGCGGGACATAGATGCCGGTGGTGCGATCGGCGATTTCCACCAGTTCATCGACGGACGGGAATTCGACGTCCAGCTTGAAGAAGAAGCGGTCGAGTTGAGCCTCTGGCAGGGGGTAGGTCCCTTCCATTTCCAGCGGGTTCTGGGTGGCCAGGACGAAGAACGGTTTCGGCAGGTCGCGGGTTCGCTTGGCGACAGTGACCTGGCGTTCCTGCATGGCTTCCAGCATGGCCGACTGGGTCTTGGGCGTGGCGCGGTTGATCTCGTCGGCCAGGACCAGGTTGGCGAAGATGGGGCCGGCCTCGAACCGGAAGGAGCGCCGGCCCTGTTCGTCCTCGACGATGATGTTGGTGCCCACGATGTCAGCCGGCATCAGGTCGGGCGTGAACTGGATGCGGCTGAAGGAGCAGTCGATGGCCTGGGCCAGGCAGCGGATGAGCATGGTCTTGCCCAGGCCGGGCACGCCTTCGAGGAGGCCGTTGCCGCCGGCCAGGAGCGTGATCAGCGTCTGGCGGATCAGCGTCCGCTGCCCGACGATGAAGGTGCCGACGGCTCCCTCGATGGCCGTGGCGATTTCGCGGAATTGGTCGGCGTTGATGGTGCGTGGTGTCATGGATGACTCCTTGTGTTTGGTATTGTTCTGCCGTTCACTGCCCAGCCTCAGGATCCAACCGCGAAAAGTATTCTTTGACATAGTCCCGCAACCCCGGCGGGATGTACTCCCGCTCTAAAGCCGCGCCGGCAGCCTCCCGATATGCCGGAAACACCTGGGAGTACGGCACGGTGGCCCGGCTGGCGCTCCCGGGCAGCGGCTGCCGCTCCTGCCGCGTCTGGGTCTGCCCCTCGCCGCTCTGCTGGCCCTGGATGAAGTCGATGTCCCCAGCCTCGTCTGGCGTGAACGGCGCGTAGACCTGGTTGAGCTCACCGACGTCGGGTCGGCGCGCCGGCCCCGTTGGATTGCCGGCCCGCCCCACGCGCGAGGCCGGCGGCAATCGCCGGGCGCTTGTCCCGCCGCCTCCGCCTGGTTGCCCCTGTCCCTGTCCCTGTCCTTGCCCTTGCCCTTGCCCTTGCCCCTGACCTTGGTTCTGTCCTTGACCTTGACCTGAACCTCGACCTTGCCCCTGACCCTCGGCCCGCTGCTGTCTCTGTCCAGCCTGGGCAACGGCGGTGCGGCTGTTCTGCAATTCCGTCAGCGCGCGCGCTATAGCCTGCTGTAGATCCAGGTCGCGCCGGGCGTTGGTGAGAGCTGCCTGGGCCGATTGGGCGGCCTGCTGGCCGGCCTGGACATCGCTGCGCCGGGCGGCGTCCGCCAGAGCCGAGAGGGTGCTGGCCAAATCGGCGTCGGTGGGGGCTATTTGGTCGGCCAGTTGGTCCAACTGCTGGGCCAGACCGGCCTGCTGGGTGGGGGTCATGCCGGCCAGAGCTTCGGCCAACTGATCAAGTGCCTCCTGGGGGCTATTTGGCTGGATGGCTGAATGGTTGGATGGCTGGATGGCTAGTTGGCTCAGTTTGGCGGCCAGGGATTGGAGCGCGGCCCGTTTGGTGCCGGCCTGGGGGTCCAGTTGCCGGCGCAGAGCTTCTCCGGCAGCGGAGATGTCTGCCAGGGCCTGTTCCTCGACACCCGGGTTCGCGCGCAGTTGGCGGGCCAGCTCTGCCAACTGGCGCAACAGCTCCTCGCGCTCCCTGGATGTGGGTGTGGTTTCCTGGCGCAACTCCTCTCGCAGTGCTTCGACCTGCCTGGCCTGCTCCTGGGTAGTCTGGCGTACCGCTGCTCGGTGCTCCAGCACGGCGTCCATAGGATTGGGCAGGACCGCCAGGATCAGCACGGCGACTGCCGCCAGGCCGGCCCACCGCAGCGCCCGCCGATCTGCCGTCAGCCCGATGTCCCGCCGGGGGTTGATGCGCTGCGCCGTGGACAGCGCGTCGTTCCACTGGCGTTCGACCAACTCACCCCGAGCCCCTTGCGTGGCCAGTTCCAGCGCCGTGGACAGCCGTTCCTTGAGCTTCAGCATGACGTCGGCCCGGCGCGCCACAGTGGAAGGAGGCAGCGGACGGGCCAGGGTGTAGCCCAGGCCGGCCACCAGCCAGGTCAGCAGGGGCACGCCGGCCCAGCGGTCCAGGTGCTCGATGGGCCACAGCCGGCCTGCCACCAGCACCAGGGCGGTGCCGGCCAGCCCCAGCCACAGCGTACGAGAGGCGAAGATCAGCCCGTCCCGCAGGCGTAACCGCCGGCCGATGGCACGGAGATGCGGCGCCAGGGGGGTAGAGGCGCGTGAGGCCGTGAGAGCCTGGGGAAGCTCAGGGGAACTCAGGGGAACTCGGGGGAATTCATGGGAACTCATGGGAGCTCATTCTCCATTTGCGGGATAGGGTATCGGGCCGCGCGTGGCGGTCGGTGCCGGTGGTGGCGGGTACGGGATCGGTACGGCGCGCTCGATGATCACCGGTGGGGCGGGGGCGATGAGCGGGGCCGGCGTCGGCACGCCGAACCCTTCGACGGGGCCGGCCACGGGGCGGGACAGCGCCCAGCCTCCCAGGCCGAAGAGGAGCAACAGCACAATCACCACCGCGACGCCCAGCCGGCCAATCCGCCAGCGACGAATCGGCTTGACCAACTGGGTGCTGAGCAGGTACAGGCTCAACGACAGCGCGGTGTACAAGGCCAGTGTAAAGTGCCAAGTCGGGCGAATCGACGACAGGTCTGACCGACCTGACACAAACTGAAGATCGCCGGCCAGCGCACTCAGCGGCTCGCGGACGGAAAAGGGGCCGCCCCGGGGCATCGCTTCGGCCAGAACCGACGCCATGCCGCTGAACGGGTTCAGGAGCAGAATCGCGCGTGGCGGCTCGGCGTTCTGGATGATGCCCCACGCTATGAAAAGGAACAGCGTGCCGACGCTTAGCAGCAGCAGGAAGCTGTAGCTCAGCACGGTGGCACGCGCGGTGCGGCCCGTCAGAGCTGAGAAAAACAGGCCCACCACGCCGAAGGTGATGGCTGTCACCATCAGCATCAGCAGCGCCTTCAGGGCATCGGCCGGCGCCACCCCACCGAAGATGAAGACCAGGCTGGCCAGCGGGATGGCCGCGACGATCAGCAGCAACACGTAGCTCATGGCCGACAGCAGCTTGCCCCACAGAATCGTGCGCGGCTTCAGCGGCGTGGCGACCAGCATCTCGTAGGTCAGGTTCTCGCGCTCGCCGCTGATGGTGCCGGCGGTCAGGGCCGGCGTGATGAACAGCACCAGGAACGTCTCGAACAGGGCCAGGCCGGCGAAGAGCGTCTGCCCGATGACCGCGCTCACCAGCCCGCTGGAGTCAAACCGCGTCGCCGCCCCCACAATCCGGTACAGTCCGTAACTGACCAGGCTCAAGACCAGCAGAAACGCCGTGAGGATCGCGAATGCACGCCCGCCGCGCATGCGGGAGCGAAGCTCTTTGATGATGACGGGGTTGGAGATTAGAGATTGGAGATTGGAGATTGGAGA
>CAZHMV010000095.1:0-21928 GCA_964532665.1 uncultured Anaerolineales bacterium
CTGGGGCAGGCCGGCTTCCACATCGAAGCTGAGCGCGCCGTGTCCACCTTTCGGTTGCCGGCCCTCAAACGACACGTTGCCCCGAACCTCCTGGCAACCATCGACGGCTGGCTGCAACGGCCTACGGCGCACCTGAAACTCTCGCCCAGCATCTTCTTGCGAACTCACATCGACAAACCGGGGTTCCGCCGGCTCAGCGACACCCTCTGGCGCTGCCCCAACTGCGGCTCGCTAGATTTGACAGAAACACCGCAGGCCCTCAACTGCAATGCCTGTGACACGCGCTGGCCCATCGATCAGGGTATCTATGATTTCAAGGAGAGTTGACGTGCGGTGGAGAGGGATTGCGACATTTGAAGCCCTTTCATCTCTGCACACCTGCCTCCCCTTGCACAGATTGTCAGCTTTGTAGTATACTTCAATTCCTGGAATCGATCGCATTGACCTGCTCAGGAGGAGCCGATGCACGTATCATGCATGCAAGAAAACCTGGCCCACGGATTGGCCATCGTCAGCCGTGCCGTAGCCACGCGCACAACACTGCCCGTACTTTCTAACATTCTGATTGCGACCGACAATTCACGGCTGAAACTGGCGGCAACGAACCTGGAAATCGGCATCAATTGCTGGATAGGGGCCAAGGTCGAGGAGGAAGGTGAAACGACTGTGCCGGCCCGGCTGCTGACCGATTTCGTCAATTCGCTGCCGGCCGAAACCATCGACATGGATCTGGTGGAACGTACCCAGACCTTGCATCTGACCTGCTCGCGGTACGAAGCCAACATCAAAGGCATCGACTCCAGCGAGTTCCCGCTGCTTCCAACGGTCGAAGACGGCGGCCAGATCACGCTGGACCCGGATACGCTGAAGGAAATGATTGCTCAGGCCACCTTCGCCGCGGCGACGGATGAGAGCCGGCCCATCCTCACCGGTGTTCTGACCCGGTTCGACGCCGGTTCGATCACCTTCGCCGCCGCTGACGGCTTCCGGTTGTCTGTGCGCACTGCAGAGATCGGCGCCGGCGCCGAGGAACCTCTGTCGGTCATCATCCCGGCCCGCGCTCTGAGCGAACTGGGCCGTATTCTCGGCGACGCCGAGGAGGACGTAGAGGTCACCGTCACTGAGGGGCGCAACCAGGTCCTGTTCCACCTGCCGAACATCGATCTCCTTTCCCAACTGATTGAGGGCAACTTCCCGGACTATAACCAGATCATCCCGAAGAGCTTCAGTACGCGCACGGTGGTAGACGTGAAGCCATTCCTCAACGCTGTGAAGATCGCCAGCTTCTTCGCGAGAGATGCGGCCAACATCGTGCGATTGGGAATCGAGCCCGGCTCGGAACTCCAGCCGGGCACGCTCACTGTCAGCGCGACGTCGGCCGAGTTGGGCGATAACGTAAGTCAGATCGACGCTAGCATCGAAGGCGAACCGCTGGAGATTGCCTTCAACGCCAAATACTTGTTGGATGTCCTCAATGTGATCGGAGCTGACCAGGTGGCAGTGGAAACCAGCACGCCTTCGAGCCCTGGCGTGTTCAAACCGGTTGGTGGCCCGGATTTCGTCCACGTCATCATGCCGATGCACATTCGAAGCTAGGCCGACGGAAGATGGAAAACGGAAGGGCGGAATGAAAAGGGAAAAAGGGAAAAAGGGAAAAAGGAGCGCGCTCTCTCCGATCTCATCTCCCCTTTCCCTTTTTTTCCTCTTTTCCTGTTCATGTACATTCAACGGCTATCCCTGACCAACTACCGCAACTACCGGGCGCTAAAGCTGGACCTCTTGCCTGGGTGTGTGGTGGTGCAGGGCGGCAATGCGCAGGGCAAGACCAACCTGCTCGAAGCGATATACTACCTGGCGACAGCCGGCACCCCTCACGCCCTCTCGGACCGTCAACTTATCCATTGGAACGTCGGCTCCTCGACCATCGAGCCGGCCGAACCGATTCGATTTGCCCGCCTGGAGGGTGATTTCGTCACCGATGGCGAGAAGAAACGAATTGAAATCGCGCTGGTTATCAACCCCATTCAGCAGGGCGAGTCGGATCGGCTGGAGAAAACGATCAAGGTTGACGGAGTCGGCAAGCGGGTTGCGGACCTGGCCGGCCTCGTCAACGTTGTCCTCTTCTCGCCCACGGACACCAACCTGGTAGCCGGCCCGCCCAGCGTCCGCCGCCGCTTCCTCGACGACCTGCTGAGCCAGCTCGACCCCCGATATGCCCGCGCGCTGTCGCACTACAACAGAATCGTCTCACAGCGCAACCACCTGCTGCGCCGGCTGCGCGATGAAGGCGGCGACCCGGCCGAGCTCGTCTTTTGGAGCGCCCGACTGGTGGAGTACGGTGCGGCCATCGTCGCCTACCGGCTGCGGGCCATTGATCGCCTCAGCGAACGAGCGCAAGCCATCCTCGCCGATCTCACCGGTGGGGGTGAGAGACTCTCCCTCAGCTATCTGTCCAGTGTCCTGAAAGGGCCGGCGGCCGACGTGGTGCTTCAGATGCCGTCGGACCACCCTGAGTCGCCGGCGCCGTCGCGGGAACAAATCGCACAGGTCTTCCAGGCCCGACTGGACCAACGCCAGCCGGCTGAGAGGGCCCGTGGCATCACGTTGGTCGGCCCACATCGGGCGGACATCGCGATGATGGTGAACGACATCGATATGGGGGTGTACAGTTCACGGGGCCAGCAACGGACTATCGCCCTGGCGCTGCGTCTGGCTGAAGCCGAGCTGATCCAGACCGTGACCGGCGCGCCGCCCATCCTGCTGCTGGATGACGTGATGAGTGAGCTGGATGCTGCCCGCCGGCAGTACCTCATGGCCGTGGCCCTGCGTCACCAGCAAGCCTTTCTCACCTCGACCGACCTTACGGACTTCTCAGAGGCATTTCTGGCACAGGCACGCGTGTTGCACGTGGAAGAGGGGAGCATTCATTAGCCAATCGGCCTCTTCGCCGGCATGCCCGGCCGACGCGGATATTTCCCCGGCGTCGGTGACACCTTCTCGATGACCACCAGATGCAGCGGCTCGTCGAAGGCCGGCAGCCGATACGGAATGGTGCTGCGGTATGCACCCCCCAGCGTCTCGATGGCCTTCTCGGCCGCGTGCAACTCATCGCGTGGATCCGTGCCCTTCTGAGCGACGAACCAGCCACCGATATGCAGAAGCGGTAGCGCGTACTCGACCAGAACGGCCATGTCCGCCACAGCCCGCGCGACGGCGATGTCAAACTGCTCGCGATAGGCCGGGTCCCGGCCCACATCCTCAGCCCTGGCCCACACCACATCCGCATCCTGTAGCCCAAGTTGGGTAATTATGTGTTCTAAAAACGCGGTTTTCTTGCGTGTGGATTCTACGAGCACGACCTGCCATGCCGGCCTCGCGATTTTCAGTGGCAAGCCGGGAAAGCCGGCCCCGCTCCCAACATCCACCAGCGAAATCGACTCTCCAAAGTCGCCGGCATCCACGGCCGGCAGGACCGCCAGCGAATCAGCGAAGTGCTTCACCTGGACCTCTTCGTAATCTGTGATGGCAGTCAGGTTCCGCTGCCGGTTCCAGGCAGCAAGCTCTTCGTAGTATGTCTGGAACATCTCAAGCTGGGTCGGTGTCAGGTCGATGCCTAAATCGCCAGCGACATTACGCAACAGTTCCATTGCTCGCCTTGACATTTCTGTGATTTGTGCTATACTACATCGGACTTTTGACGGTCAGCCCCGTATCTTGAGGGCCATTCGACCGTTACAATATCACGAGAGAGCGGGAGATACCCGGCAATCAGAGTATATTCAGCGGAGCGATACCTTCAACCCATGCATTTCCTGGTCGTTCGGATCGGCAGCATTCTTGGCAACGGTACGACGCCGGCTTTGGTCGGCGATCGACGTTCTTGCCTGGGTTTCTTCCGCGGACTGGGTGCGTGTAATCTATGTTGACATTGTTCATGATGTGGTGAGCAATTATACCACACATCAGCCGGCAGAGGAGTGCCCTCTGCCGGCTTTCTTTTTGTCCGAACATCTCTGCAAGAAAGGAGGAATCTGATGACAATTCTTGCACCTGTACGACCCACCACGACCGGCCTCTCAGCGCCGCTGTCAGAGGTCGATCCTGATCTCTTCGCAGCCATCCAGCGCGAAGAATGCCGGCAACTCGAAGGCATCGAGCTGATCGCGTCGGAGAACTACGCGAGCCGGGCGGTCCGCGAGGCCATGGCTTCGGTGATGACCAACAAGTACGCTGAGGGCTATCCAGGCAAGCGGTACTACGGCGGCTGCGAGTTCGTTGACGTCGCCGAAACGCTGGCCCGCCAGCGCGCGCTGGAACTCTTTGGCGCCGATCACGCCAACGTGCAGCCCCACTCGGGCTCCCAGGCCAACTTCGCCGCCTATCTGGCGCTTCTGGAGCCGGGCGACACAATCATGGCCATGAGTCTGGCCCACGGTGGCCATCTGACCCATGGCAGCCCGGTCAATCTATCCGGTCAGATATTCAACATCGTCTCCTATGGCGTGGATCGCGAGACCGAGCAGATCGACTTCGATGAGGTTGCCACCCTGGCCCGTGAGCATCGGCCGAGGTTGATCCTGGCCGGCGCGACCGCCTACCCGCGAACCATTGACTTCGCTCGTTTTAAGGAAATCGCCGACGAAGTAGGCGCGTACTTCATGGTCGATATGGCCCACATCGCCGGCCTCATTGCCGCCGATCTGCACCCTGACCCGGTTCCCTACTGCGACATCGTCACCTCCACGACCCACAAAACTCTGCGTGGGCCGCGTGGAGGTTTTATTCTGTCCACGGAAGAGCACGCCAAAGCCGTCGATCGCGCCATCTTCCCGCGCACCCAGGGCGGCCCGCTGATGCACATCGTGGCGGCCAAGGCGGTGGCTTTCCTGGAAGCCCTGCGGCCGGAATTCGTCGAGTATCAGCGTCAGATCATTGCCAACGCCAAAGCTCTGGCAACCCGCCTGCAAAACAATGGCATCCGCATCGTATCCGGCGGCACCGACAACCACCTGCTCCTGGCCGACCTGACCGACACCGGTGTGACCGGGAAAGAGGCCGAAAAGGCGCTGGAACGTGCCGGCATCACCGTAAACAAGAACATGATCCCCTTCGACCAACGTTCGCCCTTTGTCACCAGCGGCATTCGCCTGGGATCGCCGGCCGTCACCACCCGAGGCTTCACCGAGAACGAGATGCACCAGGTCGCGGACTGGATCACGCGAGTCCTGCTACATTTCGACGAGCCGGCTGTGCTTCGCCAGGTTCGGGAGGAGGTTATGGACTTGTGTCTTCGCTTCCCGGTGCCGGCCTCGGCCTGTGTGATTGAGGAAGCGATACAGATACCGGTTGGAAACAACGGCAACCGAGGTTCTCTACGGTCAGACCTTTAAGACCTTTAGGGTTTGTAAAACCCTAAAGGTCTCGCTTGCCGGCGGAGACGCCGGCCCGCGGCAAAGGTGCCGCTAACGGTTCGCCCCGGGGCAGAGGTCCTGCCCTATGCCGTGTGGTCTCAGCAGATCACCACCCCCCTTGTACCCTCACGACTGCGTCGAGGGCCTGGTCAATGGTCCCTTGTCTTCCCAACTTGCGTATGGTATAATCCCTTCGTCTGACCCTGCACACCTGTGGAAGGAGACCCAATGGAAATCTCAACCAAAGAGATGAAGCGGGTGACAGTAGTCACGGTCAGTGGCCGCATTGACCACGACACATCACCCCAACTGGAACAGACCCTGGAAAAGCTCATTGACGCCGGGACGTACAACCTTGTCATCGACCTGGAGAATGTCGAATACATCAGCAGCCGGGGCCTGCGAGCGCTTCTGGCCGCACGCAAGGACGCCCGCCGCTGGAATCGCGGGGATGTCAGACTGGCAAACGTGCAGGGGTATATCCGAGAAACGTTCGACCTGGTTGGTTTCACACAACTGTTCGAGATGTACGATGATCTGGCCGAAGCCGTGGGTAGTTTCTAGCACGTCAATCTGCACTCGTCATTGATGAGCCTGAGACGGGATCTCAGGCTCTTTCTTGTGGTGTCCGCCGGTGGCCCTGGTCCAGAGGGGTGGGTCTGAGATGATCGGGAAGGAAACGTTCGAGTTGAAAGTTCATGCCAGACCAGAGAATCTGGCGCGTATCGCTGCATTCCTCGAGGATGTGGCCGAACGCTGGGGCATGGGGCCGAAGGAAACCTTTGACGTCCAGATGGCCGTGGACGAGGCGTGCACGAATATCATGGAGCATGGTTACGGGGGAGATGAGAGTGGCACGATTGAGATCAGTTGCCGGCAGACGGACGAAGGCGTCACCATTACGATCCGTGACTTCGGTCACCCCTTCGATCCAGACGCCGTGCCAGAGCCGAACATCGAAGCCCCCCTGGAAGAGCGGCCCGTCGGCGGCCTGGGGCTGTTCTTCATGCGCCAGTTGATGGACGACGTCCGTTTCCAGTTCGACGAGGTGCGCGGGAATGTCCTGACCATGACGAAGCGGTGGAAACCCGTCGTTGTCCGCACGCCGGCTGAGGCCCGGCATGTGCGCCTGGTCGCGCCCCGTGGCCGATTGGATGCTGATCTGGCCCGGGAACTGGCGTCAACCCTGGAGCAGTTGATGGCCGATACTCACTATCGCCTCGTTATTGACCTGCGCCACACAACGTACATCTCGAGCAGCGGCTTGCGTGTGCTGCTGGTGGCGGTTCGCAAAGCACGGGCCCACGGCGGCGACGTGAAGGTGTTTGGCCTGAAATCTCAGGTGCGCAAGGTCTTCGGCATGTCTGGATTCGACCAGATTTTTCCTCTCTTCGACACGGAAAAGGCCGCCATTGAGGCTTTTCGCGAAGCGCCTCACGACCAGCCAGCCGACCAGACCACGCCATGAAACTCTCGGTCGCCCGCCTCTACAGTTTCGGCATTGGGCTGGCCGGCCTCGCACTCCTCGTCAGCCTGTCCGGGGGGATGCTATTCCACAGCCCCCTCCCGCTGATCTTCTTTGCCGGCCTGTCCCTGATCATCAAGCGCCTTGGGTTTCACGTCTTCGACGAGACGGCCGAACGCGTCGCGCGCTCCCGCCGCCGGCCGGGCGAAGTCACGCACAGCCTGGTGGGCGTCATCGACCTGTCCGCCTTGCTCATCTACGGGCCTGTCTTCGGCGGATGGGTGGCCGTGCTCAGCGAGTTCACCTACCTCATGCTGAGGCGACCGCGATGGACGTGGGGAACGCCGGAGCGTTGGGAGACGGCCATTTTCAACGCCGGCCTGAAGGTCCTGATGGCACTGGCCGGCAGCGCGGTGTACGTCGCCCTGGGCGGACACTATCAGCCGGTTCAGGTCACCATCGATCTCCTCCTGCCCCTCGCGGCGCTCTTCCTGACGTGGTTCGGGCTCGACCACCTCGGTTGGTCTATTCGAGTCGGGCTCAGCGTTGGGGTTGCAGGAGCCGTGGCGTTCCTTCGCACCATCATTGCCTCCTCCTTCCTGGTCGAGCTCATGCCGTTGCCGATGGCGCTGGTCGTGGCCGTTGTCTACACGGTCCTCGGTTGGCCAATCTTTATTTTGCTGGCCGGCGGGTTTGTCGTTACAGGCTCCATCATACAGCGTTTGGTGGAAGCCCGACGCCGGCTGCGGGCCCGCGTCAACCAACTCGGAGCTATCAGTGAAGTGAGCCGGCAGGTAGCCGCCATCCTGGAGCTGGAAGACCTTTTCATCCGCGTGGTGGAGTTGATCCAAGCCAGCTTCGAGTACGACCACGTACGGATTTTCACGCGGGGCGATGGGAACGAGATGGTGTTCCGAGCCAGTACCGGCCCGGAAGCTGCCCAATGGCGACAGGCTGGCTATCGGCTGCCCTTCGGCAAGGGAATTATCGGATCGGTTGCACAATACGGCGAGCCATTGCTGATCAACGATGTGTCCAGGGATCCCCGGTATACCGTTGATAAGCTGGGCATCCTTGCCGAGACCCGGGCTGAATTGGCAGTGCCCCTGAAGGTGGAGGATCGGGTGCTGGGTGTGTTGGATGTTCAGAATAGCGCGTCAGGCACCTTCGATGCCGACGACCTGTTTGTTCTCCAAACCCTGGCCGATCAGATTGCGATTGCCATCGAAGATGCGCGCCTCTATCAAGAATCTCGCGAGCGCGAGCGGCTGGAGCAGGAACTGCGCGTGGCGCTGGACATCCAGACCAGCCTGCTGCCGGCCTCTCTGCCAGCAATTGCCGGCTGGGACATCGCCGCAAGCTGGCAGCCAGCGCGCAACGTAGCCGGCGACTTCTACGATTTCATCCCGCTGCGCAACGGGCACTGGGGCATCCTCATTGCAGATGTTTCGGACAAGGGCGTGCCGGCGGCGTTGTTCATGGCTATGGCGCGCACACTGCTACGGGCTATGGCCATCGGCAAGGAAACGCCGGCAGCAGCCCTCGAACGGGCCAACGACCTGATCCTGGCCGACGCGCGGACGGACATGTTTGTGACGGTGTTCTACGCCGTCCTTGATCCCGAGACCTCGCAGATCACGTATGTCAACGCCGGCCATGTGCCGCCCCTGCTGTATCAATGCGAGGCCGGCAGCATCGCCAGGCTGCGCGCCCCTGGCATCGCCCTGGGAGCGATCCCCGACATCACACTGGAGCAGCGCACCGTCACGCTGAGACCTGGCGACCTGTTGCTTTTATACACCGATGGCATCACCGAAGCCGTCAACGCCGACTTCGCGGATTTTGGTGAGGAACGTCTGGCACGTCTCATTCTCGAATACCACAGCGTGCTGGCAGCGGACCTGATCACAGTCATTGAAGATGCGCTGCGTGACTTCGTTGGTGATCAGCCCCCCTTCGATGACCGGGCGTTGGTGCTGCTCAAGAGAGTTGGCAAACGTCCCTTGATCGCTCAGGGAAACCTCGGAGGTCTGGCCCGTAGGTCAGTCTCCCAGCCTGATCCAGATTTGGTAGACGTCTCGCCTGGGCCAGCGGGCTAATTCGGCAACTTCCTTCACCGTCGCTTTGGCCCTGGCCCCTTGGGCCTTGCGTTCGGCCAGCAGGGCACGAACCTGTGCCTCGGTCCACGGCGCCAGCGGTTCCTCGGCCGCACCTTCAATCACCAGCGTGAACTCACCGCGCGGCTCCACGATCTCGAAGTGCCGCAGCGCCTCGCTCGTCGTTCCGCGCCACACTTCCTCGTAAACCTTGGTGAGTTCGCGACAGATGACGATCTGACGATCGCCAAGTACGTCAGCGAGATCGTTCAGGCTGGCTCGCAGCCGATGCGGGCTCTCGAACGCCACCAGCGTGTGAGGCAGTGGTGCCACCGATTTCAGGAGGGCCACACGCTCCGCCGCATCGCGGGGGAGGAATCCCACGTACAGAAAGGTATCCGCCGGCAACCCGGACACCGCCACAGCCGTCGTCACCGCCGATGGTCCGGGCACCGGCACGACGGTGTAGCCGCGCTCAACGGCCCCACGAATCAGCCGGACACCGGGGTCGGAGATGCCAGGCATGCCCGCCTCCGTGACCAGCGCGATGTCCTGCCGGACGAGTGAGTCCAGCAGCCTTTCTTCTTTCGCAGAAGGGGTGTGCTCGTGATAACTGGTCAGGGGAGTGTGGATGTCGTAGTGGCTCAGAAGCTTGCGAGTGGTGCGGGTGTCCTCCGCTGCGATCAGGGCCACCTCTTTCAGCACGCGTAACGCCCGCAGCGTGATGTCCTCCAGATTGCCGATAGGCGTCGCGACAACGTACAATGTGCCGCTGGGCTGCACCCGGTTCGTCATGATGTTAGATGGCCATTGAGCTGCCGGCGGTTGAAACCGCCCCTACGGTTGCGAAGCGCTGTCCTGAGCCTGTCGAAGGGTCGCCCTTCGGCGACTCCAAATCCAACCGGCGAAGGCCGGTTTCGCAGGCGCGACGTCCTGAGCCTGTCGAAGGGTTGCCGCGAATTTATTCGCCAGGCGCAAAGTGGCTGAGTAGGAACGCCAGGACATAGCTACGTGCCAAGCAGCCGGCGGATGGCTCGCCAGAGTGCAGCAATCACATCCGTTGATTCGTCGGCTTCGCTAGAACGACCGAAGTTCGTTTTGATCATATCCCGGCCGGCCACGTCGCCTTCGATGGTCACGGTGGAGTCGGTGATGTTTATCCCACCGCTGCGGATTTTCGTTTCGGACTCAGGAACGGCGGGGGATAGACTGCTCCAGCCAGCCACCGTCTCCTCATCGGGGGCGAAGATGATCCCGTCGTCGCTTCGCGTAAACAGCGTCGGGATGCCCCAATCGATGCGCCTCTCGCGCACAGCGGCGCGAATGCCCAGCCGGCCTTCCGTCACGCAGAGGTCGATAGGCCAGCGGTGGGCCAGCGATCGATAGAACTCGCGGGTGAAGACGACAGCACTCTCATCGGGCATGGACATTTGCATGGCGACCACCGCCGGCACGTCCCCCCGCACGAGGGCCGGCGCCAGGCCCAGGAAGGGATCACCGGGCGCAGCGGCCGATTCGCACGCCGTTAGCACCACCAGGCGTAGTGACGTGCCTCCCAGCAGGGGCTCCAACGCCGTGGCGCCCACAAACCGCGAGGCATGTTCGTCATCCTCCAGAACCAGGTAGCCCTGTCCTGAGGTTCCTCCTGAGGCCTGGTCCGGCCCAGGACTTGACGAAGGGCTTGTCGAAGTGCCCTGTCCACGCGTCAGGATCCCGTGACCGATGTAGTGCAGCACGTGATAGCCCTGACGCAGCCGATCCTGCAGCCGATCTGGCCGGCCATCGGTCTCCACTGTCAATTCGACAGCGCCGGCCGCTGTCAGAGGGCGCAACGCCTCCTCGATCAGCGTCCGTTCCCGGTCAACCTGGAGGGCCGGCTGGTCCGTGGGCGCGGAAATCAGCACCAGGACGCGGAGCGGCCCCTCAACCGTGAGCGGGGGAACCGGCTGAGGTCGCGCCACGTAGCGGACCAACGGCGTCCGGCGCGAAAGGGCCAGGAACTGCCCGGTCTCCGGGTTGTGGAGGTATTCCCAGGGAAGCAACTGCAGCTCGGCCGGGTCGATCCGCAGGCGGACGCGCAACCCGTCATCGCCGGCCATGCCCAGGCTCTGCGCGTAGCGGCCGGCGATTGGAGGCTGAAATACCGCCTGCCAGAGCGCGTTGCCAAGCTCGCGCACGGCGCTCGGAGCGGCGCGGAAGTCCCGCAGGTCCTGCAACGCTCTCTCGACGGCCGGCTGTTCCATGGGTGACGGCATAGGGACAGCTTGCGGTGTTTCGCCGGCCGGCGATGCCGTCACCTCGACCCGGTAGCCGTCGCCGACGTTGCCAAGTATCCGAACATCGAAGTTGTGCATGTCAATCGACTTCTTCGAGCGTTGTGTCTACCACCGAGTTGTCCGTGCCATGGATGTTCTCTACGTAACCGTCGGCGTTCCAATCGCTGTGCCAATCGGTGCGGTTGACCAGGTAGCGGAACTGGTAGCGCCGGCCGGCGTCCAGTTCCAGCGTCACCCACCAGGTGCCGTCGGACCGCCTTTGCTGCAGGGGTGTGGCTGTCTCGCTCCAGTCGTTGAAATCGCCACACAGGTTCACCCGGTCGGCCCAGATGGACGCCGGCAGCTCAAAGGTGACTCGCACTTTGCCCGGTTTGTCCGATGGCTCCTTGTAGATCATCGGACGCCTCCTTGCTAACCCCTTCACGACTAACCAACATGGTTGTAGTACGCGCTTCAGGGCGCACTACGAACCAGATTGCTAACCTATCGCTTCTTCCTTCTCAACTCCCCGTTCTTCGATCCAGTCAAGGATGGCTTCGGCCGTCGCCAGGTTCGTGGCCAGCGGTACAACGTGGACATCGCAGGCCCGCATCAGGGCCGAGACATCCGGCTCACGGGGCTGGGCTGTCAGCGGATCGCGGAAGAAGATCACCGCATCAATGCGTTCCTCGGCGATCATAGCCCCAATCTGCAAGTCGCCACCCAGCGGACCCGAATTGACGCGCCGCACTTCGAGCCCGGTTTTCTCGTGCAAGATTCTGCCGGTGGTGCCGGTCGCCACCAGTTCGTGGCGAGCAAATACTTCCCGGTGATCTTTGACAAAGGTAACCAGGTCAAGTTTCTTGGCATCGTGGGCAATCAGGGCGATCATTTCAGGTTGTAAAGGGCATCCAGGCCCGCGTAGACCGCCGACTCACCCAGCATTTCTTCAATGCGGAGCAGTTCGTTGTATTTGGCAACCCGTTCGGAGCGGGCCGGCGCGCCGGTCTTGATCTGGCCGGCGTTGGTTGCCACCGCCAGATGGGCGATGGTTGTGTCTTCGGTTTCACCGCTGCGGTGTGAAACGACGGTTGTCCAGTTGGCTTTCTGGGCGCGTTCAATGGCTGCCAGGGTCTCGGTGAGCGTTCCAATCTGGTTCAGTTTGATCAAGATGCTGTTGCAGGTCTGCAACTCGATCCCTCGATTGAGACGTTCCAGATTCGTCACCAGCAAGTCATCGCCCATGATCTGCACCTGATCTCCCAGGCGCTGCTGCAGCAGTTGCCAGGTTCCCCAGTCGTCTTCTGCCAGGCCATCTTCGATGGAGATGATGGGATACTTCTCTACCCAATCGGCGTAGAAATCGACCATCTCGGGGCCGGATAGCGCTCGGTCTTCCTTTTTCAGGATATACTTGCCGTTTTCATAGATCTCGCTGGCGGCCGGATCCACGGCGACGTAGACGTCCTCGCCCGGAACGTAGCCGGCGCGTTCTATCGCTTCCAGAATCAGCTCAACTGCCTCGGCGTTCGACCCCAGAGAAGGAGCAAAGCCCCCTTCATCACCGACGTTGGTGTTGTAACCTTTGGCTTTGAGGACAGCCTTGAGGCTGTGGTAGACTTCTGTCCCCCAGCGCAGCGCTTCACTGAAACCCGGAGCGCCGGCCGGCATCACCATGAACTCCTGAAGATCGGTGCTATTCGACGCATGTTTGCCGCCGTTCAGAATGTTCATCATCGGCACCGGCAGCACGTGCGCGTGCGGACCACCGAGGTACGCATACAGCGGAACGCCGAGAGCCGTGGTGGCTGCCTTCGCGACAGCCAGGGAAACACCCAGAATCGCATTCGCGCCGAGGTTGGATTTGTTAGGCGTGCCATCCATCTCGATCATTAGATTGTCAATGGCCATCTGGTCCAGCGCATCGAGGCCTTCCAGTTCAAATGCGATCTCATCGTTTACATTGGCAACAGCTTGTAGCACACCTTTCCCGCCGAATCGGTCCGATTCCTTGTCTCGCAGTTCGAGCGCTTCGTGCACACCGGTGGACGCGCCGGAGGGCACAGCCGCCCGGCCCATCGCACCGCCGGCCAACCACACATCGACCTCAATGGTTGGGTTCCCCCGCGAATCGAGAATCTCCCGAGCCGTAATCAGGTCAATGATGGTATTATCACCCACGTCTGTTCTCCTTCCTGTTGGTGGTCCTGTTGTGATTACCTGTTATTCTCACGGAGTTACTACTCAGCGACCCTCCCGCAGGTTGCGATGCACAATGGTTTTGCACCCGAAAAACGGTCTTGAAGCAGCAATTCTCAGCCAGAAAGGCTCCAAACCTGCGGGAGGGTGGGTAGCAACCTCACGGACATATTCTTACTTTTCCCGTCCCGCCTTTGTCTATATTCTGTTTCGTCCGTGGGAAAGGTGTTGATCTCCTGTCGGGTTGAGGCGCAGCCCCGCTGGATGCTTACGTTACGTTTTGTCTTTGCCTTTATGATAGCAGAGGAAAGGAGGGGTGGCAAGCGACAGGGGACGAAGGACGAACAACGGTTCGTCGCTCGTCCTTCGTCCTTGGTCGGTATTACTTGAGGATGTTGTCAAGGTACCCTTGAAGTGTGCTTTCCACCAGAGCGCCACGATGAATGTCTGCCACCACACCGTTCGAGTCCACGAACACCGTGGTCGGCAGGCCGGTGACGCGATAGGCTGTTGCAACAGCGCCACCTCGATCCAATGCTACCGGGAAGGTCAGGCCCAGCTCCTCGATGTAGGGATTGACCTTGTCGGGACCCTCCTGGACATCTACTGCTAACACGACAAAGCCACCATCCTTGAGTTTCTGATACGTTTGTTCGAGGAGAGGCATCTCCAGGCGACACGGCGGGCACCAGGTGGCCCAGAAGTTGACGAGAAGGGGGTGGCCGGTGAAGTCGGAGAGCCGTACCGTCTCTCCGTCCGGGCCACGCAGTGTGAAGTCGGGGGCCGGCTGCCCAACTTTAACCGTCTTCGAGACGTTGTCGCCCGTCAGAATCTGGACATCGCCTTGCTTTTGGAGCACCTTCACCCACGCGGCATAGTCCGACTGAGCCGACACGTCGGCCGGCGGCGGGTTCTGGCTGACGAATCGCTCGGCCAGCATCGTGGACCGCAGCGATTCGCGCAGATCGTCCATGGAGACACCAACTGCTGACAGTTGGTCGGCCAGGTCTTCACGAGAGAGGCCGATGTTGCCCAACATCCTGTCAATGCGGGCATCCAGGTCGGCCTCACTGACCGCCACGCCGGCTTTTTTCGCCGCCTGCACGAGCAACCGCTCATCGATCAGGCTGCTGAGCAGGTCAGATCGCATGCGCTGCAGGGTCTGCGCATCGTTGTTCACCGGGATACCCTGCAACAACGGGTACAGCACACGCCCAATCCCCACCTCGCGCTCCAGCATGGCTTCCGTGATCGGCTCCCCGTTCACAACAGCAACCCGTCGCTCCGAAGTTAGCCGCCGTGCCACCTCGGCCGATACCGAATCGGTGCCCGTGTCTCCCGCGGCCGGCACGCTGCTCGACGAGGTTGGGCCGCCAATGGCCGGAGCACCCTGGTTCGAGAGCTCACCGGCCGGCATTGGAACGGCAGCGCCCGGCGGCTGAGCCACGGTTGCCGTGGCCGGCTGATTTCCGCCGCGAAAGGCAAAAAACCAGACGGCAACTGTCAGAAGCCCCAACACAACCACGCCGCCGATGACCAGCAGCCAGCCCGGGCCAGACGATGGCGCAGCCGGCGCTGTCTTTTTACCAGCCGGCGCTGTTTCTTCACCCGACACAACACGTATTTGAATCCACTTTGACATCAAATATCTCTCCAACTCTAAGTCCTGCATGGCGTAAGAATTCACCACTTGCAGAACGCGATGGCATCGAAAAGTTACGCCCCCGCCGGCATCTCAATGACCAAGTGCTTCGGATAGTTGGTCAGGTTGTGGAACACGCCTTCAGCATCCAGGTAGAAGACATCCTCCAGACGCACGCCGAAGCGACGGTCCGGGTAGTACAGCCCGGGCTCGATGGTGAAGACGGCGCCGGCCTCCAGGACGTCCTGCGCGCCGGGTGCGTCGTGGATAAATGGCTGTTCGTGGATGGACAACCCGATGCCATGGCCCAGGGTGTGCACGAAGCCCTCTTCCGTTCCCGGATTCGAGAGGAGCGTCGGATGGCCACGGGACTCGAAGAATTTGCAGGCCATCTGATGGAAACGGCCGGCCGGCGTCCCTGCCTCCAGCGCCGACACGACGGTATCAAAACAGGCCTGCACATCCTGGAAAACCGACACGACCTCAGCCGGCGCATAGCCCAGGCAAAATGTTCGCGTCATGTCGAAGAAGTAGCCGCCGCCCCGTTCTCGAGGGAACAGATCGAAGACGATGGCCTGGCCCAGACGGACGACATCGCCGTCCTCGCCGTGAGAGTGGGGGATGCCGGCATCACGCCCTATGGCAAAGATGGTCTCGACTTCCTCCTCCAGGTCGTGCTCGAAGAGGGTTCGGCGCACGAAACGCTTGACACCGCCGACCGTCAGCGGAGCGCCATCGTTGTTCATCAGCGTGTCGTCGCGCACCCGGTGAGAGCGCAAGAAACCGATGGTGGCATCAACGGTGGCGACGGTCTTGCGGCCGGCCTGGCGGATGCGCTCCACCTCGGCTGGATCCTTGGTCGATCGCACGGCCGTAAACAGGTTGCTGCCGAACTCACCGACCACCTCAATCTCGGGGAGGTGTGTATCGATGGCCCGTAAGAGCGCGTACGCAGCGCCACGGTCTCCTGTGCCGTAGAACGCCACGCGGCCGGAGATCTCGTGATCCTGAAACACCCGTGCCAGGAGACGGACCATGGCTGCCAGACGATCCCCGCCGGCCTCACGCAACAGCTCCAGGTAGTTGTAGCGTTTGATATCGATAGTCTCCAGACCGCTCCGGGCGGCTTCATCGCGCTCGATGGAGCCATGGATCAGCACGGCCGGCTGATTCCGCTGCTTGACCACGGTGCCACTGGTGAGTTTTGCGCCGTTCACCATGTAGTACAACGTCGGGTTGCCGGCCACCGACCCCATGATGACGGCCGCATCGATGTTTCGTTCGGCCATCAGCCGATCCAGGTCTGCTCTCATGTTATGGGGCCCGGTCAATCTCAATCACTACTTTGCCAAATTGCGCGCCCGCTTTAAGCCGCCGGTAGGCCGCCGGTGCCTCATCCATCGGGAACACGCTGTCAATCACCGGCTTCAGCTTGCCTTGCCACACCAGGTTCATCACGTCGTGGAACTCCGAGCGTGTGGACATGGTCGTGCCCAGAATGCTGAGCTGTTTCCAGAAGATGTAACGGATGTCCGTCCGGGGTTGCGGCCCGGATGTCGCCCCGTAGGTGACAATTCGTCCGCCCTTTTTGGCAGAGCGCAGGCTGTCGAACCAGGTCGCAGCCCCCACGTTTTCCAGGACAACGTCCACCCCCCGCCTGTTGGTGGCCTCGTAGACGGCTTTGCTCCAGTTCTCCCGGGTGCGGTCCACCGTCCAATCCGCTCCCAGTGCCCGGGCCTTCTCCATCTTCTCCGGACTGCTGGTGACAGCGTAGACGTTAGCGCCGGCCAGTTTGCCAATCTGAATCGCAGCGCTGGCAACGCCGCCGCTGGCTCCCAGGATCAGCACATCTTCGCCAGGTCGAACCTGACCGCGTGTGATCAGTGCGCGCCACGCGGTGAGGAACACCAACGGGGCGGCCGCGACTTCCGCGAACGGGTAATCATCCGGCATGAGCATGAGGTTGCGGGCCGGCACGACGGCGTATTCGGCCATCCCGCCCCGGCTGTGCTCACCGATCACACCGAACTGATCGCACAGGCTGTCCTCGCCCTGCCGGCACCACTCGCAATCGCCGCAGCTCAGCGTCGGGTTCACCACGACCCGCTGCCCGACCTGGAAGCCGGTCACGCCATCGCCCAGGCTGGCAATGACGCCGGCCATATCCGAACCTCCGACATGCGGCATTTCCAGGCTGAGCCCGGGCAAACCTTCCAGGACCCACAGGTCCAGATGGTTCAGTGCCACCGCCTTTACGTTGATCAGGACTTTCCCCGGCCCCGGCTCAGGCCGGGGAAGTTCGAGAAGCTGCAGTTTATCGATGTCACCGTGCTCGTAGAAACCAATTGCTTTCAAGATGGTCTTCCTTGTCGTAACTACCCAGCCCCCTCGCTTGGCGACTGAATTCGCGGCAACCCTTCGACAGGCCCCTCGACGAGCTCGGGGGGGGGACCTCAGGACAGTGCTTCGCAGCCGTAGGCGCGGTTTCAACCGCCTGCAGCAGGGGGCTGGGTAGTTACTCCTTGTCAGATGACTTCGAGCTCCAATGATCGGCCCGGCGCATCCAGCACCATCCGGCACCGCTTCAGGAAGGACATCCCCAAGAGCCCTTCGATACCCAGTGCTGCCGGCACATTCAAGACCGCTGTCTCAACGTCCCTCAGCACCAGCCCATAGACATCTATCTGGTCGACTGTGGCCAGGGCCGCCATCTCGAGCCGGGTGGCTGTGGCTACCGGAATGCGAGGCGTATCTTCCAGTTCAAGCCCCAGCCTACGGGCCACGTCAGGCGTGACAACAGTGTACTTGGCACCGGTATCCAGCAACATCCGTATCAACGTCTGGTCATTCAACCGCACGTTGAGCAAGACAACATTGTCAATCGCCCACTGTGGCAACGACAGGCGTATCTGTTGTGTCATGGAAGATGATCCCAAAACCCTTCGCGGCCACCGGGCCGTTGAAAAAAACGTAGATGTCCTCGTCGGCCGGCAGGTCGGCCACACGCTCCCAGACGAAAGACTTGTCTGGACTATGGGCTACCAGACGCCCCTGCTGCGGGTCGTATCGGTCCTCCCCTTCGGGGATGACCACTGCCAGCCACTCGTCCGGGTACTGCGCTTTAAGATCGGCCAGACTCCGAATCTCCCTCTCGGTCTGTAGTAACTTGAGAACAGATTCCATTACGTACTCTTTCTCCGACGGAGAAAGTTGCTGGATCTCGTGAACCAAATCTTCTACCTTTGTTGGCATGATCTTCTCCCATTTGAGGCAGACATTATGTGCCATTTCGGCGACTAAGTGCCTATCCGAAAAGTGTCTGCGGTGGCGGCTTAGCCGCTTCAGGAACGACTGAAGTCATTACTACGAGTTTTTCGGATGGGCTCTAAACAGCCAAGGTGTCAGGGTCGGCGACAACAGCGCACAGGGTCGCTCGTTCGATTTCATCGCGGACGTAGTCGTCACTTTCCGTGACCAGAGCTCCCTCCAATGCACGTCGCGCACGCACAGAATCGATCTGACCCAGTGCCCAGGCAGCGTGGCCACGGATGAGCGGCTCATGATCATGAAGTGCCTGGATCAGCGCCGGCACGACCACCGGATCGCCCCAGTTGCCCAGCGCAACAGCCACATTCCGCAACAGGCCGCGTCGCCTGGCCCGTTTGATGGGGCTGTCGCGGAACCGCTTGCGAAAGGCGTCATCATCCAGCGCAATCAGGTCAAGCAGCTTCGGCGCTACACGGTCGGGAGCCGGCTGGAATGCCGGCTCATTTGTCGCCTTTGCAAAGCGCCTGTTCCACGGGCAGACCTCGTTACAGATGTCGCAACCGAAAATGCGGTTCCCCATCCGTGGTCGCAACGCCGGCGGGATGGGGCCTTTGAGCTCGATGGTGAAATACGAGATGCAACGGCGCGCGTCCAACAGGTAGGGCTTGGGAAAAGCGTCGGTGGGACAGGCATCGAGACAGCGTGTGCACGCACCACACGTGCCACGGGTGCCTGGCTCACCGTACTCCAGCTCGACGTCGAGCAGAATCTCGCCGAGGAACAGCCACGCGCCCCAGCGCGGGTGAATCAGCATGGTGTTCTTGCCAAAGAAACCCAGGCCGGCCCGCACCCCGTACGCCCGCTCCAGCACCGGCCCCGTGTCCACATACGCCCGTCCGCAGACCTGGCCGCCCGCCTGTTCCCCGATGAATGTCTGAAGCTCGTACAGGCGCGGCGTCATCACATCGTGGTAGTCCACCCCCCAGGCGTAACTGGCAATGATCCCCCGCGACGGGTCGTTCAGGACCTCAGCCGGCAGTTGTCGGGTGAAGTAGTTCTTACCGACAACTACCACAGACTTCACGCCAGGTACAATGACCGAGGGATCACGGCGTCGCTCGACGCGGTCGGGCCGCTCCAGATAGCGCATATCGCCGGCATACCCTCGGTTCACCCAGTCGATGTAAGCCGACACCGTCTGGGGCGGATCAGCCGGCGCGATCCCCACCAGGTCGAACCCCAGTTCATAGCCCCGCTGTTTGATCCTCTCAGTCAGTGTCATACCTTGCCCCACTGCATTATACCACCTTCCAGGCATCGCGCCAATTCGACGGAACATCCTCAGCATTCCAGCGTATCCACCCTCGCGTACACCGACTGCCGGTCGATAGTGGCCGGCAAGGGACCGACGGTGGTTAGCTTGCGCTCGACGATCTCGCGGGCGAACAGGGCACAACGCTTCAGGGGATTGCCGTCCAGCAAGGCGACCAGAAAGCCGGCCCAGAAGGAATCGCCGGCGGCTGTGGCATCCACAACCTCGACAGGCCGGGCGGGGATGTGGGTGAGCACCCCGTCTTCGGAGAGGAGTACACCCTCGGACCCCATCGTCAGAACCACAATCTTCGGCCCCATCCCGTGAAACAGCGTGATGTACGCTTCCGGCTCCCTCCCACGGCCGAAGATGCGCGTGGCATCGTCCAATGACGGCTTGGTGATCGTGGCATAGGATAACATCCGGCGCAAGACCTCCATCGCCTCCCGGTAGTCTGGCCAGATTTGCCGGCTGTAATTGGGGTCCAGCGAGATGATCTTGCCGTGCTCCTGCGCCAACTGAAAGGCCCTTCCCACGGCCGAGCGACAGGGCTCCCGCGACAGTGCAAAGGTGGACGCATGGACCACCCTGGCACGTCTGACGGCCTCCTCTTCAACCTCTTTGGGCTCCAGCCGGTAGTCACCGCTCCGAAAGGCCTCGAAATCCGGCGTACGTTTCGTGCGCGAGACGAAGATGACGGTGGTGTGACCCCGATGGTCCATGACCAGGTAATCGGTGATCACGCCGGCCCGGCGCAGTTCCGCTTTCAGGAACTGGCCCATTGCCCCGATCCCGGTCTTGGAAACGATAGCGGCTTTGCCACCCAATTTGGCCACGTACACCGCAATGTTGGCTGGCGAGCCGCCCAGATACTTGCGGAACGTGTACGCATCGCGTAGCCAATCCGTCTCCTCGACCGAGATGAAATCGACCACCGTCTCGCCAACGGCCAGCAGGTCCAGGTCACCTTCCGGGATCTTCATGTCTGCTCGTCTTCCATCTGCTCCAGCCTGTCCACGAGACGCTCGACGATCTCTGGCGGATCTCCAGGGTCTATAACCCGCTTAGCCGCATCTTTGACCGTCTTCACGGCTTTCGACACCGGCCTGTCTGTGAAATGCCGCGCGAAGTCACTGGCCGCCAGCTCGGGATCGACTGCCGGCCCGTACTGTTCACGCAGGTAGTGCAGGTGATTCATGCTCCACAAATAGAGATCGGCTTCGGTCCGGCCGGGGAAGTGCTCCAACGCACCCTCCCGCCGAATTACCTCGACCACAGGCAGGTACAGGTTGTCGTACCAATGGGCTACCGCTTCTTCCCATGGCACGTCGCCCTGTCGCTCCTGAGCCAGATAGTAGCGATGAACACGAATATGATCGAGGAGGTCCTGGTAGCGGCCAGGCGTGGTGAATTCGATGTCGGCCGCCGGCCGCAACTGATCCAGCCCTGTCTGCTCCAGAAAATCGATGTATTCCGCTTTGATGATCAGATCGTCGAGATCGTCATCCGGCCCCAGCGGCACTTTGATTGGCAACTCGGTCACGTATGCGTCGATGTGCGTCATCCCGTTGGCCCGAGCAACCGAGACGCGGTGGTTCCCGTCCTGAACGAAATAGGCATCGCCCACCCTGTAGACCTCGATGGGTGGAATGGGTTCAAGCCGGTTGAGTGCCCGATCCAGACGCGCCCAACGCGTCATATCGACCGATTTCCGGGGCAGGAATGCGCGACTGAAGTCGCGATAGCGCCCCACGCTGCCGACGATTTGGTCCAGCGGAATCGTTTGCAGGCCACGGGAAATGACCTGCCGGCCCTTCAACCGCCGACGGACCTCTTCGAACGATAGCAGGTCAGCGGACCGACCTGAAACGATGGACAGAATGTCTTCGAACAGAGCGCGCCGGCGCGCTCTGTCGTACCGGTAAATGGACTGAGTCAGACTGGATGCCATGTTTGCACCTCAGCAAAAAGCCCCCAGAGGCGCACGTCGTGAGAGTGCTTCCAGGGGGCTGCCTGGCCTTCGGTATTCGCCTGTCGATGCTTCAACGCACGCGTTATGTTCAATTCGCAAGCCAATGAAGCTTTGTACAACGCAGCCAACTATACTCAAGAACGATCTCTTTGTCAAGACCCGTGTCCAGCAATCAGTCTCAGTAGATCCAAGAATGCTCTAGCTGGACCACAGTCCAGCGGCTAAGACGCGGACTGTGGTCCGCTTTGAGCTTAGAATTTGGATCTACTGAGTCTGAGGTGTTTCCAGGACTCTGGCTGCAGCCGGCTG
>CAZHMV010000096.1:0-19805 GCA_964532665.1 uncultured Anaerolineales bacterium
GTCGGTCCGTCTGCCGCCTGCTGGCAGTGGCCAGAGTGCGGGACAGATGCCCCGGCCCTCTGTATCAGCACCAACCTTCGCAAATCTGCTTGCCATAAATTGCCCGGGGTGGTATAATGCAGTCCAACGGTTGAATCCAAAGAAAAAGCCTCGCGGCTGATCCGAGCCCGAGGCATGGCCAGGTATGGCGCATACACCTGACGAGTGAGATTGTGGCACGGGAACCCGTCGGGTGCAAGCCAGCCGGCGGGTTTTTCTTGTTCAGGTCAAGAAGGCTCGTTAACCAAGGAGGAGGGGGATGCCGGCCATTAACGCTAGCCCTTCCCAAAAGACGGATACTCGGACACAAGCCGCAGTTGCGCGTGGGATGATCCCGCTGGCTGCGGCTGTTTTGCATTTTGAGTAGCCTCCCATGAACCTCGAAATCGGCCAACGTGTAATCTTCCGCAGCCTCCACTGGGAGGTGGCCGACAACGCCTCCGAATCCTACGTCGAGCTTTTCGGGCGCAGCCGCGAGAACCGAGGGCGCAGCGTGCGCGTCATCCTGGGCCTGGAACCCATCGGGCGAGCAGACGTCCCAACCGTCGAGTGGACCCTGGGCGAGCCCAACTGGGACCACACCGCCTGGAAGGCGCTGCACGACGCCTACCGCCTGACCCTGTCCCACGGTCGCGGTCACCTGGGGTCGGTGGACTGGGGCCGGCTGATCCTGGAGCCCTACCAACTGGTGCCGCTGCGACGCATCGAGAATTTGCCCTTCCCCCGCCTCATGCTGGCCGACGACACCGGCCTGGGCAAGACGGCCGAAGCCGGCCTCATCCTCTTTCGACTTATGCAGCGCCGGCGCGCCGAACGCGTGCTGATCCTCACCCGCGCCCGGCCGGAACCGGAGCGCTGGCAGGCGGAGATGCGCGAGAAGTTCGGCCTGGAGTTCGAGGTGATCAACGCCGGCCAGGACTACGCCCGCCTGCGCCGCGAAGTGCCGTCCCACCTCAATGTCTTCGGCTACGTCCCGCGCCTCATCATGTCCATGCACTTTGCCTCGCAGCGCCACATTGTGGATAACCTGCGGCGCGACGTGCGCTGGGACGTGGCCATCATCGACGAGGCGCACCACGTGGCGGAGCGCGGTTCGGGCCGCAAGCTGCTAGCCGAGTTAGGGCAGGTGGTGGCGGAGCGCTGCGAGGCGCTGCTGCTGCTCACGGCTACGCCTCACGACGGCAAAGGCGAATCCTTCGCGTCGCTGATTCGGCTCCTCGACCCCTTCGCCGTGGTCGATCCCGACCGCCTGGATCCGGCCATCGTGCGCCCGCTCATCGTGCGCCGGCTCAAGCCCCAGGTGGTCAAGGCCGACGGCACGCGCTTCCTGCGCCGGCAGATTCACATGCTGGATGTGGAGCCCTACCGCTCGCGCGCCGAGCGCAGTCTAGACCGTGGGCTGCGCGAGTACACGCGCCTCCTGCGCCGGCGTGCCCAGGAGCTGGAGGCAGCCGGTGAGCGCTCTCTGGCCATGGGTGCCACCTTCCTGGAGACCTTCCTGCGCAAGCGTCTGGCATCCAGCGCCTACGCCTGCGAGATCAGTCTGCGCAACCGGCTGCGCAAAGTGCGCGGCGAGGATCTGCCCCTGGAGGCCGAAGATACACCCGAGGACCGCTCGCAGAAAGAGCTCCAGACCGAAGCGGTGATCTTGCCTGACGGTCGGACCGAGGATGAGGTGCTCCTGGACTTGATCGAACGCGCCGAGCGCATCCCCTTCGGCCAGGAGGCCAAGGTCAAGGCGCTCTTGAACCTGCTGGAGAGGGAGTTGGCCGGCGAGAAGGTCATTGTCTTCACCGAGTTCCTCGATACGCTGGAGATGCTGACGAAGGTGCTGGACCAGGCCGGCTACGCGGGACAGTACGTCGAGTATCATGGCACGACACCACCCCACGAGCGCGAGGCCAACCGCCGGCGCTTCCTGGAAGACCCCGACGTGCGTATCCTCCTGGGCACCGATGCCGCCTCTGAGGGCATCAACCTGCAGCAGGGGTGCAACGCCCTGATCCACATGGAGATCCCCTGGAATCCCAACCGCTATGAACAGCGCAACGGCCGCATCGACCGCTATGGCCAGCGCCAGCGCCCCCAGGTCTACCTGCTGGTGGCCACCAAATCGCTGGAGGATCGGGTGGCCCAGGTGGTCGTGCAGAAGCTGGAGAAGATCGCCGAGCAGGTGGGGTCGGTTTCCAACGTCTTCCCTATCGCGGCCAAGGTCAACGTGGATGAGTTTCTCGACGAGGCCGATGCCGAGGCAGCGGCTGCCAAAGCCGAAGAACGCTTCGATGAGGCCCAGGCTCAGACCGAGGCCGAACTCCGCGAGCAGGTGCCGGAGGAGCTGATTCGGGGTGACGTGTTTGAAACGCAGGAGATGGCGGAGATCGAGGCAGAGTTGGAAGCCTCCCGCACCTTTGTGCCCGAATTCGACGATGTGCAGAGTTTCCTGGCATACTTCTTCCGCATCGAAAACGGGAAGCTGGAGCCGACGAATGAAGCCGGCGTCTTCCGCGTCGTCGTGCCGGCCAGCCTCCAGGCCGAGGTGAATCGGGACGCCTACCCTCGCGCCACCTTCCGTCGCGACATCGCCGTGGCCGAAGAACTCCGTCCTGAGGCCCCTCCTGAGGCCTGGTCCGGCCCAGGACTTGTCGAAGGGCCTGTCGAAGGGGATCGCGAGGGCGCGCAGCGCGTCGAGTTCCTGTCGCCAGGCCATCCGTTGGTGCGGGCCGCCCTGCGCCGGATGCGTGGCAAGGTCTTCTCGCCCGGCTTCCACTCACGGGTTAGCTATCGCAAAGTACCGCGCGACATCGAGGGTGGATTCCTGTTTACCTACGCCATGCGCTTTGTGGACGGTCGCGGCGAGGCCATCGAGGAGCGGTTCGAGACGGTGTTCGTCGGGCTGGATGGCCAGGTGTCTCGCGATCCTGAGGCCGACCTGCGGCGTTTCACCCACCGACCCCCGGTCCGCAACCCAAATGTGACACCCCGCGAGCAAGAGAACGTGCTGCCCCGGTTCAAGGCGGCCTTCGAGACAGCGTGCGAGCGGGCAAAGCGGGAGGTACAGCGCCGGCAGCAGATACGCGTGCAGCAACTGATGGAGCAGCAGGACCGGATTGCCGAGGACGCGCTGATCCGGCTGGGGCGCTGGAAGCAGGCCAGCGAAGAGCGCCTGCGCCATCGCTTCTCCGACATGCCGCAGGTGCAACAGTACGACCTCTTCGGCGTCGTCAGCGGGCGGTTGCAGCGCTTCCGCAAGGAGCAGGAGCAATTGCTCAAGCAGGAGGAGCAACGCCGGCAGGCGATCCGCGCCATGAAGCGCGTGCGCGGAGATGCCATCGACGCAATCGGAGCGCTGGTGTTGATATCGGAGTTGAATTAGTCGCAGCAATGTAAACGAGCGAGACCTGCCCAGACAAGTGTGGAGGGGCGCAAATGACCTTAGATGTGTACCTGTGGCGATTCCGCCACGCGCTTGATGACGAGATCAAAGCCATACGGTCAAGTGGAGGACAGAAGACCTATGTGAGTGACGGTCATTATCTGGGAGTGCGGGATGGGTGGTACATCTACTCTTTCACGGCCGATACCGAGTTGCACTTTCCTGATGATACCCCTATTGACCTGGAGTGTCGAGGCCAGAAGCATCAAGGACTTATTCTATCTATAGAAGGTTTTGATCTGATCATTGCTGTGCAAAGGCACGTCGGTGATTCGGTTGCCACTGCAATCCTTTACACCTCTCCGTGGTTTTTGCTGGTGGAACTCCAACGGCGATTGGAGAAGCTGCGTTCCCAGTCAGGCCATAACTCAGTGCTACCGAATCGACTGCTAGAAGATGTGTCTCGAGTCTCTCCGGCAGAGATTAGTACGGCACGCGCCCTGCTGGAGCAGCTCGAGGCGCAACTCGGAGACTCCATTGCGTGCAATGACCATCAACTCCAGGCTGTCGGGATGGTTTTGGCCAACGATGTCACCTTCATTTGGGGACCGCCCGGGACTGGCAAAACCCGAACACTGGGCATCACTGCGGCGGCCTTGGCAGAGCACGGAGAGTCAGTACTCATCGTTACCCACAGCAATGTGGCCGTGGATGTTGCCATGGCCAACGTGGCCAGGATTCTACAGGGTTCACCCGCATATCGAAGTGGTAGAGTCCTCCGCTATGGCGTTAGTTATCTTCCAGAATTGGATAACTTCCCCCAACTCCACGTCAAAGGGGCAGTGCTCCAACAGAGTCCATTGCTGGTCAGTCAGATCGAAGCCCTTGAGAAACAGCGGCGTCAACTTGTTAGACAGTCCCGTGCCGAGAACCTCAGTCACACTTTCCGGCAGCAACTCAAGGACGAGATAGCTGAGGCGAAGCGTGCTCTAGAGCCATTGCATGCCGAGTTGAAACGGAAGGAAGCGGAGCTCATTGGCAACGCCTTGGTTGTCGGCTGCACGTTGTCCAAAGCTACCATATCTCCAGAGGTGTATGAACGTCGGTTTGATGCCGTTCTCATCGATGAAGCGAGCACGGCATATATCCCCCACTGTGCGTTCGCGAGCAGCCTAGCTGAAAGGCATGCAGCCGTCTACGGCGACTTCCGACAATTGGCGCCAATTTCGCAGGCCGATACGGCCTCTGCCCGACGTTGGCTACAAAGGGATATCTTTGACCAGGCCGGCATCATGCAGAAGGTCAATGCAGGGCAGACTGATAATCGCCTGGTCCTCTTGGCGACACAATACCGCATGCACCCCGCTATCTCAGCCGTTCCCAACTCGCTGTTCTACGGCCAACGGTTGAAGGACGGTCCCAACGTTGCTCAGAATGCAGCGCTCACAATTCAGAAACCTCCAGCTCCTGGGCGCTCGCTTGTCTTCAAGGATCTCACGTCGCTTTCGGCTCAGTGCTTCAGCGAGCCGGAGTCCCACAGCCGCTTCAACCCGATCTCCGCTCTGGCTACAGTTGAGTTGGCATACGCCGCGACGCAAGCCGGCCAGGATGACGTCGGCATAGTAACACCCTACAATGCTCAGTCTCGACTAATTCACCGCCTCCTGAAGGATATGGAGCTGTCAGGCGAGAACGTACATGTAGCGACCGTTCATCGGTTCCAAGGATCCGAGCGCGATGTGATTCTGTTTGACGTGGCTGAAGGAGAACCAAAGAAGCCTGGACTGTTGGTTCAAGGGGGGATGGGCAGTACCGCGATGCGGCTGGCCAACGTAGCGATCAGTCGAGCGCGAGGCAAATTCATTGTTCTTGCCAACTTTGACTACATCCGCAGCCGGCTCGATCCACTAGACAGCTTCCGTCAGTTGCTGGACGATATCGCAAGCCGGACCACGGTTGAAACTACAACATGGCCGCGCCAAACAGCACATAGTCTGTGGGGAATGGACTTGCCTGGTCTGACCATTTTCCCTAACAGCCGCACGGTTGTCCAAGACATTGAAAGCGATCTCACCCAGGCAAAAGAGGAAATTGCCATCGGGTGGCCGACCGCCCTGGCCGACTTCCACTTTTCGGCGCACGTGCTCAAACGTTGCGACCCGAGCCGAGTCCGGTTCTTTGTGAGTGGCAGTGGCAGTAGTTCGTTTTACATCGGGCTCAAGAATGCCCAGATCTGGGGAAGTCGATCTCGGACGTCGATGGGGCTAGTGGGGATCGACCGCAAGCTTCTGTGGGTCTACGTGGACCCACTATCATCATCTGGTCCCGTACTGCGACTGGACTTTCCACTCACGGCCAAGCTCTTGTATGCCTATTGGCGTCTCATCCCCGACGAAGAAGTGAGACAGGAAACGCTGGAAGAGAAGTTAGACAAAGGCAAGAGCCCAGTCGGGATGCCCTGTCGGCAATGTGGAGGTGCCCTCTGGCCCGCTACCGGCCGCTACGGTGTCTACCTGACCTGTACCAGCGAGTGCGGCTATACCAAGCGTATTACGCCTACGGACGCCACCAGTCTCGCCCGGCTCATGGGGATCGTCTGTGGTTTCTGTGGGGGGCAGGTCAAGGGACGTAAGGGCTACCGAGGCGTGTTTCTTGGGTGCGCCAGCTATCCGGACTGTCGATGGACGATGGCCCTTGCGGACGTCGTCTAGCAGCCGAGCACTCAGTTACGCGAATCATGGAGACAACAGAGATTCACCGAGGCATCGTCAACCAGGGGGCCTTCTTCTCGCCCTACTACCTCTTCGACCTGCTCCAACGCCAGCACGCGGACGAGCTGGACCCCAAGGGGCGCGAGGCCAACCGCCGGCTGCTGCGCCGGCCCTTCCGCAACGCCTGGGCACGCTACAGCGACACCGGCTCCACCGCCGGCCAGGCCTGGCAAGCCTGGCACCGCGAACTCTTCGAAGCCCTGGGCTTCCGCCTGCAACGTCTTGACACACCCATCGAAACCGCCCGCCACGGCCTTGTCCCGATCTCCCGCGCCGCGTATCTGACGACGGACGATGGACAACCGACGACCGGCGACGAGCCACCGCTGGTGTTCGTGGACTTGCACGGCTTCGGCACCGATCTGGACCGAGACTGCTACCCCCAATCTCCAATCTCTAATCTCCATTCTCCAATAACCGAGGAAACAATCGCCCGCGCCATCGAATTCGCCCTGGACTACAACGACGCCCGTTGGGCTATCCTCGCCGCCGGCGACCGCCTGCGCCTGTACCGCAAGGGCGGCTCCGTGGCTCGCCAGTACCTGGAGGTCAACTTTCCCGCCCTGTTCGACGCCGACCGCAACGACGAGTGGGCCGCCTTCTGGGGCCTCTTCCGCTACGAGGCCTTCGTGCCGGACCCCGAGACGGGCAAATGCCTGCTGGACCGCGTACTGGAGGAAAGCCAGCGCCACGCCTCCCGCATCGCCGACGACCTGCGCGAAAACATCGTCACCGCCGTCGAAGCCCTCATCCAGGGCATCCTCGACGATCCATCTAACCATCCAACCATCCAGCGGCGTCCTGAGCCCGTCGAAGGGCCATCTAGCCAACCAGCCATCCAACAGTTGTTCGAGGAAGCTCTCTACTTCCTCTACCGCCTCCTCTTCATCCTCTACGCCGAATCCCGCGACCTGCTGCCGGTGGGTGAATCGCCGGTCTACCGCGATACCTACAGCGTGGAGCACCTGCGGGAGATGGCCGAGCGCCCACTCCACGCCGAGGATGCCGACAAGACCTACTACATTGAGACCCTGCGCACCCTGTTCAAGATGTTGCATCAGGGCTTCCCACCTCCCGGCTCCGCCTTGAGCCCGGGCTTCGACATCCCGCCCTTCAACGGCCAGCTCTTCGATCCCGCGCGCACGGCCCTGCTGGACCGCTGCCGCATCCCCGACCGCGCCATGCGTCAGGTGATCCGCGAGCTGTCCCTGTCCCGCCCCCGCCGGCGGAGCGACCGCCGCGAGCGCTACTCCTACGCCGACCTGGGCGTCGATCAGCTCGGCTCCATTTACGAGGGGCTGCTGGTCTACGAGCCGGCCATCGTCACCGAGGAGACGGTGGTGGCCCGCGTCAAAGGCGAAGAGCGCCTGGTCAGCCGCGCCCAGGCCGAAGAGTACGGCCTGCCCATCGTGGTAGGGGCGGATGGTCATCCGCCCGTGAAGCGGCCCGGCTCCTTCGTCCTGCGCCTGTGGGGTGGCCGGCGCAAGGGCACCGGCTCCTACTACACCCCCCAGGAAATCACCTCGTTCCTGGTGAAGGAGGCCCTGGAGCCGCTGGTGGAGCCCATCGTCGAAGGTTGCGCGCCCGCCAAAGACTCCCCCTCTCCCTCTTCCCCCCCAGTATTGGGGGGGACCGAGGGGGGGCCAAAAGCCCGCCACCCCGAAGAAATCCTGGAGATCAAGGTGTGCGACCCCGCCATGGGCAGCGGCGCTTTCCTGATCCAGGCCTGTCGCTACCTGGCCGAAGCCTACGGCCGGGCGCGCATCGCCGCCGGCCTGGACGAAGACCAGCGCATCTCCCCGGCCGAGTTCGCTGCCTACAAGCGCCGCGTGGCCGAGAAGTGCCTCTACGGCGTAGACCTCAACCCCATGGCGGTGGAGCTGGCCAAAGTCTCCCTGTGGTTGGAGACGCTGGCCAGTGACCGCCCGCTGACCTTCCTGGATGCCCACCTGCGCTGCGGCAACTCCCTCATCGGGGCACCGCTGCGGGACGAGGATGGCCACTTCTCCGTCGAGCGCATCACCGTGATCCCCGACGAGGCGCTGAAAGAGGTGAGCAAGGAGGCTACCAGAGAGCAGAAGGCGGAGGCCCGCGAGCGGATCAAGCGCAACCGCATGGAACGGGCGCGCGCCGGCCGCGGCGACACACCCCAAACGGGCATGTGGGACCAGCAGTACGCCGACGCCATCCAGACCGCCCTGACCGACACCCTGACCCGCCGGCTGGACCTGGAGACCTCCGACGAAGACCTGCCCATGCACGAGGCGGTGGCGCTGGTACAGGAGAAAGAGCATCTCTTCGACCAACTCCAGCACGCCGCCGACAGCCGCTACCGCCAGGCGAAGCAGGTCTGTGACCTGTGGTGCGCCGTCTGGTTCTGGCCCGCAGGCGATGAGGGGGAGAGGGGGAGAGGGGGAAACACGGAGACCGTCACCCCTTCACCCCCTCTCCCCCTCCCCGTGTCTCCCCCGCCGCCCACCACCCAGGTCTTCCTGGAGCTGGCCGGCCATATCCTGGACGTCGACCCCGGCAGCCTGACCGACGCCGAACGCGAAGCCTACCTGGCCGTCGCTGAGCACGTGGCCAGAGAGCAGCGCTTCTTCCACTGGGAGCTGGAGTTCCCCGAGGTGTGGCGCGAGAAGGATGGCCGGCCGAAGAAGAACGGCGGCTTCGACGCCGTAGTGGGCAACCCGCCGTGGGACGTGATTCAGCCGTTGTCCCAGGAGTTCTGGAGTAACTACGATCCTCTATTCCGAGAACTCAACAAACAGGAGGCCTTGAAGCGAATAGAGGAATATCGAGCTGATCCAACGAGGGACCAGTCATGGCGAGAGTATCAGCTGTCCTTTGCACAGCAGAGTCACTGGTTCAAGCGAAATGGTGAATTCCGATACGTCGGCCCCGGCAAGAATGATACCTACAAGCTCTTCCTAGAGCGCGGCCACAATGTCTTGCGTAAACACGGGGGATTGGGCTTGGTGCTGCCCTCGGGGGTCTACACTGATCTGAGTTCCCGAGATCTGCGCCAGCTTGTTTTCGAGATGTGTCAAGTGCGCTACCTACTGGCCTTTGCCAATGAACGTTTCGTTTTCCCGTCCATACACCATGCATTCCGTTTCGTGCTGTTGACGCTCCAGCGCGGCGGGCAAACTGAAGCTCTACGGTCCCTCTTCCGGCTGAACGTGCACAATGCAGTTGCACCCGAGGAGATGGCCGGCCTCTTGGCCAGTCTACAGTCTGTGAGTCTCGACCTGACACTTCGAGACATTCGCCGTTTCTCTCCTGATACGCTCTCGCCGTTGGAGTTCAAGAATCAGCGAGAGGTGGACATCGCGGCCGAAATCTACAATGACCATCCGTTGCTCGGGGAAGAGTTGAACGATACCTGGAATGTGCGCTTTACTCAAGAGGTGAATATGACCAGTGACAGCCAGCTCTTCCGCAATCGGGCGTGGCTAGAGAAAGGTGGCCATACTGAGCAACGAGACCGAACGTGGTTGGGGCCAGATGGCAAACTGTATCTTCCACTGTATGAAGGAAAGATGGTGCATCAGTTCGAGCACCGTTTTGCTGAACCAAGGTACTGGCTGGCTCCTGAGGCCAAGGCGCAGTTGCTTGCGAAACATGGAGCCTCTGCTTGGCCGGACACGGTATTCCGAATTGGATGGCGAGATGTGTCTGCTGCGACCAATGAGCGAACATTACTCTGTGCTGCCCTTCCGCTGGCAAGTGGATGCGGGCACACCCTGCCAGCAACCCAAACGTCCACATTGACATCTGAGCAGTCCGTTTTCCTGGCTGGGTTGTGGAATTCGTTCTCCATCGACTTCCTAGCGCGGATGCGAGTTACCAACCACCTTACGTTTTCTATACTCCAACACTTGCCCATTCCTCGCTGTCGGAGAGGCCAGCTGCATTTCGATGCGATTGTCCTCAATGCTACGCGGCTCACTTGTGTTGCACCGGAGTTCGCTCAACTGTGGAACGAGGTTGCCCAGCACTATCCGGACACTGTGCCCACACCGTGGCGGCCAGAGCATGCCGCCACCGATCCACGCGAGCGCGCCCAACTCCGCGCCGAGATCGATGCTCTGGTCGCCGACCTGTATGGCCTCAGCCAGGAAGACTTCGCCTATATCCTCACCACCTTCCCGCTGCTGGACCGCGACCAGCCGGCCCTGCCCGACGAGCCCAAGTCCTTCATCACCCGCGACCTGGCGCTGCTGGCCCTGTTCAGGCTGCGGGGGGAGACACCGCCGGCCGACATCGTGGACTTCTTTGCCGGCGCGGGTGCGGACATCCGCGAGATTACCGGCCCCATTCGCGACCTGGAGCAGCGCGTCTACGAGGCGGCACAACTCGGCGCCGTCGCCTACATCCCCAGCGGGCGGGGTGGGGACGTTGAGATGGGGCCGGCGGATGCGGAGTTGCAGTTGAGGTTGTTTGAGGATTGAGGTATGATCATTCTTCACAACGAATTTGAGGATCAACCGAAGCCCGACCCCCGCCAGGTTGTCCCATAACAGATTTGGTGCATCCCCGAATTCGTTGTGAAGCATTCCTTGAGGAATACGACGATGCCCAGAAAGAGACGCAAGAGGAGACACCAGAATCGAAACCGGTCGCGTTGGCCTGACCGCACTACGAATCCAACCGTCCACTGGGTGCACGGCCTGGCGGCCATGGGCGACGAGCGGTGGGACGAGTCCATCGTTGCTTTTCGGCATTTCCTGGAGTTGGTCAGCAAGCCCGACGACCGCGGAACGGCTTATCAGAATCTGGCAGCCTGCTATCTGGCGCTGGAGCGCTACGACGGGGCGCTGGCCATGCTGGACGAGGCCGAACGCTACAGCCCGGATGTCTCAGAGGCAGTACATAGCCGGGGTGTCACGTTTGCCTGCGCCGGCCGGCTGCCGGAGGCCATCGCCACCTTCGAGGAATTCGCCCGTCGCTGGTCCGCGCAGGTCCACCGGCGTGAGATCAAGAAGACCATCCGTCAGCTCCGCCGTGCCCAGCAAGGCGAAATCCCTCCTGGCACCTATCTGGTGGACCATCTCCAGGAGCAGATCAGCCACAATGTGGAGATGGGCGACTTTCACCTCGTGGAGCGCAAAGCCAGGCGCATAATCGCCGCCGACCCGGATCGTCCCGAGGGCCATTTCGCCCTGGGCATCGCCTGCATGGAGCAAGGTCGCTACCCCGAAGCACTGGAAGCGTTTTTGGCTGCCCACTCCCGCGACCCCGACTACGCCCCGACGCTCCACAACATCGGCCATCTCTACCTGGAGCTCGGCGAGCCGGACGAGGCGCTTCCCTGGCTGGAGCGTTCTTTACGTCAGGCGCCCCAGCACGTGGCCACACTACACCAGTTGGGCGTAGCCTGCGAACAGTTGGGCCGGCGGGGTGAGGCGGTGGGCTGGTGGCGTCGCGCTCTGGGAATCGACCCGGATTACGATCTGGCCCAGCAGCGCCTGTACGAAATCGGAGAGGGACCGGCGCCGGCTGAGCCTCCGCTAACGCCCAGGGGCCGACAACTGCGGGCCATGAGCCCGGTCGTGAAGGCGCGCATGACCCGGCCAAAGGTCCATCGCAACGGCGGTGTCACCCTGACTTACGACCCCCAGGTTGGCTTTGTGCTGGAAGACTCGGAGAATCCGTTGAACGCCACTGTTTATGCCGGCAACCCCTTTGAGGTAGGCCGTATCACGGACAAGGATCTGCTAGACCTGATGGGTGTAGTCAAGCTGGTGTTGCACATGATCAATGTGGAGAACACGCGGGACGTCGCGGTGTTGGCCTACTACGCCGGCCGGCCTGTTTTCAGCTATCAGGCGCGCTTCGAAGGGGGAGAAGCGATCGATTTCCATGCCGATGGCCGTTTCATCGTGAACGAGGTACCGCGCTTCTTCAAGCTACGTATCGACAGTGACCTCTCCTCACCCTATGCCGATCCCATGCAGGGGACGTTGATCTACCTGAGCCAGCATCCGGAGGCCGGCATTCTGGTCAGCACGCTGGGACTAATCACAAAATGATTCGCAAGCAGGAAAATACGGGGGAAAGCCATGTCAATTCAAGAATGTGCATTGTACGGCGACCTGGTGCTGTGGTTGCGTGACCGCGCCGCCGGGCTGTTGGCCGAGGCCGACCCCAACTCAACCGTCGAGGCCGAGACGGCTCGCCTGGACGAGTTGATCCGTGGCTGGTTTTTCACACCCCAGGACAATCTCTACGGTTCCGCGCCGCGTGAGATCATCTGGCGTGAGCAGTTGGGGGAGCCCAACCCGATTCCGAAGGAGTACGTAGACGATGCCATCGGAGATGATGACTGCCCCCTCTGCCAGATGATGCGGGAGGAGATCGAATCGGCCGAGACCGACCACGACCACGGCTACCACTGGACCTACTGCCCCGATTCCTGCCTGCTCGACATGTACGATCCGGAGGGTAGCGACGAGCGCTGGCAGAAGGAGTTCGCTGATCTCGAAGCGTGGGAAGCTGAGGAGGAGGAGCGCCGGCGGGACACAGCACCGGCCCCGCCCTATGCCCCACCGCCGGTGGCGAGCAAACAGGTGGACCCAGAGACCTTCATGGATGTGCTGCGCCGGCCCTGGCTCGACCCGGCCCTGCACCAGGCCGGCCGGGCCCTGGAAGAGAGGGTCGATGTCCCGGTGCCGGAGCCACCCACCGGGCTGCGCTACCGCCGGCTGATGCGGGACGAAGCACTGTCGCTCGTGGCCGGCCTCGACCGCCAGGGGGTGGATGTGCCGGCGCTTCTCTCCCAGATCGAGGCGTGGCCGTACCAGAACGTGGCACTGGATTGGCTGAGCGAGCCGGAGCAGAACGCAGCGCTGATGTGCCAGGCCATGGAGAGGGAGATTGACCCGCGCGACGAGAATGAGCTGACCCGCTTCCGCCAGCATCGGGATTTCATCTTCACTCTGGGCCGGCTTATTCCGCCGGGCGCACGTCTCTGGTTGCAGGGTTGGCTGGAGGCGGTGGCCCACGGAGCGTTTGCCGGGCCGGATCTGCCGTTTTAGGAGATGCTTTACCGGCGACTTCACAACGAATTCGGGGATGTATCGAATTGTCTGTGTGAGATGACTTATCGTGGATAAGCATTCGGTTAATCCTCCAATTCGTTGTGAAGCCAATTCGTTGTGAAACAATTCGTTGTGAAGCTTGTGTTGTTATATGCTTCAGATGAGGTAACCCATGGCCCGCATGTACCCCAACCAACTCAGCCCAGACACCAGGAGCGAGGCCGAGCGCCGGCTCTACGCCGCTTTCCGCGACGAGCTGGACAACTCCTACACCGTCTTCCACAGCGTCGCCTGGCAGTCGCTGGACCCCGCCGGCCGGCCCCGAGACGGCGAAGCGGACTTCGTCATCGCCCACCCTCAGCGGGGCATCCTGGTCATGGAAGCCAAGGGCGGCACCATCCACTGCGATCCCCGCACCGGCCGCTGGACCAGCACCGACCGCTCCGGCCAGGTCCACGACATCAAAGACCCGTTCAGGCAGGCGCGGGACAGCAAGTACATCCTGCTGGACCAGCTCAAACTGATGCTGGGCGATCCCCGCCGGCGCATCAACATCGGCCATGCCGTCGCGTTTCCGGATGGGGTGGCCGGCGGGGCGCTGCCCGGCCTGGACAAACCGCGCGACATCATCCTCGACGCCACGGATCTGACCAACCTGTCGGGCTGGGTCGGCGGTGCCCTCGCCTACGCCCGTGGTCAGTCCTCCTCTGGTGACACCGCGCCCGGCGAGGAGGCCGTGGAGGCGCTGATGAAGCTGTTGGGCAAGGCCTGGGAGCTGCGGCCGGCCTTATGGGGCGAGTTCGTCCAGGAGCAAGACGAGATCATCCGCCTCACCCAGCAGCAGTTCATGATCCTGGGCATGCTCAACCGCCACCGCCGCGCCGCCATCAGCGGCTGTGCCGGCTCGGGCAAGACCATGCTGGCGGCAGAGAAGGCCAGCCGGCTGGCGCGCCAGGGCTTCCACGTCCTGTTCACCTGCTTCAACAAAAACCTGGCCGCCGACCTGCGGGACCGGCTGAAGCCATCCGAGAACCTCGACATCATCCACTTCCACGGGTTGTGCTACGGCCTGGCGCGGGATGCCAACGTGCTGCCGGCCATGCAGGACGATGAGACATTCTTCGATCAACAACTCCCCGAAGCCTGCATGGAAGCCGCCGACATCCTGGGCGTTCAGTACGACGCCATCGTCGTGGATGAGGGCCAGGACTTCCTCGAAGACTGGTGGATCCCCATCCAAACTCTGCTGCGCGATCCCGACGACGGCATCCTGTACATCTTCTTTGACGACAACCAGCGCATCTACGTGCGGCACAGCACCTTCCCCATCCAGCAGCCGCCGTACTCGCTGACCGTGAACTGCCGCAACACCCAGAACATCCACCGTGTGGTCCTGCAATTCTACGCCGCCGAAGAGCAACCTACCGCGCGGGGACCGGAAGGCCGGCCACCCGAACTGATCTTCTACGATCGGCCCCATCGTCTGCGCGCGACGCTGCAAGACGTCTTGCTGCACCTGACGCGCGAAGAACGCATTCCGACGGACGAGATCACGGTGCTGAGCCCGCTGCGGGAGAAGAGCCGGCTGTGGGGCACCCGCATGCCCCAGGGACCGCAGTTGACCGACAGATGGCCGGCCCCACCTGGTCAGGTCTACTTCAGCACCATCTACTCCTTCAAGGGCCTGGAGTGCGCCGTCATCATCCTGGTGGAGATCGACCAGTGGCCCGGCCAGGCCAGCGACCTGAACCATCTGCTCTACGTCGGCTGCTCCCGTGCACGGAATCACTTGATCGTCTTATTGTGTGAGGAGGCCGACCCAGAGGTCAGGGCAGCCTTCACGATGGCCGGCGGTTGACGCTAGAGGTACAGAGAGGGCTGGCGTATGGCTTCACAACGAATTGAAGGATTGAGCGAAACTTCACAACGAATTGAAGGATTAACCGAATGCTCACCCATGGCAAGTCATCTCACGCAGAGAATTCGATAAATCCCCAAATTCGTTGTGAAGAAGTAGCCTGAGGAGCAACCTTATGCAACCCTTCGTTACCGCTGACGGCATCAAAGACGCCTACTGGCGCTACATCGAGACCAGCTTCCCGATCCGCAACCCTGCATTGCGCCAGCAGTTCAACCAGTTGGTGCGACAGGAGAAGCTCTTGTGGCAGGAGCCCTTTGTTTCCCTGGCTCGTCCTTTCAAGATCGGCGGTACCTTCGACGACCTGATCACCGCCGGCGTGCTCGACCCGCGCATCACCACGGCTCACTGGGGCTTCGATGAGCTCTGGCAACATCAGGCCGAAGCCGTCAGTCGTCTCTCGACCCATCCCTCCCCCCGAAATCGGGGGGAGCCGGAGGGGGGCCGCAACACCATCGTCGCCACGGGCACTGGCTCCGGCAAGACTGAAGCATTCCTCATCCCCATCGTCGATGACTGCCTGCGCCAACTCCCTTCCCCCGCGAGCGGGGGAAGGGATGGGGACGGGGGTGGCGTGCGCGCCATCATCGTCTACCCCATGAACGCCCTGGCCAACGATCAGTTGGAGCGCCTGCGGAAGCTGCTGGCCGGCACCGGCGTCACCTTCGGCCGCTACACCGGTGATACCCCCACAGATGACAACGTAGCTCAAGAGCGTGGCATCCCGCGCCCGTCCAACTCACCCGATGAGGAGCGCTACACCCGCGAGGAGATCCAGCAGAACCCGCCGCATATTCTCATCACCAACTACGTGATGTTAGAGTTGCTGCTACTCCGCAAGGATGACCAGAAAATCTTCCACGGCGTCAAGCCCCGCTACCTGGTGTTGGACGAGGTGCACACCTACACCGGCATCCTGGGCGCCGAAGTAGCCTGCCTGATCCGGCGACTTAAAGAGCATGCCGGCCTGCGCCCTGGCGAACTGACCTGCGTCGGTACCAGCGCCACGATTGTGCAGGGGAGCGGAGGTGCATGGGAGCAGGGGAGCGCGGGTGCGGAGGAGCGGGGGAGCGAGGGGGAATCTGGTACGGTCTCTAGGCTCGACTCATCCCGGCAGCAGTTGGTGGAGTTTGCCGCCGAACTGTTTGCCGAACCCTTCGACGACGATGCGGTGATCGAAGAAGCGTACGAAGCCATCGCCTGGCCAGACACCGCATTGGAGCCGGCCCCCGACCTGGACGATGCCGACCTGGAAGGCGTCAACTCCGAGGATCCGGACGACGTGCGTCGGCTGGCCCGCAAAGTGCTCGGGCTCGATATCGAAGCCGAAGGCGATCTCGTCTTCGAGACGCTCTACGAAGCCATCGCCGAGCGCCGTGTCTTCGCCGAACTGGAGGAATTGCTCAAATCGCCGCGACCGCTCTCAGCCATGGTGGAAGCCTTTGGCCGGCTCGATGGCCGGCAGGACCGAGACCCGCAACAGCTCCAGCGCGAGGTCATGGCCCTGTTGCTCCTGGGCAGCGCTGCCCGCAAGCCCGGAACCGAAGATCCGCCGGAGACCCGCTTCCGCCCCAAGATCCACCTCATCGTCCGCAGCCTGGCCCCCCTCTCCGTCTGCCTCCACCCCGACTGCGGCCAACTCCTCACCGACGGCGCCACCGAGTGCTCCCACTACGCAAGACGTAAGACGCAAGACGTAAGACGGAAGACGCAAGACGCATCAGGTTCATCCAACAACCAGTCCGCAACCTCCAGGGCCTTGATCCTCGGCCTCTGCCGCTCCTGCGGCGCCGACTACCGCATCGGCTACTTCGCCGTCACTGACGACATGCTGCGCACCTCGCGAGGGAAGAAGCGTGCCAGGAAGAAGCTTGAAATCCAACATGTTGGCACAGTGCCGCTCCATGCTGAGGAGAGCCAGGCGGATCAGCTCGAGCCGATGTACCTCTATCCAGGTGCCCCTGACGACCTGGTTCCCGAAGGCGAGGACGATCCGCCGGTCACCACCGCCGAGTATGTCGTCTGCCCCTTCTGCCTGCATGCGCGACCGGCGCCGGCTGACCAGGCGGTGTGCGATAATGCCGCTTGTTCATACCATGAACAGGGACCACTGCCGCGCTTTGCCGCCTTCCTGGGCGGCTCCCGCTGTCCGGTGTGTCAGGCCCAGGGTCGGGGTCCACGACCGGAGATCATCACGCCGCTGCGCAGCGGCGCGGCGCCTTCGGTATCGGTCTTGGCCCAAAGCCTTTTCCCGTACCTGGAGGCCGGTGATGATCGACCCAGCGAGAAGCGTATCCTCATCTTCGCCGATAGCCGGCAGGACACGGCGCACCAGGCTGGCTACCTGCGCGATCGCCACCAGGTCTTCACCCAGCGCCAGATCGTCTACCAGACCCTTCGGCGTCACGAGGCCGACGGCCGAGGTCCCATCCCCCTGCCGAACCTGGCCGAAGAAGTCTTCCTGAGAACCCGCGATGATCGCGGCGAGGTTGAGGCCATGAACCTCCTCACCCCCATTGAATACCGCGATGCCACGGAGGCCGGCTTCTTCGAGGAAGGGCAGGTGATCAGCCGCCGGCAGATCCAGGATGCCATCGCCCAGTTGCGCTGGGACCTGACCGTCGAATTCACCGACCGCGCCACCAGCCGCTACTCCTTGGAGCGCGAGGGGCTGACCACCGTGCGCTACGCCCGTCTGGATGAGACAGCCGAGGCGGCTCTGCCCGATTTCGAGCCTTACGGGATCACGAATGCCGACTCACTAGAGCTTCTGCTGCACGGCCTGCTGGACTACATGCGGGTGCGCCAGGCCATCAACTACGAGCCCTTCCGCGACTACCTGAGCAGCCAATCCACGTACGTTTACCGAGGCGAAGCGCGACCGACCCGCGAGACTCGGACACCCGTCGGTTTCGACACCGTCAAGCGTAGCCGCACCGGCGCCTACCAGGTCTACGGCTGGTACAACCTGGAGAAGCCCGGTGTCCATCAGACGGCCATCTACAACATGTTCGCGCGGGCGTTGCCCGACCTGTCAACCGAACAGATCACCCAACTCATCGATCAACTGGTCGAATTGCTCCAGGCGCGCGGCTACATCCACCGCGAGGAGATCGGCAAGCTGTCCGGCTATGGCAAGTTGAGCACCAAGGCCTATCAAATTGCCGAGCAGTACATCGAGGTGACCACCGAGGGCGAGCGCTACCGCTGCCCCACCTGTGGCCAGAGTCGAAGCTATCTCTTGCAGGCTCTGGGGACTGGCGATCCGGTCTGTAGCAGCTATCGTTGCCGGGGGAAGCCAGAGACCTATACGCCTGATCCCGAGGCCAACTTCTACGTCCGCGTTTACAGCGCCGGCGAACCGGAGCGCCTCTATCCGGTGGAGCACAGCGGCCAGCTCGACAACGACGAGCGCGTCGCCATCGAGAACAAGTTCAAGGCCGGCCAGGTCAACACGCTGGTCTGCACCCCGACGCTGGAACTGGGCGTGGACATCGGCGACCTGGTGGCCCTCATCATGCGCAACGTGCCGCCCACGCCATCCAACTATGCCCAGCGGGCAGGTCGCGCGGGTCGCAAGCGCCGGCTGGCCCTCATCCTGTCCCACGCCCGTCTCAGTCCTCACGACAGCTATTTCTTCCAGCATCCCGAGGACATGATCACCGGCCAGATCCGCCCGCCGCTGTTCCTGCTGGATAACCGCGTCGTCATCGACCGCCACCTCAACTCGCTGATCCTGGAAAAGCTGGACGCCGAGTTGCCGGTTCGCTGGGAGGGCATCCGCACCGAAGACGGCTACCTGCGTGAGGAAGTTCTCCAGCCTTTCCAGGAAGAGCTGGCCACGCGCGGACCGGATGTCCAGGTTGCCGTCGCGCAGGCTTTCGTGCGAGAACGGGACGAGGGCGGTCTGCCCTGGCTCATCGAGGACTACGTCCAGGATCGCGCGGAACAGTTCATGGACGGGCTGCGGGCCGGATTGGAGCACTGGTGCCGGCGCTACCGCGAGGTCTACGAGGAACTGCGCAAGAGCCGCATGAAGATCCGTCCCACGAAATCAGAACAGGAGCGTGAGCGCAAGCTGACCCAGGCGCTGTTCACTTTGGAAAACGATCGCCGCTACTACCCCCTCAGCTACCTGGCCCAGGTGGGCTTCCTGCCTCGCTACGGCTTCCCGGGAAGCACAATCGCTATCCGCGATGACCGCCAGCGAGAGATCACCCAGGCGGCCCCAGTCGGCATCCGCGAGTACGCACCTGGCAACATCGTCTATGTCGGGGGGCGCAAGCTGCGCGTGATCCGCCTCTTGTTCGGCGGCAGCACCAAGGACGATCCGCAGTACAACGCCGAGACCTACAAGCGTTGTCCCAATTGCGACTATGCCACCGGGCAGCACCTGGCCCGCGAGTGCCCGTACTGCCACGAGTCGCTGACGTCGGGCCGCTTCATCGACTACGAGGCCGGCTTCGGGGGCGAGATCGACTTCATCACCCAGGAAGACGAATACCGGCGTTACGAAAACTACGACGACATCACCTATCTCAGAGATCGGCAGGGCGACCCCACACCTCACGACAAGACGTTGGTCTACGGACCGTGGGCCTTCGAGTACAGCCGGCTGCGCGAGGTGGAGATCTTCAATCGGGGCCGGCTGGAGCGGGGCT
>CAZHMV010000096.1:19905-21847 GCA_964532665.1 uncultured Anaerolineales bacterium
TACAGCCGGCTGCGCGAGGTGGAGATCTTCAATCGGGGCCGGCTGGAGCGGGGCTTTGGGCGCCGGCAACCGTTCCTGGTCTGCCTGGAATGTGGCATGTGGCACGAGCGCCGGCCGGCCGCGGGCGATGGTCAGGTGAAAGGCCATCTGCACTCCTGCACCGTCAACACCTGGGACCCGGAGGAAGATGAGCGCATCGCAGACGAATTGCACCTGCGAGCGCACATGCAGGGCGACGTGGTGGAGATTCCGTTGCTGGCTGATGTCGTGGATAACAACGCCTGGATCGAAACCTTCGCTCAATCTCTGAAGCTGGCCATGCAGCTCCAGTACTTCGTCGGTCCCCACGAACTGGGTTCCTTCGTGCGTCGCTGGGAGGAGGACGGCCAGGCCCATGCCTCACTGGTTCTCTACGACACCATGCCCGGCGGCACCGGCTATCTGTTGCGGCTGGTGGACAACATCCCCCAACTGGCCGGCCGTGTCGCTCAGCACTTGACCGATTGCCCGTGCGAGCGGGTCTGCTACCGCTGCCTGAAGGAGTTCTGGAACCAGCGCCTGCACGAGATATTGGACAAGACGCTGGTACTGAATACGCTGGAGACGCTGGCGGCGGCCGGCGCCGGAATTGCTCTACCACCGCTCAGCGCTCAGCGTGAGTTCGAATCCTTCCTGGAAGCCAGGTTCTACGATCTACTCCAGCAGAATGGCCTGCCCCTGCCCAAGACGCAGCAGATCGTCCGCACGCCCAACGGCACCTACATCATGCGTGCCGACTTCACCTACGATCGGCCGCCCGTGGTCGTCCTCACCGACGGCCGAGCCTATCACGCTGCACATCCCATGACCGTCATCGAGGACCTGGACTGCCGCAACGCCCTGGCGTTGAGCGACCAACGGCTGCTGGAGTTCACCTACCACGACGTCATCTCGCGGCCCGAGACCGTGGTCGAGGCCGTCAAGGCGGTGCTGGAGATGGACGAAGCCGGCGAGAGAACCCTGCGCGAGGCGGTGGAACCCTACAAAGCGATCCCCGCCGATGCCCGGTCTTTCGTGGAGCAGTTGTGCGACCGCGATCCACGCTTTCAGGCCGGCGGCCGCATCCGGTTGGCCGGCGGCGAAAGCCTGACGACGCTGGCGTTGGACCCGGAGCGTGGCCTGGCCGTGGTGCTGGTGGACCCCGACCGCTGGGTGCGGGATGCCGGCGCCTGGCAGCGCAGCCTGACCCAACACAACCGTGCCCGCCTCCAGGGCTGGCGCCTCATCCGCATCCCCAGACCCTGGCTGAATTCATCCCAGGGTCAGGAGTTCATCGAGCGTCTGTCAAAGAGTTAATCTTCAGAGCAAACCATGGAGAGGAAAATCAGAGGAGACAACCATGACCACCATCAGCGAAGCAGAAATCCGCATCACCGAAGAGATTCTGGTCCGCACAGGGGAGATGCTCGCCCGCCTGACCCCGGAGCAGGCCAAAGATCAGGTCCTGGAGATCGTGCGCCAAAATGAGGGGTGGCGCGGCCGGCAGTGCATCAACCTGCTGGCTCCCGAAGCCCTGATGAGCCCCACCGCCCGCCGGCTCCTTTCGTCCGAGCTCAGCCAGCGGGCGGGGGAGGGGGAGATCGGCAACCGCTGGTTTGCCGGCACCCACTACATCGACGAACTGGAGGCGTTGTGTGTCGCGCTGGCCAAGCGGCTGTTTCGGTGCAACTTCGCCGACCACCGCATGGTGAGCGGCATGGTGAGCAACACCGTCGTCTATTTCGCGCTGACTCAGCCGGGCGATGTGGTGATGTCGCTACCGAAGCTGGTGGGGGGCCACTCCAGCAACCGGATGGACGGGCCGGCCGGCTTGCGAGGACGCTGCATTGGGGATGTCCCCGATGAGCCTCACGAGATGATCTGGGACGTGGATGCCTTCTGTCGGGCCCCCCCCCCCCCCCCC
>CAZHMV010000097.1:0-21806 GCA_964532665.1 uncultured Anaerolineales bacterium
GCGTGGACATGGGCCTGCTGGCCGCCAACTTCGGCCGCGCCGGCGACATCGAACTAACCAAGACGCAAGACGCAAGACGCAAGACTTTCAGCACACCCCACCCCAATCCCCTGCAAACCCGATCACGCCTGCGAGCCACGCCCCCCGTCACCATCACCTTTGCCACCGTCCCCAGCGCCGTGCAGGTGAACGATGTCTTCGAGGTAGACGTGGTGATCCACGCCGGCGTGCAGCCCGTGGACACGGCCGAGGTGTACATCTACTTCCCGTCCGCTGCTCTGCAGGTGGTGGATGGGGCCGGTCTGCCGGCCGATTCGGTGCAGGGGGGCAGCGTCTTCGACATGGAGCTGGCGAACCGGGTTGACAACAGTGCCGGCACGATCCACTACGCCGCCACGATGCTGGGCAGTTCGCTCACCGGCGACATCACCGTGGCGACCATCCGGTTCAAGGCCATCGGTCTGACGGGCCAGGATTGGCTGCGCTTCCAGGTCTGGCCGCCGGAGAAGACGGATGTGACCTATCGCGGTCAGTCGGTGCTGACGGCGTGGCCGGCGGCACCAGTGACCGTGCGGGGACCCGTGACTGTATACCTGCCGGTTGTGTTGAGGGAGCGACACGGAGGTGTGGCCGGGTTGTGGCGGTAGACGAGCAACACGCAACGAGATTCATCTCGCCGGCGTCGTCCGTCCGCCGATGAAGCGACGTCCTGAGCTCGTCGAAGGGTCGGCGGGCTACGAAGCTGAGCCCCATGAATGGGGCTTTTGCGCCCGAAAAGGGGGCCGATAGCCCGATTCATCGGGCGCTGCGGCGTAGCACGGGCACTTCATGATACTGTTGGTCATTCTATGTAAAGTTAGGTCGAGCATGGACACGGGGCTCACTGCTTGCCGGCGCAACGCCTGCCGATGAAGTCGGCAGGCTACAGAACAGCGCCGGATCAATCCGGCTTGACCCTGTTCGCTGGTATCTTGGGTGCATTTGGCTCATCCTGGCCACATTGTTCGCCATGGACAAGGTTGATTCAGGTGCCTAAGCCCCACTTCATGGGGCGCTGCGGTGTAGGCCGGCGACTTCATCGCCGGCCGGGCCGACAATGAGCATACCATCGCGTTGCTAAGGCACCATTGAACTTGACATAGAATGACCAACAGTATCACTTCATGCCCGTGCGGGCGCCGGCTGAGAAACCCCGTGATCAGGCCGGCAGCCCCCAATACCGATACCCTGTACTGAACCTTTATGACCCTTTAAGCACCCTTGACAACGCTAGAGAACTGTGCTATAATAACCGCCGTCAGAAGGGAGAGTGACGATGGTAGCCAAGACGCCCATTCATGAGAACGCCGTCTACTCGCGAGCGGAGGCGGCCGAAGTCCTGGGCGTGAGTCTGAGTACCATCAAGCGGTTAATTCGATCCGGGCAGCTTGAGGTTAGCAAACCCAACGGCGTACGACGCGTCTTCATACGGGGTTCCAGCATCCTGGCAATGCTCGACCGGACGCGTCTGGAGAACTCACAATGAGAGGATTGCACGAACCGGCGAACTGGCAGTTGGAGACAAGCCAAGCACGTTGTTCGTCCGTGCTAGATATAAGTTGCACCTTTGGTTCTGAGCATAGTCAGCGAAAAGCACGCATCGGCGCCGCTGGGTGGCTCGATGCCACCACCACGCAGCCGGTGGGGTCGCGCCGGGCTCACGTCCCAGGAGGACGGCCTTTATGACGGCCTGACTTTCGCCCCATGCGGGCGAGCCTCCACGGGCGTGAGACCGGCAAGGTTTCACGCCCGTTTCTTTTTGTCGGAGAGGAGGATAGCGATGGAGATGGAAGAACTCCTGCTGGCTCGGCTACAGCACGACTACAGCGACGAGGGCTTCGAGGCCATCTTCGTGCAGCTCGATCTGCTGCACGACCTGGTGAGCGCCGGCCGGCTGACCGCTGCCACCGACCTGCCACCGGACCAGGTACGCGGCTGGCTGGAGGAGATCATCTTCACCGCACGCGAGATTATTCATGAAATGGATAGAGGAGGTGACGACCATGAAACTGGCTGAAGCGCTGGTACAGCGCAAGGCCGTGAAGGACAAGCTGGACCGTCTCAAGCAGCGACTGCGTGATAACGCCAAGGTCCAGGAGGGCGATCAGCCTAACGAGGATCCCATGGGCTTGCTGCGCGAGGTGGACAGCACACTGACTGAGCTGGAAACGCTGACCGTCCGCATCAACCGCACCAACATCGCCACAGCCATGCCCGATGGCTCGGGTACGCTGATGGAGGCCATCGCGCGGCGCGATATGCTCAACCTGAAGCGGGCCATCCTGGAGTCTGTCATCGGCGGAGCCGGCGCGCCCCGCGAGCGGTGGGTGATGACACGCTCTGAGATCAAGTGGCGTCCCACGGTGGACGTGGCCCAGGTGCAGAAGGAGATTGACGCCCTGGCCAAGGCCTACCGTGAACTGGACACGCAGATCCAGTCCGTGAACTGGACGGCAGAGCTGGCGGAGTAGAGGTGGAAACTTCCGAAGTTTGTCAAACTTCGGAAGTCTCCACCATCGGCGTAGCAAGCTGATAGGCTGCTGAGGGCACCTCCCCGCGCGAGGTGCTATATCGCGCACCGCAGTGCCTCGCCGCACTGCGTAGCTGGGTGGCTGATACCCACTCTCCTCCGGTGAAGGCGTAGCGCGTAATGGGTACAAGCGTATCGGGTAATAGGCAAGGGGTACGACCAGTGCTGGCAGCTTGTTGACTTGTGAGGGTGGGACAGCGGGTGACTCTTGGTCAAGGTGTTGGCTCAAGACTTCCCGGGTTCCCCGTCCCTGGGCGGGGAACCCGGGCCACGTGCCCATCGTAACGAGCCATCACGGCTCAATGGGAGGTCGTTCAACCGGCAGGACAACTGGCTTTGACCCAGTCGATCCAGGTTCGAATCCTGGCCTCCCAGTATCTGGCCGTCGGTCCACCAACGGCCATCTGATGTTGCCCTGGTTGGCGACAGTCGCCTTGACCATGCCGTCGGCCACCAGCGCCTGAGGATCAGTGGTCATCTCAGATCATGCGCCGTCTGAGCAGGAAAGCTAGCAACGCGCATAGGATCAGGCCGGCAGCCCCCAAGATGACCCAGGGTGGCATCACAGACCACACGTCCAGCGGCTCCCCATAGCCCCCTACGGGCTGACCCACACCACTCACCGTGAAGCTCACCCGGCCCACGTTGTCACCGGGGTCGGGATCGCCCTGGTTCGCCGAAACGGTGGCCGTATTGGTCATCTGGCCCCCCACCCGGGGGACAACGGTGATGGTGATGGCCGCCTGCGCCCCACTGCCCAGCGTACTGAGATTGCACACCACCGTACCATCGGTCTGGATGCAACTCCCCTGGCCGGGGGTGGCCGAAACGAAGTCCACGCCCGCCGGCAGCAGGTCCAGCACCGCCACATTGGTGGCCTCCGCCGGGCCGGCATTGGCCACCGTGATGGTGAAGACCACCGCCTCTCCCACACTGGGCGCAGGTTGGTTCACGGTCTTGGTCACGCTCAGGTCGGCCTGCTGACCGGAAGTGGGCGTGACCGTAGGGCTGGGTGTCGCGGTCGCCGTGGACGTGGAACTCGGCGGGACGGAGGTACCTGTCGCTGTGGGAGTGGGTGTACTCGTAGGACTGGGCGTCGGCGATGCAACCACCTGCAGGTCCACTTCCCACAGATCACCGAAGCTGGTCCATGTTGCCGGCGTGCCGGCCGGTATCGGGGTCCCGTTGAGGCTGATGGGGATGGGTGTGGCCGGAAAGCCGTTGATGGTGAAGGAGAGCGGGTCTCCAGGCTCGGCTCCTTCATCCGGGGTGGTCGTCGGGTCGTCGCGATAGCAGGGCATCACGCCGTAGGCGCCGGCCACGAGCACGGTGAACTCACCGCACTTTGCCGGCGGGGTTGCGGCGTCGAGGGGGCGGTCGAAGGCAGCAATCACGGCGCCTGCTGGGGCCGGCGCTCCCAGAAAGGTGGTGTTCGCGCTGAAGAAGTTCACCCACTCGCTGGTCGGCGTGACCTGGGCGCGGGTGAGTCCGTAAGCGGCCGTCAGGAGGAGTAGGGGCACGAGGAGGGTTCCAATCACCCGTGCTACGCCACGGCTGGGGCGTGCTTTCATGATGCGTTTCTCCTATCTGAGTGTCGTGACGTGCGATGGGGAGGATAATCTGCATGACTTAACGCAGCACAGGCCGAAAGGATTCGGAGCCACGGCGTGAAGAGGGAACACCTCTCTCCTTGTGGGACGGCCTGGGCCCGGCGTACGAGAAGTTTGGCCACGCTGGTCATCGGTCTATCGCTGACACGCCGCACGCCACCGGCCGGCCACGTCCTGAAGGTCCCTCGCGTCGATGCCCCCGTCCCCATCCCGGTCCAGGAGTGGGTAGTAACCTGTTTGCCCTTGCGACACGCCAAAGCTCCGCGCCTGGCGCATGAGGTCCGCCACCGTCACGCGGCAGTCGCAGTCGAAGTCGCCAGCCAGCGTGCAGGCGCGCAGCTCCACGTGCAGCCGGCTGCCCGACTGGGTCCACACGGGCGGGTCCGGCCCCAGGGGCACCGCCTGGTAGCCGTCCACGGTGAAGGCGATGCGGTCGCCGGCCACCGCCCCCTCGTCCAGCTCCGGCGTCAGGGGACTATCGCCGTAGACGGACACCAGGTACCAGCCGGCCAGGGTGACTTCGGTCTGGCCGGCCAGCACGCCAGTGGGGTCGTAGGCGCGGACGACGGTCCCCGCCGGCAACGGCTGCCCATCCAGCGTGGACTGCTGGCCCAGAATGTCCACCCACCAAGGCGTGGTGTGCGGCTCATCATAAGACTGGGCTGCCACCAGGAGCAATACGAGACTTAGGAGCAGTATCCAACGGTGATGCATAGTACTGCGTATTGCGTACTGCGTATTGGATGATGCATGAGTCTGCCGCCTCTCAGCCTTCGCCCTGTCGCCGAGAACGGTCCCCTGAACGACCGCCGGCCACCGACGCCCACGAACTCTCCATGAGCGCCCCCAAGTTCCCCTGAGTTCCCCCAAGTTCCCCCAGCCGGCCATCCAGCCATCCAACCAATCTCCAATCTCCAATCTCTAATCCCTGGACCGGGACAGGTCTCCAATCCCCACCACCGGCAACCACACCCGCCACACCGGCGCCGGCCCCAGCGGCGCCCACTGTAACGCGCCATGGACTGTCCATATCGCCTTCGCGCTCGCCGGCGCCGGCGCTCCGTCGATGGCGAAGGTCAAGACATCCCCCGGCGACGCCCCCTCATCCGCCGGCGTGGTCGGGTCGTCGCCGTAGCAGGCCAGCAGGCCGTAGAGGCCGGGCTTCGTCACGATGCCGGCTCCGCAGGCCACCCCGTCTGCATCAAACACCTGGATCAGCGCGCCCGCCGGCGCCGGCTTCCCGTCGGACAGGCGGGCCGGGCCGTAGAAGTTGACCCAGGTGTTGGTCGTTTGTACCCCGGTCGCCCGTTCCGCCTGACGTGCCAGGAGGGCTCGCCGCCGGGCATCCGGGTCTGCGCCGGCCAGATCAGCCACACCCACGGTATCCGGTTGGGTACGCGGGTAGCGCAGCGTGCTTGCGTGGGTCATCTTGAGCCAGTAGCCGTGCAAGGGCTGCAAAGCCCACAGGGTGTTGAAATACGGCTCCAGGTGGGGGTAGTACGACAGCGCCCCCTGATCGAAGCCCAGGGCGGCCGTGTACTCCCCGTCAATGCTGCGCAGCCCCTCCATCACCCCCATCTCGTTCTGAGACAGGAAGCTGACCAGGTTCCAGCCGGCGTCCAGTGGCAGCGCGTGGTTCTCGGCCCAGCCAGTGCCTACAATGCGCAGGGATGCTCGCGGGGGCTCGGAGGAACTCGTGGGAATTCGGAGGAACTCTGGGGAAATCCTCTGAGCTCCCCAGAGTCCCCCTGAGTTCTCGTGAGTTCCCCCGAGTTCCCCTGAGTTCCCCCGAGTTCCCCCGAGTTCCCCCGAGTTCCCCTGAATTCCCGTTGGTTTCACCTTGATCCAGTACCCATGCTCCGCGTCGATACTCTTCAGCGTATTCACCTGCGCCGGCAGGTCCGGGTAGTAGGACTGGGCCTGGCCATCGAAGCCCTGGATGACGGCGTAAGTCCCGCTGATGGGCCGCTGAACGACGCCGACGTCGGTGTAGAAGGGGTTGACCCAGCCGGAGATGAGGTTCCAGGATTCATACAGCGGGATGTCCAGGATGTCCACCCGCTGCTGGTAAGTGCTGTTCGCCTCATCGCACTCGCCGGCGGCATCCACGGTGACGAAGATGGTGTGGGTGCCGGTGGTCTCGTTCGTCCAGCGGATGGTGACGTCTTCGAAGTCGCCGGGGGCCAGGGTGCGGGCGGTGGCGGTGTTGCCCAGCAGTGCCCCGCCGGCAGCGGGATCGCCCAGGTAGAAGCTGACAGGGACGCCGGGAGCCACCGGCGCTTCGCCGGCGTTGGCCACGCGCACGGTGAGATCAAGGGGATAGGGGGAGGGGGAAACAAGGAGAGGGGGAGACGAGGAGAGGGGGGGAGGGGGAGAGGGGGAGACAAGGAGGTCTGCTGTCTGGAACCCCTCGCTCATGTCCAAAGCCTCCCTGTCCCCCTGTCCCCTTATCTCCTTGTCTCCCTGTCCCCTTGTCTCCTTGTCCCCTTGTCTCAGATCGGCCGGCTCGGCCATCAGGTGCGAGAGGGTCAGGTCCGGGGCCGGCGCGGCGTTCACCTGGCACTGGGTAGCCGTCTGGTTCAGGTTGTTGGTCTCATCCAGTTCGGGAATGGCGTCGCCGCTGTCGGCAAAGGCCCAGAGGGGAGAGCCCACGAAGCGCACGGATCCGCTGATGGAGGCGGTCACGCTGATGGTGGCACCGGGGGCCAGGCCGCCGCTGTACGTGGTCTGCCCCAGGACATTGTCGCTGCCGGGCGTGTAGGCGCTGTCGCCGTCCACGTCCTCGAAGAAGGTGACGTCGAAGTCGCCGACGGCGGCGGTGGAGCCCTGGTTGACGATCTGGGCGCTGACCGGGCCGTCGAGGGCAAGGGTGCGCGGGTCGGTGCCGGCGCCGCTGCCATCCAGCAGGGGCACGGTCAGGTCTGGGCCGGCCGGGCCGGTGATGTACTGATACCAGTGGGTGTTGTTGGTCTCGTCGCACTCGTTCTGGGTTCCGGTGCCGGCGCCGTCATCGTCGGCGACGACGTAGACGGTCTGCAGGCCGAGGCCGGGCGTGGTCCAGGTGAAGGTCATGTCCTCGTACTCGCCAGGGTTGAGGCTTTGCGTGGTCTGCACGGTGCCCAGCAGGGTGCCACCGTCGTTCGGGTCGCGGTCGTAGAAAGCCACGGGCGGGCCGGCGGGCACGTTAGTGGCCCCGCCGTTGCCGACACGGGCGGTGAAGGTGACGGAGGCCGGGTAGGCGTTCACGTCCACGCGGATGTAGGAGGCGGTCAGGTCGGGCGCTGCATACACCACACGCCTGGCTTGCGTGTTCAGACGGTAGTTGTTGTAGACCTCCCAGTTGTTGGTCTCGAACTGAGGGATAGTGCCGTCGTCGTTGACATTCGTGATGTGGTAGGTGTGCTGGTTCCAGATCTGCCGCGTCGATATCCAGTTGTCGTTCGCGTCACCGTACACCTGGATGCCGGTGGACCCGGCGGTAAAATAGTTGTTAGTAATCTTCACAATCTCGGCGTTGCCGTCACCATCCACGTCCACGATGAGCGGCAACTCGAGGCCAGTACCGCTGGGACTGGGGGTTTCCCAGAGGATGGTGCCGTCGGTCCCTCGATAGATGCGCAGCTTTAATTCATCACCGTAGATCACCTCGGCCGAGCCATCCCCCTCAAAGTCGAACACCGACGAGCCGGTGCGGGAGGAGCTCCGGTCCTTGGTCTCACTGCTCCACTTGAGCGTGCCGTCGGTCTCGAACACGGCGTAGGCGTAGCCGCCAGCCACGCCGATCTCAGGCTCACCATCGCCGTCCATGTCAGCGATAGTGGGCGGACCACCTAGATTAGCGATGTCCCTGCCTGGAAGGAAAGCCGGTCCCCATTTCAGGGTGCCATCGTGTTCCAGGAGATAGACTTTCTGGTGAGTGACGAGCACTATCTCGGGATAGGGGTCGTCGTCAAAGTTGGCCACGGCGTTGTAACCATCCGTCAAACTATCGTTATGCCAGTAGATGCTGCCGTCAGAGCGATAGGCTGTGTTGCCAGCTATTACTTCAGGGTCGCCCGCCAGGTCCAGATTGGCTACCAAAGACAAAGGTCCGAAGTCAGCGTTGTCGCCACGGCCGTCGGCGCCAGTCCAGCGCACGGTGCCGTCGTTGTTCAGGACGGTGGCCCCCACCACGATCTCCGGCGTCCCATCCTGGTCCAGGTCAGCAATGGCGGCGCCACCACCGTATATGCCGATGTATCCGCTGGGAATCTGAGGGCTGCGCCACTTGAAGGCGCCGTCATGCTCAAAGGCAATGATCCTCAGGCCCGATTCGTCCACCGCCAGGATCTCGGGCCGGCCGTCGAGATCAATGTCCCCCACAGCGATGCTGCTGGCTCCGTAGATGTCGTAATTTGGGTCCGTGACGGTGAAAATCTCGCTGCCGTCGTTGCCGTTGATAGCCCGCAGGTGGCAATTGGGGTAGCCGCCGTGTGGACGGCCGGTATAAGAGGCGAAGATGACATCGGGGATTCCATCCGCCGTCAGGTCAGTGACGACCGGCGCCATTGTCACCTGGTCGTAAGCAGGTAGGACTGTACTGCCGCTCCACTCCCACTCCAGCACAGGCTGGAATTGGCCTTCAGGTGGCAGGTATTGGCAGCGGGCATCGCTGTTTTTGAGGTTGTTGTCCTCGTCCAACTCTGCCACCACATCCTGGCTGTCGGCGAAGACGTAAATCAGGTTGTCGCGGAAGAGGACGTTGCCGCTCACGGCGATGGGAAGCCAGACGGACTGGCCGGTAGCCAGGCGGCCGAAGTAGGTGCGCTGCCCCAGTACGTTGTCGGCGCCGTCGGTGAAGATACCGTCCTGGTCCGTGTCCTCAAAGAGGGTGATCTCGAAGGGTTCGGTCACGTCTCGGTTGCCCTGGTTCTTGATCTGCACGGTCACGTCGCCGACGATGGTCAGCGCCTGGGGGTCGGTCGTTGTGCCGCTGGGGTCCAGGACGGGCACCACCAGGTCCGGCCCGATGATGTCGGTGTCCACCGTCTGGTGGTGGGTGTTGTTCGTCTCGTCGCACTCGTTCTGCGTGCCAGCACCGGCGCCACCATCGTCGGCGACGACGTAAATGTCGTGGGCGCCAGCGGGTGGCAAGGACCAGGTAAAAGTCACGTCCTCGTACTCGTCCGGCTTGAGGATCTTCGTGGTCTTTACCGTGCCCAGCAGCGTGCCGCCGGTGAGAGGGTTGCCGTCATAGAAGGCCACAGGCACATTGCCCACCTGAAGGGAGCCGCCGTTGCCGATCCGGGCGGTGATTCTGAGCGTATCCGGCAGGCCGGTGGTGTCGAAGAGCAGACGCGAGGCGCTCAGGTCGGGAGCACGGTGAAGATTGTGCTGCAGGTTCGAGCGGTAGGTGTTGTGATCCTCCCAACTGTTCGTTTCCTCGGCGGGGATGGTGCCGTCATCGTTGATGTTGTTGATGTGGTAGGAATGCTGGTTCCATATCTGACGGGTGGGCACCCAGGCGTCGTTGGCATCACCGTAAACCCGGATGCCGGGGGTTGGACTGAGTCCAGGGTAGAAGCCACCAGGCACGATGATTTCGGCGTTGCCATCGGCGTCCACGTCGGCGACGACTGGATATTGGCCGCCGATCACAAGACTCCCGACCCGGGGGGTCTGCCACAGCACCGTTCCATCGGCGCCGCGCAGGATGTAGAGATAGCGGTTATCAAAGTGGACGATCTCCGCTGCACCATCGCCATCGAAGTCAAAGACCGACGGGGGCTGCCCATGATACGAGGAGTGCCGGAAACTCCACTTGCGGCTCCCGTCCGCTTCAAACACTGAGGTCCAGAACAAATCAGCCTGTACTACGACGATCTCTGGCTTGCCATCGCCGTCCACGTCGGCAATGGCAGGCGAACTCTCATTCCCAGGACGATCGGGGCCCGTGGCAACCGGCCCCCATTTCAGGGTCCCGTCGTGCTCAAAGAGATAGAGCCCCTGATCATGAGCACTCTCATTCGTGAAGAGCACCACTTCAGGGAAGGGATCATCGTCGAGGTTGGCTATGGCATTGAAGCCGTCAAAATGTACGTCGTTATCGCTATCGTTCCAGTGCCAGTACACGCTGCCATCGGAGCGGAAGGCAGCATTGCCGGCCACCACCTCCGGGTCGCCCTCCAGGTCCAGGTTGGCTACCAGGACGCTGCCAATGGCGCCTCCGTAGCCGCCATAAGGAGCAAGCGTATTGATCCAGCGGACGGTGCCGTCGTTGTTCAGGGCGGCGGTGCCCCCCACGATGATCTCCGGTATGCCGTCCCGGTCCAGGTCGGCGAGGGTGACGCTGCCAGGGTAAAACCCGAGGTCCTCAGTGCGCCACTTGAAGGTGCCATCGTGCTCGAAGGCAAGAACATAATTACTCGCCCCACCGCCGTATGACACGGCCAAAACTTCGGGCCGGCCATCCAGATCAATGTCCCCCACGGCTATGCCCCTGGTCGTCAAGAAGTCGGTGCCAGTAAGATGGGCAGGATCGCGGGCGGTGAAGATCTCGCTACCGTCCTTGCCGTTGAGCGCAACGAGATATCTTTCGTCCACAGGGTTTCGATGGTCATAAGTAATGAAGACAACATCAGGGATCCCATCCGCTGTCAAGTCAATGACCACGGGGGTCATATCCACCTCAGCGAAGCCAGGAAACAAAGTGCCGCCGGTCCATTCCCACTCCAGGACGGGATTGAACTGCCCCACCGGTGGCCAGAACTCGCAGCGATTCCCGCTGTGGTTGAGGTTGTTCAACTCATTGCGCTCCCGCACCACGTTCTTGCTGTCCACAAAGGCGTAGATGAGGTTGTCGCGGAAGCGCATTTCGCCAGTCACCAAGGCCTGCACCTCGGCTTCGGCGCCGTAGGCCAGTCCACCCGTGTAAGTGGCCTCGCCAAGGGTGTTATCCGTGGCGGGATCGTAGTCGCCGTCCCCATCCCGATCCTCGAAGAAGGTGACTGCAAACGTGGTGTCGGCCGGCACGTCGGCCCTGCCCTGGTTCCTGATGGTGGCCTTGCCCGTGCCACCGGCAATGAGCGTTTGGGGATCCGTCGTTACGGCATTGAGATTGATTGCCGTCACGACCAGGTCAGGGCCGGTGGTCGCTGTCAGGTCCAGCCGGCTGTGGGTGCCATTGAACCACCGGGTCGTCTGATCGACGTCATAGCCGGCTACCTCGAAGACAACGATCTCCCCATCCCGCCCCCCTTCGATCTCAGAGGTATCTGGGTCGTCCCCCGGCACATCGAAAAGGTAGACGGATGTGCCATCGGCCAGCGTGGTGGCAGCTTCGGCGTATTTGGCGCCGTTGATCCAGGCCGAGACCAGGGTGCCTGCGGGGACGTTGACGCCGTCCAGTTTCACCGTGCCGTAGAAGCTGGCCGGCAGCGGGGGGGAGCCGGCGAGGCCGGCGGAGCCGGTGATGAGGATCAGGAGTATGCCCAGTGTGAGGGCTGTTGTGAGCTTGATCATTGTTGTTCCTCCGGTCTAGAACGCGGATCGCTCGGATGGGCGGATTGGCCGGCTGGGCCAGGGGCATGATCCGTAAATCCGAGTGATCCGTGTTCTTCGTGGGCATATAACAGCGAATTCAGAGGATTCATCGAATTCCTTGCCGCCTCACCAGCGGAAAAAACACCCGCCAGCTCGCCGCCGTGAGGTCCAGTCCCGTGTTCGTACCTCCCTGCCATACCGCCACCTGATCTGCCTTCAGCCCCCCGATGTGGAAGACGATGGTGTCGCCGGGCCGGCCACCGTCCAGTTCCGGCGTGGCCGGGTCATCGGCGGGGACGTCCAGGGCGTACATGGATCGGCCGTCGAAGGTGAAGGCGTCCGTTGTCGCGTACCTGACGCCGTCGATCCAGGCTGAGACCGGCGTCCCCTCGGGTGCGTCTGCCCCGTTGACTGTCACCGTGCCGTAGAAGCTGGCCGGCATGGGGGGTGGGCTGGACGACTTGGGCGCGTTCATCGTCGAAGCAGATGCTGAAGTGACCCAGCTCACATGGTTGGCTGTGGCACTATACGGCCCGCTGGTTAGTGCCACAATGCCGATGAAGACGACCAACAGAGCACCCACTTGCAGTGGGCTTCTATTCCTCGTCGTCAGCATCTCCTACCGCTTTCTCTGTGCGACATGATTGTCCCCAATGGTGGTTCCTCCTAGGCAGTATTCCTCCGGAAGCCTGGCCCGATTCATGGCCTAGCCACTCTAACGCTTCTTGCATAGGCTAGTCGGCACTCTGTACACCCTGGAAACCTCATGTATCAGGGCACATATGCCAGATTGCTCGAACACTCTTGCGAATCCATGATTATATGCCGCCCCTTTCTGCCTCAAGAACGCGATTTGGCCCAAGAAGGCGTTCAGCTCCCTATAGAGCGTGTTTTGTTTAGTCCTCGGAAGTATATCGATCACGTGCGTTCCCTCGTGGACAGCAGTCCCTGCGATCTGGGTCATCGTTCGCCCTTCTGTTGCAATGCTGATCAGGTTGTCGGTCGAAACCCCATTCCACTTGCCTTGATTAACGCGGGGGACGAGCATGACCTGTATCTCGCCCGCCTCGATTTTGTCGGCGATCTGTCGCGCACGGGCTGTGGTGCTCCCCTGTCGGAGCGCCGCTACTAGCTTCTTCTTGTCGACTGCTGCCGCTGTCTTGCCGGTCAGGGGGCCGACGGCGTTGTTCACTTCCGCGGAGATGTGGCGGAACATTGCACCCAGATCATCGGCCCTTGGCCCGGTGCTCCTGCCCCTCAAGGCCCCGCGGATCCACGAGCCGAGCTTGCCCGAGACCTGTCTCAGCAGCCCTCCGAAGCCCAAGAGCCCTAGGCCGACGACTTGCCCCCCCAGCCAAGAATAGAAGATCTGCTCATCGGAGTATCCCTTGGATACGCCTTCAATGATGCTCATCGTGGTAAAGCCTACTTCTACCACAACGCTGTTGTAGATGGTGGCCAGTGAGGCGGCGATGGCGGTGCTGATGCTCAATCCCACCAAACTGAAATGGCCGGTGGGGTCCCATCTGTTCACCGGGTTGGCATCAGCATAGAGGTACTGGTGCCAGGTGGCCGGGGTATCGGCAGGACCCGGAAAAGTATCCTGGGTCAGGAAACGGCCGATTGCGGGATCGTAGTAGCGTGCGCGCAAGTAGTAGGAGTCCAGGCTGAGATCGAACTGCTCACCGGTGTAAAGGTAGTTGTTGTCCGTGGCTCCCGTCTGCTGCAGCAACACGCCAAAGGCGTCGTACTTGTAGAGGTCGGTCACGAGTCCGGCGGCGTCCGTGAGCTGGCGGGTGCTCATCTGACCGTCGTAGTGGAAGTAAGAGACACTGCCACCCCGCTTCATGCTGACGAGGTCGTCGCCATGTACGTAGCTGACCAGGACGTTGCCGGCACCGTCGGTTTCCAGTAGGACCTGGGCCAGGGGCAGGCTGGGATCGACCAGGTAATTGGTAACGACCGTGCCGTTTTCTACCTTCTGCACCCTGTTTCCATCGGCGTCGTATACGTACTCCACCACATCCGTAGCAACGCCTCGCGTCGTCGTGGCTCTGATCAGGCGATTCTCAAAGTCGTACTCATAGATCACCGTCTTACCAGGGCTGGTCTGGGTACGCACGTTGCCATTCGCGTCGTAGGTGTACGTTGTATCACCTTCGGACAGGAGACGGTCGTTGGCATCGTAGGTATAGGCAGAGGTGACGCCGTCTACTGTTTTCGTCAGCCGGTTGCCCACGGCGTCGTAGGTGTAGCTGATGATTGTCGTACTGTCACCTGGCTCGGTGATCTTCTCCTGGGTCAGCCGGTACAGGGCATCATAGGTATACTCCACGGTGCGACCCGAGTGCTCGACGACCTTTAGGCGGTTGCCCGCCGGCCCAAGGGTGTACGCGTAACTGGAGATCACCGTCCCATCTGCCTTCTTATTGACCAACTGTGTCAGGCGGTTCAGGCTGTCGTAGGTGTATTCAGTCACCGTGGCGTTGGGGTACAGCACGGTGGCCCGGTTACCCACGGCGTCGTAGGTATAGGTGGTCACGCCACCATCGGGGTCGGTGACCGTTTCCAGGCGATTCAACGCGTCGTACGTGTATGTGGTCGTGCCTGCCGGCGTGGTGACGGACGTGCGATTGCCGGCCGCATCGTAGGTGTAGCGGATCGCCCGTCCATCGGGATGGATCACGTGGACGAGGCGATCCTGTGTGTCATATTGGTACTGCGTGATCCCCTGGCTGTCCGTAACGCTGGCTCGTTGGCCGGTGGGCGTGTAGGTGTAGGTCACCGTAGAACCGTCAGGGTAGGTTTTCTTGACCAGGCGATTGTTTACATCGTGCTCATACACGGTGGTGTCTCCGTCAAAGTCGGTCCTGGAGACAGCATTGCCCGCTGCATCGTAGACCTTGGTCTCGAACTGACCCAGCGGCAGCATCCGCCTGGTCAACCGGCCTAGCTCGTCGTACCCGAACTGGGTGATCTTGCCGCCGGCATCGGTCTGGTGAATGAGGTTGCCTACCTCATCGTAACCATAGAGCACCGTGCTGCCCAGGGGATCTGTGATCTTCGTCACGCGATCGAGGCAATCATACTTCAATTGGGTGGTGTTACCACCTTGATCCGTTTCCGCGGTGCGGCGGCCCCGGGCGTCATAGACCAAGGCCCTGCTGGTGCTGTCAGGATAAATGATCTCAGTCATCTGCCCATTGGCGTCGTACGCATAGCGGGTGGTGTGGCCGTTGGCGTCGGTCTCGGCGGTTAGCCTGCCGGCGCCGTCATAGGTGTACGTGTTGACCCGCCCCAACGCATCGGTGATGGCAGTAGTTCGTCCGGCGGCATCGTAGGCATAAGTCGTAGTGTTGCTCCGCGCATCTGCAACCCCCACGAGTCGGCCAGCCAAGTCATAGGTGAAAGTGCTGAACGAGCTGTCAGGCGCGGAAACTTTGATCAGCCGACCCAGGGCATCATACTCATTCGAGGTGATGCGCCCCGCCCGGTCGCGACTTGTCAACAAGCTACCGTTGTCGTCGTACGTGAAAGCCTCGAAGGTGCCATCCGGGTAGGAGCGCTTCACCAGGCGGCCCGTGGCGTCGTACTCAGAGTCGGTGCGCCGGCCTAGCTGATCGATCTCGGCCACCTGTCTGCCTATGGCATCATGGACCAGTTGCCGTCTCGCCCCGTTGGCATAGATGATCTCCACCGGCCGGTCCATCTCATCGTAGAGGGTCGTGAAGATCAGTGCCTCTACCCCCGTGGGCGTGGTACGGCTGAAGGTGCGCGTCTGCTCGTTGCCGTTGGCATCGTAGGCAAAGGTAGTCATATTCCCAAGAGGATCGATCTGCCTGACCACCCTGCCAAACTGGTCATACTCGTAGCGGACTGTACAACCCTGCGTGCCCCGGACCGCTGTGGCATTCCCAACATCGTCGTAGGTGAATGTGGCCTCATCCCCCAGCCCATCGGTCGCTGTGACGAGGTTGCCCCGATCGTCATAGCTGAAACTGGCGGTATCGCCCGCCGGATCGGTGGACGACAGGGGACGGCCCATGCTATCGTAGGTGTAGGTGAAGGTGTTGCCCAGCGGATCGGTCTCACTGATGAGTTGGTCGTTGCCGTCGTAGCGGAAGTGGGTTGTGTTACCCAGGGGATCGGTCATGCTGGTGCGGTTGCCCCGGCTGTCGTTGGTGTAGCTTGTGCTGCCTCCGTCGGGGTCGGTGATGCGGGTGATGAAGCCATTGGCGTCGTATTCGATGGTTGAGACATTGCCCAGCCGGTCGGTAATGGTCTCCTTGCGGCCCGCTACGTCATGGCTGTACTCGATCGCCTTTCCGCCGGCATCGGTCTGGCGGATCAGTCGACCGTCGGCATCGTACTCGCTTCGCATGGGCGTCCTGCCCAGCGGGTCATGTATCTCGGTCAGGTAGTGCTCCGCAACGTAGGTGAACGTGGTCGTATTGCCACTCCGATCGGTGACACTCACCAGGTCCCCCGTTGCATCATAGGTATACTTCATGGCGTTACCTCGGGGATCGGTGATCTGGGTGATGCGTCCCAGCTCATCACGGGCGAAGTTCACGGACTTACCCGTGGAGTGGCTGATTCCGCTGCCGCTGAAGGTCAGGGTGTTGCCGTTGGACTCGATGATGGACTGAAGGCCGGCAATGTCACTAAGGACGAAGCGGGTGCCCTCCCGCAAGTCTAGTTGGTACGTGCGAGGGTCGTAGACGGTGAGACCTTGGTCTATGTCCAGGAGCGTAACCGGTCCACCCGGCACGCCGCCCACCATCAGGTTGATGCCGCTAGAGGGAGTGAGTCGCGAATAGGTGCCGGGAAGGGGTGCGAAGGAGGCTCTTACAAACCGAATCGGCACCAGCGATTGGCATTGCGGAGATACAGTCATCCGAGACGCGTGGACTTCCCCGTCGGGGAAGGTGACGGTGACGATGTGCGGCTCGGTTTCCTTAAGGCAATAGGTAGGAAGCAGGCCACCGGTTATTGTCTGTTGCCATCCTTCTCCGGCTACGCCACTCTCCGCGAGGGTGATGTCGGTCACATCCAGTGTCCAACCGAAGCCAAAGTCACCGACACGCTTGTCGCGGCTGTCATAGTTGCGGATGATCTCGATGTCAAGGCCGGCCATAGGGATGGTCAGATCTATAAAGGAAAGAGAGAAGTGGCCGATCTTGTTGTCACCGGAGAAGATCAGCGTGACTATGTCGGAGCGCTGCTGGCCCTCAGCGTCAATGGCCAGCACTCGTATCTCATACATCCCGTTACGCAGCAGGGTTGGGTCCAGCCGGCCCAGCACGTCGTTCACCACCGGCGCGTTGCCGGTGGCAATGGTAGTCCACTCGGCCTCCGCCTGCTGCAAAGTCATGGCCGCCAACCGACGTTGGGCGTACAAGGCCGTGGCACTGGTGCTCACTTGGCGGTACTGCAAGCGATATTCCACCAGATCGCCGTCGGGGTCGTCGGCCGTACCCACGATATCCACGAAGTCCGTCACCTCGGCGCCATCGTCCGGGCTGCTGATGACGGCGGTGGGCGGGTCGCCTTGCGCCGGCGGCAGTGTCGGCGTTGCCGTCGGCGTGGGGGTCGGCTCTGGCGTGCCCAACGTGAGGGTTGCATCCGCGGTGGCATGGACCCAGAAGCCCCGCCCGGGCTCCATCACCTGCAAGTCGTTGGACCAGGCCGGCTTCCCCACCTCGAACACCTCCCACGGGTCGGCAACGTCCGTCGGATCGTAGGCGAAGACCAGGTCGTACTTGCCCTCGATGGACGCCAGCGCCTCGGCCACAGGCAGCGCCTCGTCCAGGGGGTAGCCGATGAGGTTCCAGCCGGCGCACAGTGGGATGTCGGTGCTGGTGGGTTGGGTGCCGGCCACATCCAGCGTGGCGTCGGCCGTCATCTCGATCCACAGGCCGATGCGGTGGTCGATGGCCGTCAGGTCGATGGCCGGCGGCGGGGCGGCCGGGTCGTAGAGCTTCCAGGGGTCGGCGGCGTCGCAACCGTCGTAGGCGTAGACCAGGTTGTATTGGCCGGCGATGGAACTCAGCACGGCGGCGGGGGCAGTGTCGGGTGGCTGTTTGGGGAGAGAGATGAGGTTCCAGCCGGTCGTGAGGGGGATATTGGAGATTGGAGATTGGAGATTGGAGATTGGAGATTGGAGATTTCGGACCTGCCCTGAGTTCGGTCGAAGGATTGCGGGTGTCGGTATGCTTCGCACTCTACCCAAGGATTGCGGATCATCCGTCAATCCGAAATCCGAAATCCGAAATCCGAAATCCGATCGAGGGAGGTGGAAGGCGGCCTGGACCGCGATGGGCCTGGCTTCGCCGGAGCCGGGTTGGGGCGTGGACCGGGCGCTCTGGAACGCCGGCGCCGATGGGGTGGGTACGGCCAGGGGAGCGGCCCCCACGTCGTTCGCGCGCTTCGCGGCCGCCGGCGCCGGACGCACGCCAGCGGTGGTGGCGCGCGCTACCGGACGCGAGCGCAGGTAGGGCCAGGCCGGCAGCGGGCTGGACTGCGCCAGGATGGTTGCACACAGGATGATACTGATGACCTGATAAAGCCTTCTCCTCGAACGCCGGCTAAACATCTTGCTCCTCCGTGGAATGAGAGAATCGTCGGGTAATGGGGTAGTGGTTGGTGGACCGACGCTTTACCTCGCTATTTCGCTGTGCCTCGTTGCCCTTGTTAACATGCAGGCCGGCCGCCTGCTCGCGGATGAAGGCGAACAGGTCTTCCAGTGAGGAGAAGTACCGCTTTTCCCCACTGGGAATGTGCTCGACCTGCGCTACCCACTCGTGGTGAGCAGAGTCGAACCGCTCCGCGTCAGCGTCCGACGGCTCGACCGAAGCCGGCGGCTCGCGCCACAGGCGGATCAGGAACGAGGTGTACTCTGGGCTTGGCGTCTCCATGCCGTCCTCAATCTTTCCCTGCGTCACTGCTCCGAGAATAGTTGGCTGGATGGCTGGATGGCTGAGCACTCGGACAGAAAGATACTCTTGAACGACTACTTTGCAACGGCTATGGGCCTCTCCTCAGGGATCGATGCGAGGGGGAAAAAGCCCTGGGCCACGGCGGCCAGGCTCCAGAACGTGAACGCCCATGTTACCCAGTCCGCCGGGGTGGGCGATAACGCCAGCAGCAGGGGATGTACATACATCCACCACAGGGCAATGATCAGCGATGGCATCACAACATCCAGCACTCTGCGCCAGACAGGCGTTTGCGCATGTTTCCAGCCCAGCCGCCGTCGCCTGGATCGTATTTGGACAAGCAATCGCCAGACACGCACCACCAGCAGCACGCCCAATATCCCGGCCAACGCGAACATAGCGTTGCGCAGCATCTGAAAGGAGCGGCACCTGCGGGGCGTGCCCTCCCCAACCCACGCAGCCCACGCACATATCACATCCGTAATGACCTCTGCGCCTCTGTCACTGTTGGTCAGGGCAACGATTCCTTCTCCCTTCTCTGGCATTGCGGCAAATTGCGACCGCCATCCGCTATTGTTGCCACCGTGCGAGACGACGCGCGTCCCGTTCGGCAGGGTTTCTACACCATAACCCAATCCGTAGGCTTCAGAATCCAGCAGTTTGTAGAATCCGGTGGTCGCGATAGCTGGGGAGAACATCAGCGCAAGGGAATTCTGAGACAGCAAACCTCGGCCTGGCGGCTCGCCCTTGGGTCCCGTCATCCCCGCCGCCACAAAGCGCGCCAGGTCGCGAGCCGTGGTGCATAAACCGGCGGGAGCCTTGGCCGTGTAGAGATAGTTGGGCAGGAGGCGTCCCTGCGCATCGTAAGCCGCCGCCGTTGTCGGTTGCGGTTCCGATGTGCAGGCAAAGCCGCTGTTCGTCATCCCCAGCGCCGCCAGGATCTCACGCTGTGTGTATGTGACATACGTCTCCCCGGTTACCTCCTCGATGATCAGTTGCAGCAGGGTGTAGCCGCCCCCCGAATAGCTGAACTTCAAGCCAGGCTCCTGGACAACGCGCACGTCCCCGGCCCCTCCCGTCGCCCCGGAGAGCGACTCCTCGACGCCAGGCAGCGGCTGGCCAGGCTCGAACCCCGGATATCCGTGCAACGACAGGCCGGCGCTGTGGCTGAGCAGCCGGCCTATCGTCACGCCGCCGGGATCGAACTCAGATGGTGGCAGATGCCAGCGCGTCAGGTAGCTCTCGACGGGCGCGTCCAGGTCGAGCTTGCCCGCCTCGACCAGCCGCATGGCGCTCCAGGCGGTCACCGGCTTGGAAATCGAGGCGACCTGGAAAACCGTGTCTGGTGTGGCGGGTATGCCATTGGCTTTGTCCGCCAGGCCGTAGCCCTGGGCCCAGACAGGCTCGCCGCCATGAATGAGGGCGATGCTCACCCCCGGCACATGGTGTTTCCGCAGCAATTTGGGGGCCAGCGCGTCCATTTGCGCCGTAAACTCGGTTACATTCCCCGGAGATGCCGGCGTCCCGTTTTGGCAGCCAGCAAGAAACAGCGCCACGAGGACGACGAGCAGTCGTGCCGCTGCTCCGCCTCTCGCGTAGTAGCCTTCACCATCCTTCTTGTGCGCTTGCATCATTCTGCTTCTCGTTGCACACTATCATTCAGCACTGCGGTCTACCTCGGTGGGCCGCCGGTCCCAGGGGGAGGGCCCATGGGAATGCCCAGGAGCATCTTCCCAGCCGTTGCCCTCAGATGCTCAGATGTCTTCTGCAGGGAGAGCGTCTTGGCGTCCCTAAAGTAGCGTCCCACCGGGAAGTCCCTGGTAGATCCATACCCCCCATGAAGCTCCACGGCTTTGCCGGTGACATCCACTGCCACCTGATTGCAGAACATCGCCGCCAGGAATATCAGGGGGTCTGGCCCCTCTTTCGCCACGGAAAGGACGGCGCGATAGGCAACGAGCCTGGCTGCCTCGACAGCGATGGTCATATCGGCGATGGCGCGCTGAACGTTTTCGAAATGGGCCAGGGTCGCCGGCTCAACTACAGTCCTCTCCGTGGTATACTTGACCGAGGCGTCCAAGGCGGCCTGAGCGATTCCCACAAATACGCCGGCCTGGGCAGCGCAATCTGGAGCTCCTATGGCCTGGAAAACGCTCATACCGCCGCCCGCCGGCCCCAGCACGTTCTCCTTGGGCACGCGGCAATCCTCGAAGAAAAGCTCGCCCGTGGGATCTGCGCGGAGGCCAAACTTGTCCTCCTTTGTACCGAAGGAGAAACCAGGGGTGCCCTTCTCGATGATCAGCGTCGAGAAGCCCATGGGCCCTTTCGCCGGATCGGTCCGGGTCATGACCACGTAGATGTCCGCCTCGCCGGCGTTGCTGGTGAAGCATTTGGAGCCGTTGACCACGTAGTAATCGCCGTCAGCTACCGCCCGCGTGCGCAAGGTCATCGGCCAGTTGGTCCCGCCGCTGGGTTCGACGAGGGCAAAAGCCGCCAGCTTTTCCCCTTTGGCCAGGGCGGGCAGGTATTTCTCCTTCTGCTCATCGCTGCCGAAGGCCAGGACGGCAAGGCCCATGAGTGTACTCGTCGCAAAGCACCAGCCCACCGATGCAGAGGCAGCCGATATCTCCTCAATGGTGAGCAGCCAATCGAGCCGGGCGCCCCCGGCGCCGCCGAAGAGTGGTGGGATGAGGATGCCGAAGAGGCCGGCATTCGCCATCTTTTCGAAGACCTCCCTGGGAAACCGCCCCGTCTCGTCGATCTCCGCTGCGATGGGAGCGATCTCCCTGGTGGCCAGTTCCCTGGCCAGTTTCCTGGTCATCTCTTGTTCTTCCGTCAATCGCAAATCCATTTCTCTCCGTCTCCTCTGCCCAGGGCCATCGTCATCGCCCTGAGCTTTTCCATCAAGGGGCCTCTGTCCCAAAGGCGGGTAGCCTGCTTAGGGTCTGTAAGTGGATAAGTTCTCCAATCGTGTCATTGCGAGGAGCGTTTTTTGCAGAGCCTGCCCTGATCCTGTCGAAGGGAAGCAATCTCCTCGCTGGGCAAACGTGGGGATTGCTTCGCAAAAAAATGCTCGCAATGACATCTTGTCGGGAAGTTGTTCTTTTACGGACCCCTAGCGTAACTTTTGCGCAACCAGCGGCAGAATCATCAAGATGCTGAGAAAAA
>CAZHMV010000098.1:0-21650 GCA_964532665.1 uncultured Anaerolineales bacterium
ATGCTACAACTCCTTACACAGAAAGAAAGGGTGTCGTGGAAAGCCAGTGACCAGTGACCAGTAATCAGTAATCAGTGACCAGTTATCAGTTATCAGTGGTGAGATTCTGCCTACTGATAACTGGTCACTGATTACTGATCACTGGCATCTCCCGTCCGACACCCGTTGTCAGACCACCTTGATGCTACAAACAAGTATAACACGGTATCATGCACAGAGTTACGGTCCCAGGCGTCCTTTGAACGAAGTAATTTTTGTTGTATAATCTGTGCCAGTCTGTCTACTCACCCGGAATCCCCCGGCTAGATTGGAGAACATGTGAGCCGAATCTACGTGGCCCTGGATATCGAGGCCACAGGCATGGACCCAGATCGAGAAGCCATCATTGAGATCGGAGCTGTCAGGTTTCGCGATGACGAGGTTCTCGATAGCTGGTCATCCTTCGTTGACCCTGCTCGTCCAGTACCCTATCGAATTCAGCAGTTGACCGGGATCACGCCCGGGGATCTCGAGGGGGCTCCGTCCCTTTTCGACGTTCTACCAGAGCTGATGCGCTTCGTCGGAGACTATCCTGTCGTAGGGCACAGTGTTCCCGTCGATTTGGCCTTTCTCAGGCGACATGGCGCGCTCCTGAACAACGTCCCTATCGACACCTTTGAACTCGCCAGTCTGCTGGTTCCCCACGCTGCGCGCTACAGCCTGGGACAACTGGCCGAGGAACTGGGTATCGACCTGCCGGCCGCCCATCGCGCGCTGGATGACGCCTTCGCAGCCAAGGATCTGTTTCTGCGACTGGCCGACCGGCTACAACGGCTGGACGCCGAGACGTTGCAGGAGATCAGCCAATTGGCGGCGCGCGCGGATTGGCCGCTCAAGGTGGTCTTTGAGGATGCGGCGCACCGGCGTACCCGGACCGCCTTCTCCGGGAGTATCGCGCAGCAATTGCTGGCAAAAGGGGCGTTTGGCGATGATACGTTGGGCCTGCTGGTGAGCGGCGAAGAGCCGGAGCCTCTACGGCCGGCCCCGCGCCTGACCCCCCTGGACGTCAATGGGCTGGCGCTCCTGCTGGCCGATGGAGGCCGGATCGCCCAGAGTTTCCCGGGTTATGAGCATCGTCCTCAGCAGGTAGAAATGCTGCAAGCGGTTGCCAGCAGCTTCAACCAGGGCCAGATGCTGCTGGTGGAAGCCGGCACCGGTGTGGGAAAATCGCTGGCATATCTGGTGCCGGCGGTATACCATGCCGTGCAAAATGGCCGACGCGTGGTGATCTCAACGAACACCATCAACTTGCAGGATCAACTCTACAAGAAGGATTTGCCGACCCTGACCGATCTGCTGGATCTGGATGTGCACGTGGCAGTCATGAAAGGCCGTGGAAATTACCTGTGCCGGCATCGACTGGACTTGCTACGCCAGCGCGACGACCTCAGCCAGGATGAGATCCGGCTACTCATCAAGGTACTCACATGGCTGCCCGCCACGACGACCGGTGATGTGGCCGAGCTCCGTCTGCACGGCGGTGAGCGGGCCGCCTGGAGCCGGCTAAGTGCTGAGGCTGAACGATGCAACCCGGATACGTGTCCCTATGCACGCGACGGACGCGACTTTTTCTACCGTGCTCGCCGGCGAGCCGAGTCAGCCCACATCCTCATCGTGAATCATGCCCTCCTGCTGTCCGACATGCTGTCCGACAACCGGGTGTTGCCGGCCTACGAGTACCTGATTATCGACGAGGCGCACCACCTGGAGGATCAGGCAACTAACCAACTCGGGTTCAAGGTTGAGCGCTGGGACATCGATAGCGTTCTGACGGCGTTGGGAGGAACGGGGCTGAGCAGTCGGCCCGGGTTCCTCGGTGATCTGGCCGGCCGCATCCAACACAGCAAGCTGCCGGCCCAGGCCAGGCAGCGGGCCGCCGAGCACATTCGGACTCAACAACGCACCGTTCAACGGCTGCGAGACCACCTGTATCAGTTATTCAACGCCCTGCAGAGCTTTGCCGAAGAGCAGGCGGAGGAAGACGCTCGCAGACGGCCTCAGGAACAGCACTACCGGCTCACCAGCAGCCTGCGCATCCAGCCGGCCTGGGACGATGTGACAATTGCCTGGGACAACATGCGGCTCGCCCTTGACCAGCTCATCGATGGGCTCACCCGGCTCTACACCAGCCTGGCCGATGACGAGGCTGCGAGTGTCCCACAGCGCGATGCGATCATGGGTGAGATGGCCGGCTACAACCGACGGTTGAAGGAGTTGCAGGCCGGCTTGCACGCCATCATCGCCGAGCCGGCTCCAGACGGGATCCAGTGGCTAACGTGGCATCCGCAGAGAGATCGCCTGACACTGAACAGCGCACCGCTCCACGTGGGTGAAACGCTGGATCGTCACCTGTTCGCCAACCGCGTCAGTACCATCCTGACATCGGCCACGCTGCAAGTCAACGAAAGCTTCGACCACATCAAGGATCGCCTGGGGCTTTGGAATGCCCGCGAGATGTCCGTGGGATCGCCCTTCAATTATCGCGCTTCTACGCTGCTCTACATTCCGACGGACATTCCCGAGCCGGGCCAGCCGTACTACCAGAAAACCGTCGAGAAGGCTATGGTGGAGCTATCCAGGGCAGTCCATGGCCGAACGTTGGCACTGTTCACCTCCCACAGCCAGTTGCAGACGACGTATCGTGCCATCGGCCGGCCATTGGGGCGAGTCGGCATCGCCGTCCTGGGACAGGGGTTGGATGGTTCGCGTGCCCACCTGCTTGAAACCTTCAGGAACGGCGGCGACACCGTGTTGCTGGGTACTCGCAGCTTCTGGGAGGGCGTGGATGTGGTCGGGCCGGCACTCAGTTGCCTGGTGATCGCCCGCCTGCCCTTCGATGTACCCACGGACCCGGTGTTCGCAGCCCGAAGCGAGACGTTCGACAACCCATTCATGGAGTATGCCGTCCCGCAGGCTGTCCTGCGTTTCCGCCAGGGGTTTGGCCGGCTCATTCGCAGCAAGACCGATCGCGGCGTCGTCGTCTTGCTGGACAAGCGCGTCCTGACAAAGCGGTACGGTCACGTGTTCCTGGACTCGCTGCCGGCGTGCACGGTGCGACAGGGTCCGCTGCACGAACTCCCCGAGGCGGCAGCCAACTGGATTGCCGGCGGAGAACATGCCCGGGCTCTCAGCGACCGCTGGAACACCGCCGGCTCTGAGTGGGATGAGGAGTACTTCTGAATATCCAGAAAGGAGACATCACCTAACTATGATTCAGGCGAATGATCTTCGTCCAGGCACGGTCTTTGAATTGGATGGAGACCTCTTTGAGGTCTTGACTTATCATCACCAGAAACTTGGCCGGGGCGGCGCAACGGTCAAGACGAAGCTCAAGAACCTGCGGACTGGCTCGACCATCGACCGAACCTTTGCTTCGAATGATCGACTCGAAGAGGTTCGTCTGGAAAGCCGCGAGGTTCAGTTCCTCTACCGTGATGGCGATTTGTTCTATTTTATGGATACTGAGACTTATGAACAACCTGTGTTGCCAGGAGACGCGCTCGGCGATGCGGTCAACTATTTGAAGGAAAACATGACGCTCCAACTGGCCATGCACGAGGGCGATGCCATTCGGATCGAACTGCCAACGACTGTTGACCTGGAGGTCGTCAAGACACCGCCGGCCTTTAAGGGCGACACAGCATCCGGCAGCACCAAGAAGGCAACACTGGAAACAGGAATCGTCGTAGACGTCCCGTTCTTCATCGAACAGGGCGATATTGTACGCGTGGACACGCGCACCAACGCTTATGTGACTCGCGCGTAGAACCGGGAGCATGTCTGCGCTCATGGTCTGGCAGTCGAGTGGCTGATCAGGCAGGTCCACAATCCGGCCAGACGACGATTTGACTGCCAGACCAGACGATTATCTGACTATCCCCCAACGTGCTCGCGGCAGGTATTGACAAAATCGATAGTAAGCTGATATAATTAGGTTAGGAGTCCACGGCCACGAGATCATCTGAGCATGCCGCTGTGTGCGGTGCAACCCCTTTCCCCGGCAGTTGCAGCTTCCCCATGTCGCCTACTACAGGTGTCAGCGACTGATTATCTGAAAGTCTACCGTTTGCGGAGCACAAAACTGTACCTCATCGGCGTGACCGATCCAACGGAGCTATCCGCTGTTGCCGGCCTGCCCTGAGAGGGAAGGGGAACGTATCATGAAACCCTTACAATTGGCTCATGGCCAATGGCTGAGTCATAACAGCACGCTTTGCTCTCGAAGCCGTGATTGGCGGAACAACGGCCTTCTGTGCATGACCTTGTTTCTGTCAGCGATGTTACTCATCAGCTCGATCTCGGCGGCAACTTACACGCCGGCAGTAGATGTTGGCGTCAGCACCGCCGGAACCCCGGAGGCGCCGGGTCAGGCTGAGCCCGATCAGCTCCTGCCTCCCATCAATGAGGACCTGTGCCCAGGCGAGATTTACCCCTTCGAGTTGACCATCTACCTGCCTCGCACGCCGGCCAAGGGCGACATCATCTTTGCCTTCGATACCACCGGCAGCATGGCACCGGTGATCCGTTCTGCACAGGAAAACGCGCTCCGCATCATGGATGATCTCAACAGCCTGATTTCTGATGTGCAGTTTGGGGTTATCGACATCGAGGACTATCCGCTGGACCCCTATGGGGCCGATGACAACCAGGCATATCGACTGCGTCAACCCCTGGCCACCGACCGGGACGCCGTCCGTCTGGCCATCGATGCCTTGGAGGCCAACTCGGGGAGCGATCAACCCGAAGCCTACACCCGGACTATCTACGAAGCCCATGCCGATTCCCGAATCGGCTGGCGGGATAATGCGCGCCGGCTGCTGTTGGTCTTCGGCGATAGCTTCCCTCACGACGATAATCTCAACGAGGGCATTCCCCATCCACCATACTCGAACAAGCCGGGCCAGCGGTGGGAAACGGGCTGGCCGCCCAGTTACGTGGACCCAGGGCGAGATGGCGTGCCTGGAACCGCGGACGATCTGGACTTTCAGACCGAGTTGGCAGCGTTGGCCGACCAGGACAGCACGCTGCTCTCGGTGGTCACACCCTCCTGGTATCCGCTGCCGACACAATCGGACTTGGTGACTTACTGGAATTTCTGGGCAGCGCCAACCGGCGGGAAGGCTGTGCCTCTGTGGAATGCCGGTGATCTTCCCGAGCTAATTCGCAATCTGGTGGAAGACACGGTGGTGGGTGTCATCAAGCGGCTGACATTGGAGACAGACCCGGACTTTTACAAGTCGTGGGTGGTATTCGACCCGGCGGAAATCAACAATATCGTGATTCCCATGGATGGCGCGCTGTCCTTCCTTGGACGAGTGGAAGCGCCACTTGACGCCGAGGCCGGTACCTATCGGTTTCGGATTCTCGCCGTGGGTGATGGCATCCTGTACGGCGAGAAGCAAGTGACCATCACAGTGCCGGGAGCATGCTTCCCGGATGAAACATACCCCACCTGGTACTACCTGCCGCTGGTGACTAAGGGGTACGCTGGAAGTGAATCGGGAGGCTAAGGCCACCGTCAACGATGATGGTCTGCCCCCGGATCATGGACGACTCTTCGCTGCACAGGAATGCGACCACGTTCGCGATGTCTTGCGGCGTCAGTAGGCGGCCAGCCGGCGTGCTCTCCTCGGCCGCCCGCAGCATCTCCTCTCCAACCGGGAAGAACCGCAACGCCTCCGTCTCGACAATGCCACCCGAAACGCAGTTGACAGCGATGTTCATGGAAGCCAGCTCAACCGCCAGGTAGCGCGTCAGTGCTTCCATGGCTGCCTTGGACGCACCGACAACGATGTACTCCGGCAGAAACACGCGAGATGAGCCCAGGCTGGAGATGTTCACGATCTTGCCGCCGCCCCGGGGCTCCATGAGTCGGGCTGCATTCTGGCTGGCAAATAGCACAGCGCGCGCGTTGATGTCCATGGTCCACTCCCAGCCCTTGACCCGCTGTTCCATGGCCGGTCGGTTATAGCCCGACGCTGCGTTGTTTACCAGAATGTCCAGGCCGCCAAAGACTTCACGGGTCTCCTCAAACATGGCCTCGATCTGGTCAATCTCCCGCAGATCAGCGCGGATGGCATGGGCACGCCGGCCCATCTCCTCAATAGCAGCAACCGTCTCCTCAGCAGCACTCACCTTGCGCACATAGTTAACCACCACGTCAGCCCCCCGGCGAGCCAGCTCCAGCGCAATGGCCTGACCGATGCCGCGCGAACTACCGGTGACGAGGGCGATCTTCCCCTCAAAAGACATATATGTTACCCCCAACTCACGTGTCATGCATCATCTTGATCCGTTCGAGAGCCTGGTGAGCCGCCCGCTGGGCCGCCGTCTGTTTGTTTCGGCCGATCCCCCGGCCATACACTTCATCACCGATAAGAACCTCAACTGTGAACTCCTTGGCATGGTCGGGGCCTTCTTCCGAGACTGTCTGGTACGACGGTGTGAGCTGCCACTTGCCCTGGCTAAGCTCCTGAAGTTCACTTTTGGCGTCTTTGTCAAGCTGGTGAGCAGTGATATCAACCAGAGCGGGTTCGATCCACCGAAGCAAGAAATCCTGGGCCACGGTCAATCCTTGATCCAGGAGGATCGCTCCGGCGAGCGCTTCGAACGCTGCGCATAGAAGTGAGCGGCGTTGGCGCCCACCGCCGGCCGCCTCGCCACGCCCCAGCAGAAGGTACTTCCCCAGATCGATCTGTCGAGCGAAGTCAGCCAGTGTACTGGCCTTCACCAGTGCCGCACGGAGGTTTGTGAGATCCCCCTCCCGCATATTTGGAAAACGGTCGTACAGATACTCGGCGGTGACGAAGTCAAGCAAGGCGTCTCCCAGGAACTCCAGCCGCTCGTTATCCGAGTGAGCAGCTTCTGGGTTCTCATTCAGGTAGGAGCGGTGTGTCAGTGCCTGGAGCAGCAGAGTCCGGTGGTTGAAGCGGAAGCCGAGTTTGTCTTGGAATTCATCTAAGTCAGGCATACTCCCTCACAAGGATCAGTAGCCAGTGATCAGTAATCAGTGACCAGTGATCAGTAATCAGTCATCAGGTTGTTCGCGCCTGAGTGTTGGTGACTGATTACTGTTCACCGATCACTGATTACTGATCACTGGTCACTGTTCACTAAGACTCATCTTCGATTTTCTTGAACACGATTGTGGCATTGTGACCGCCAAATCCAAAGGAGTTGGACAGCACGACACGCACGTCAGCCTTACGGGGTTCGTTGGGTACGTAGTCCAGGTCGCACTCCGGATCCGGGTATTCGTAGTTAATGGTTGGGTGGATGACCCCCGCCTCCATTGTCTTGATGCAGACGATGCCTTCGACCGTGCCGGCCGCCCCCATCAGGTGACCGGTCATCGACTTGGTTGAGCTGATGGGCACCTGGTAGGCGTACTCGCCGAATAGACGCTTGATGGCTTTGGTCTCGCTGATGTCGTTCAGCGGTGTCGAGGTGCCATGGGCGTTGATGTAGTCGATGTCTTCCGGTCGGAGGCCGGCTTCATCCAGGGCGCGTTGCATTGAGAGCACAGCCCCCATCCCGTCCTCAGCCGGCGCACTGATGTGGAAGGCATCATTGGAAGAACCATAGCCGGCGATTTCCGCCAGCGGCCTGGCACCGCGAGCGCGGGCGTGCTCCAGCGACTCCAGAATCATGGCGCCAGCCCCCTCGCCGAACACGAAGCCATCCCGCTGGGCGTCGAAGGGCCGGCTAGCATGCTTCGGATCGTCGTTGCGCGTGGACATAGCGCCGGTTCGATGGAAGGCGGCCAGCGCGAAGGGGGTCATCGGCGCGTCGGAGGAGCCGGCGATCACCACGTCAGCATCACCGCGACGAATGACCTCGGCGGCCTCGCCCAGCGCGGTATTGCCCGTCGCGCAGGCCGAGACGACGCAGTGGTTCGGCCCGCGGACGCCGAAAGTGATAGCCACCTGCCCTGAGGCCATGTCGGGCAGCATCATGGCACCGGTGAGCGGGCTCACCCGCATCGGCCCCTTGCTGTACAGCGTCTCATAGCCTTTGTCGATGGTGCCCAGCCCGCCGATGGCTGTGCCAAAGACCACGCCGATGCGGTCGGCGTTGCTCGCGTTGATGTCCAGGCATGCCTGTTTCACAGCCTGAGTCGTACAGGCGATTGCAAACTGGGCGAATCGGTCGAGCCGCCGGGCATCCTTCCGATCCATGTACTCCCGGGGATCAAAGTCGTTCGTCTCACACGCGATTTGTACAAGAAAATCAGATGGATCAAAGCGAGTGATCCGTGCCGCCCTCGTCTCGCCGGCCAACAGGTTAGCCCAGAGGGTATCCGGGTCAAGCCCGAGGGGTGAAATCACACCCATGCCGGTGACGACAATCCGGAGCTGCGAATTGTTGTGTTTCATCAGTGAACTCCTATATCATGCATGTCATACAATCTCGATATCCTCGCCCTCGACGACTTCTCCGACCTGCCATGCGGTGACATCGCGTTCCTGCAAGGCTGCCAGCAGAGTATCTACGCGATCGGGTGCCACGGAGATCAGCAGCCCGCCGGACGTCTGTGGGTCCAGCAGGATTTGCCGCAGGGTCTCGTCCAGGTCAGAGTAATTTCGGATGTGCGGTGCCACGAACTGCTCGTTGCGCGATGCGCCGCCGGCCACGTGGCCGGCCCGGGCGTACTCGGGCGCACCTGGAAGGACCGGAAGATCGCCCGCGCGAATGCGCAACCCGACACCGCTGTTCTGGGCCATCTCCAGCCCATGTCCGAGCAAGCCGTAGCCGGTGATATCTGTGGCGGCGTGTACGCCCACTGCCTGCATCGCTTCGCCAGCATCCTTGTTCAGGGTCATCATGACCTCCACTGCCCCGTCGATGTGCTCGCTGCTGGCTGCCCCGTTGCGCAACGCGGTGGTGATGATACCAACGCCCAGAGGCTTGGTTAATATGAGTTGATCGCCGGCACGGGCGCACGACTTGGTAATGATCCGCTCGGGATGGATCACGCCGGTAACCGCCAGGCCGTATTTCGGCTCTTCGTCCTGGACCGTGTGCCCGCCGGCGATGATGGCGCCGGCCTCGGCCACCTTTTCAGCGCCACCACGGAACACCTCCTGGATGATGTCCAGGGACATATCCTCGGGGAAGCCGGCAATGTTCAGCGCCAGCAGCACCTTTCCTCCCATGGCGTAGACATCGCTCATGGCATTGGCTGCGGCAATCGCGCCGAAGGCGTAGGGATCATCGACCACCGGGGCGAAGAAGTCGGTGGTCTGGATGATGGCTGTCTTGCCATTCAGTCGGTAGACCGCCGCGTCGTCGATCAGATCCAGACCGACGAGGAGATCTGGATACTTCTCGGCGTCGAACGTTTCAACCAGGGGGCGCAACACGTGCGCCAGGGGCACCGGGCCCATCTTGCCAGCTCAGCCGGCACACTTGGCGAGTTGTGTTAATCGAATCTCTTCACGCGTCATGACGTTACCGGAGCTTTCAATCCACTACCTGTCAATGGTACAACCGTTACATTTTCGGGGTCCAGCATCTTATCCAGCTTGCGCAGGCCGGCTACGGCCGCAGCCGATGTCGGCTCAATGAACAGGCCCAGCCGCGCCATGGCTCTGCGAGCGCGTATCACTTCGCGATCGGTCACGGTCAAAGCTGTGCCTTCGGAATCGCGGATCGCTTCGAGCACCTGCCGGCCGCGGGGAGGATGGGCGATGCAGATGCCTTCCGCCACGGTGGGACCAGGAGCGATGGGTTGGACATCTTCAAACCCCCGGCGTAGAGCTTGAAAGATAGGGTCGCATGCCCGCGACTGAACGGCAAAGAGGCGAGGCACGCGGTCGATGACGCCGGCTGCCAGCATATCCTGGAACCCCCGGTAGGTGCTCAGCAAGAACGTGCCGTGCCCCACAGGAAAGACGATGTTGTCCGGTGGCTTCCAGCCGAGCTGTTCAACAACCTCGTATGCAAAAGTGCGTAGGCCGGTCATGAACAAAGGGTTGAAGATGTGACTGGCGTAGTAATCTTTCTCGGCCGCCTGATACGCAGCCTCTGCGGCAGCCGCCCGTGGCCCCTCAATGGAGTTGAGCTCAGCACCATAGATGGAAATCTGGCTGAGTTTGGGGCCAGAGGCATCTGCCGGAACGAAGATGCGAGCTTTGATGCCTATGCGGGCAGCGTAGGCGGCCAGGCTGGCGCCAGCGTTGCCGGATGAATCCTCAACCACGGGACGCAGCTTTCCCAAATGATTGAGGTAGCTCACCAGAACCGAGGTGCCGCGATCTTTGTACGAGCCGGTGGGGGACATGTACTCGACCTTCGCCTGAATCGGGAGGCCGTAGATGTTGGTTTCGACCATCGGGGTGAAACCCTCACCCAGGGACACGATATGTTCCTCATCTTCGAAGGGAAACATCCGCCGATAGCGCCACAGGGTGTGGTCGTCCGGGATGATGGCCTCGCGATCGAAGGCCGGCAGGTCTGTCACCTCGAAGACGCCGCCGCACTCGCAATGCCACATATCCGTATCGATGGGATACGCCTTATCGCAAACGGTACACGAGAATCTGGACATTTATTCCCCCTCCAGGATGATATCACCGCTCTTGCCGCCGGCCTTGCGGATGAGACGCACGTCCTGAATGCGCATGCCGCGATCAATCGCCTTGGCCATGTCGTAGATGGTCAATGCCGCTACGTTCACTGCAGTAAGAGCTTCCATTTCGACGCCTGTCTTACCGGTTGTCTTGACTGTCGCAGTGATCTCGATGGCATTCTCGTCCGGTTTGAGGTTGAAAGCCAGGCCGACGTGAGTCAAGAGGAGGGGATGGCACATCGGAATCAGCTCGTGAGTCTTCTTGGCAGCAAGGATGCCGGCCACCTGCGCGACGGCCAGGACATCTCCCTTTTCAATGCCGCCCTCGCGGATAGCTGTGAGGGTGGCCGGCTGCATGACAATCTTGCCTCTGGCGACCGCTACACGCTCGGTGTCAGGTTTATGCCCCACATCTACCATCCGGGCGTGCCCGGATGGGTCGAGATGCGTGAGCTGCTGTGGCGTCTTGCTGGACATACGTTGAGAACCAGTCAACCTCTTGGATCGTGACAAGCATCGGCAATTATAGCACAAGGCCCTACATCGTCAAGGCTCCGCCCAGGGAACGTCAGGGCAATCGCATCTCAACGCAGAGAGGGTGATCTGTTCAAACTGATAGAACTTGCCCCATTCTGTCATTCTGAGCGGCCTGGCGAAGTCAACGCTCATGCCGGGTCCACCCTCCGCTCTTGTTCGCCCCGCCTTGCAGAACCTTGATAGCGAAGAATCTCTGAAGTCAGCCTGGCTGCACTCACCCTCGCCGGGTTGGGACCAGCGCATTGGGATTGTCGTCTCCTACCGCCTGGTGTTGGGACGGAGATTCTTCGCTCCCTTGATCTGTGCCAGGCGGTCCGATTGCATAAGCGAGTCGGTTCTCCCACCAGACTGACTGCGGCAACCCGCTCAGAATGACATTTCAGTGAGACCTGGCTCTCAATTCTTCTATTAGATGCGATTGCCCTGCAGGGAACGTTTGTCTCCAACATGATGTTAATACCTGATGACGAGAGAGGTGAGCAATGAATTCATCGACTGACTAGACAGACATTGGACTTGGGTGTATTATGATGAGCATGGCCGGCCAGGGGAAAGGCAGCGACGGCTAATGCGATTGGCCTCCTACCCCTTGCTTGAGGTAGGTTTCATTACCCTCGGAGGAATCTGACAATGTCGAGTTACATGCCGGAGGACCAATGGACAGACGGAATCAAATGATCGAAGCACTCCAAAAAGCGTGGCTCCGCGAGATGGGGGCCATCCAGACTTATCAACAGTTGGCCGCGCGAGAGCAAGACGAATCCCGCCGCAGCGTGCTCCTGAAGCTGGCGGCTGCGGAAAAGGCGCATGCGAATCGCTGGGCTGACCGACTGCAAGAACTCGGGGCCACGACGCCTCCCTTCCACGAAGGCTGGCGTGACCGGCTGTGGCGCTGGATCCTTCTCCAGATGGGCACCGAAACGGCCATCCGCCGGCTGGAACGAATGGAAGAGCAGGATACCGAGGCCTACGATGAATTGTTGTCTGTGGCCATTACGGATGATGACCGGGCGGCTATCCTGCAAGTACAGGCCGAGGATGCCGGCCACGTGCGTATCTTCAGCGGGGGCGTAGCAGACCAACGCCCCGGTAGTCCCGAATCCGTCCTTGACACGATATTGCGACGGGAACGGTGGCACCAGAGGGGCGGTGGATGGATTGGCCAGGCCATCTATGGCGCAAACGATGGTTTGGGTGCGGTCTTCGGCGTGGTATCTGGCATGGCTGGCTACACAGGTGGGAGCAACGTCGTTCTGATCTCTGGCCTGGCAGCCATGCTGGCCAGCGCCCTTTCCATGGGCTCCGGGGCCTATCTGGCCACCAAATCTGAACGTGAAGTGTACGAGGCCGAGATCGAGCGCGAGCGAAGAGAGATCGAAGAGAATCCGGAGGAGGAGATCGAAGAGCTTTCCCTGTTCTACCAACTCAAAGGATTCTCTGAAGAGGAAGCGCAAGTGTTGGCCAACCGACTGGCAGAAAAGCCGGACCAGATGCTGCGCACCCTGGCCCACGAGGAACTGGGCCTGTCTGAGCAATCTTTTCCCGACCCCTGGACTGCGGCCCTTTCGGCCACCCTGTCCACTGCTCTGGGGGCCTTTATCCCCATTTTGCCCTTCTTCTTCACGACCGGCATACCCGCTGTAATCACCTCGTTTGTTATCAGCACCCTGGCCCACTTCGCCATCGGTGCCTCGAAGACGATCATCACCGGACTAAGCCCCTGGCGCAGTGGTCTGGAAATGACCGCCGTCGGTATCGGCGAAGCGATCATCACCTACATGCTCGGTCGGCTCCTGGCACCGGTAGGCTAAGGGGGCTGAAGTGTTCTGGATATGGGCAACGAAAGGGGGGAAATGGGCAGGTTCCAGACATTCCTGACCGGCCGGGACCCCCTACGGCGACAAGCGCATCGCCCAGCGCGGCACCACCACCCCCTGGACAGCGGAATTTGACAAGATCCGCATCGAGTTCAGCAACGAATCGTGGAACCCCTTCTTCTGCTTTCAACGAACTAATTCCCCTGCCGCCGGACAGAAGCTGAGGCACTCTGGCACTGTTCGCTCAGATGCGCTGCCATCTGCATCATATCCCGGATGTTGATGACGCCGTCCGGCACAACGTCGTACCCAAATCTGTACCGAGACGGGTCATGCCAGCGGCCGGCCACAGTCTGGACGTCGGCGATGGTTACCTGGTCGTCGTTGGTGACGTCGTAACACGCTGCCCCCGCACCCCACTCATAAGCCCCCGCGTCGGGCGCAGAATCGCGCGGATAGCCGTAGATGTCAGTGGGAGAACTCAGGGTCGGGTGGCCGGCGTCCACGATGGTGGCGGTGTTCGAGGCCGGCGACAGGTCCCAGGCGCTGGTGAAACCGGGATTGGCGGCCTGAGAGTGCGCCCCCCAGCCGAGGGCCTGCCAATCCGCCAGACCCCCGACCCAGTTCGCCCAGATTCCCGCAGCGAACCCACACACGTTGTAGTCGATAGCGTCGTAGCTGGATGCCGGCAGGTCCGCCTCCAGGCAGCTCCACCAATCGCTGGTCCCGCCGTACTCCATCGCATTGCTGACGATGGTGTGGCCGGCCCCCTCCGAGTCCACCCGGATCCCCGTTCCCCAATCGGGGCCAGTCACGTAGATACTGTTGTTTCGTACGATAGCACCTGTCGTCTGGGCATCTCCGGCCCCCTGGCTCGTATCGGGCACTGCGATGGCGGTGACACCGAATGCCTGCTCATGGATCACCACGTTGTTCTCGATGAGGCAGCCAACGCAGGCGGAAATCCCGATAGCCACACTGCCTACGTTGATCACTTTGTTGCCGCGAATCCGGACGTCCTCGAAGCGCTCGGGCGTAGCGTACCCGGCATCGACGGAGATTCCCCAGCAGACATTTTTCGCCCGCCCCACGCCCTCGCGAACCACGTTGTCCTCGATCAGCAAATCCGTGAGGTTCCCGTGCGCGACCAGGGAAGTGGCGGCGCAATCTCCATCACCGTCGATGGCGGAGCGGTACAGTTCGTTGCCGATGATCCGGATACCGGTCGCGCCACTCACGCCGCCAGGGTAGATGTCGGCATCACTGAGGTAGATGTTGTGGTCGTAGATGGAAGTCGTTCCGTTGTTCTCGAAGTAGCAGTCTCGGATCACCAGGTCGTCGCCGCCACCGAGAAACCCGTGACTCAGGCTGTTGAGGATGGTGCAGTTCTGCAGCGTCAGCCGATCGTTGTGTGCATCGCAGTCCGGATCGCTGGAGCAGGGGTTGGAGCCGCCCAGGTAGACGCCTATATCGAACCCGTCAATCCGGACGTTGTCGATGGTCACGTCGTCCACGTCGCTGTGCAGGAAGAAGCCATAGCCGTTGTCGGCTTCACACGCAGTGCACCTCAGGTCGAGGTTCTCGAAGACATAGCCTTCGTCGTGGACCGCATCTCCGTACTCCCCCAGGCGGAACGCATGGCCGGCGGTCTTCCCGAGGAGGGGCCGGCCCTCGTCGCCCGAACCCCACGACGGGGTGTAGTCGCTCACCGTGCAGGGGTTGGCGGCGGTGCAGTTGTAGTTCACCCACCGGTCGCCGGCCGATGTCAGGTCGAAGGCGCCGCCCCGACAGAACCGAATGGAGCTGTCGGCCGACAGATTACCGAACTCGGAGCGGGCCTTTTCATACGTGCGCCATGCCGTCCCCGTGGTGGCGCCGTCGTTGGCGTCGTCGCCGGGCGCACAATCCGGATCGGCGTCAGTCGCGCAATCGCAGACGAAGTAATTCTGAGCTGATTCGTAGGCTCCAATATCCGGCGCTGTGCCCTGGTAGGCATAAGCCCCCTGATCGTTGATGCCCGGGATGACGAGGCCGGCGTCCACAAGCTGACTGCTTGTATCCAAATGAAAATCGCCGTTGGCCTCATCCACAAAGCCCGGAACCACGTTCAGGCCGTTTATCTCTTGACCGGTCTGAGTCTGAACTTCTGCCAGTGTGTTCAGGTATAGGTCCTCTGGTAGGCTGACCCACTTGACGAACACGCTGGTCGAGGTGGTGTACAGGTCGTCATAGTCGAGGTCAACAAGCTGCGCAGCGGTGAATCTCGCCAGGGCGTAGTGGGCGCCGGCCCAGATGTTGTTCCGGGCGACGATTGTCTCCCACGTGCCGGCCTCTCCGCCCACAATGAGGCCGCTATGGCCCGGTAACAAAGCGTCGGTGGTGTTGTGGAAGAGGTAGACCGCGCCGTCAGATGACGTCGGGTACATGAACTTGAAAGCGGTGCCGGTATGTTGGTTGTTCCCTGCGCCGGTGTTGTAGATCACATTGCGGATGGCATAGACCGGGCCGGTGTAAGTCGGGGAAACAGATATCCCGGTCACGACGTCGTGAAATGTGTTGCTCCAGATGCGCACGTTGCTGCACACCCCATCGGTTTCCATGCCGTCATCGCCGGCGCGGTAGACCAGGTTTTCATAAACGTCGGTCTCATTCGTCACGCCGGCGGTCCCGATCGGGCAGACGTGAAAGCCGTCGAACACGTCGTGGAAGGTGTTGCGGCGGATGACGTTGCCCCGCCCGGTGACCGGCGTGTTGACGTAGACCCCTCCGGACTCCAGGAATTGTGCGCCTTGCTTGACCGCATCCCATGACCAGCCAAAGATGGTATCGTAGAATTCGTTATCCTGGATGAGGTTGCGGTGCGAATCGTGCTTGATGTTGATGTCCTGGTTGTTCAAGGCGAAGGTAGACCCCTGCACCAGGTTGTCACTGGCATTGTTGAAGAAGAGGGCCTTGGCGTATTGATCGCGGCCGTAGTGCCGGAATGTGAGGTCCACGAAAGCGATGTAGTTGTCGTCAACATAGAAACCATTGTCGTAGCGGGAGACAGCCATCGTGGCCGTGTTGGGGTCGGCATCATTCGCCAGGCGCACGTAGAGGGTGGTGCCGTCGGCGTAGAAGCCGGGGAGGCCCTGTCCTGAGCCTGTCGAAGGGCCCCAGATCAGGTTTTGTAGATCGGGGAGATTGGCGTAGGGGAAAAGCCGCTGCCCGTCGGCGACCACCAGGTACGGGTCCGGGACATTGATGGTCGTCGTGTAGACTCCGCCACCCTGGGCCGTCCAGGTGAAAGTGGCCGGGTCGGCGCCGTCCAGGATGGCAGTTTCTCCCGGATAGCCTCGGATGACGATGGGCGCGCCGGGCGCGCCGGAGAGGAAGAGAGACAGATCGCCCTGATAGTAGACGCCGCCGCGCAGGACGACTTCCTGGCCGGCCTCGACGCGACTCAGCCCATAGGCCAACGAGCACGGAGAGGCCAGGGTGCAAGCCGTCCCGCTGCCATTGGGGGCGACGTAGTAGGATTGGATGGGCGGGGGGATGGTCACATCGGCACGGGTCGCGCCGGCGGCCGTCGTGATGACACCGTTCAGCGGGTCGCCGTCGGGGTCGCTGAAGGTGACGCGCACGTCGTAGGTGGTGGCGGGGTCCAGCCAGAACAGGCTGCCGACGAAGCGGGCGCCGCTGACGCGGGAAAGGGGGAAGCCGGCGCGGTACAGGTTGCTGCCGGTGCGGTACTCGACTGTGGCAGTGGCGTTCCCATCCGGGTCGTCAGTGGGGGCGATGGTGACGATGACGCCCATGGCGTGGAAGGTGCCGTAAAGCTCGAGGCCGGCAGCAGCGCCAGCGGCAAGCGGTTGGAGAATCAGGCACAACAGGGCCAGCGAGATGAATCGGAGTAGATTTCTCATCGGATATGCTCCTTCTGGCACCCCACGCGCCAGCCGGCGGCGGCCTGCAGCACGTCGGTCGCATCCACGTCGCCGTCGGCGTCCAGGTCGAGGTGCGCGCGGTAGACCAGATCGCCGGCCACTCCGCCCCAGGCAGCCGCTACCGCTTGTATATCGTTGACGCGGAACTCACCGTCGCCGCTCATGTCGAGGCGGCATCCCTGCGCCAGCACCGCCCAGTTCGCCGGGTCCTCGCTCCCCAGGGACCAGATGGCGATGTGGACCCAGCCGTCGGCCAACTGGTCGGTGTACACCACCACGTTGTTGACCTGGGGGGCGGCGCTGGCCTCGCCAGGGAGAACGACGTGAGCCAGGCCCAGGAGGCCACAGACAACCGCCAGGACTCCGAGTGCCCAGGCGGCGGATCGCCAGATCCGTCGCGAGCGCGCAGTGCTACCTTTGCCGCCATGGCTTATTAACTTCTCGTAACCGTCCAACATAGCTATGCCTCAAATCAACCAGCACTCCGTCACCCCAGGAGACATAGAGATTGTCGTCTGAAGCCCAGGTGCTGCACCACAGGTCTCCGGACATGGGAATCTTCTTGAGCTCGCCAACGATGCGTGCCGAGAGAATGAGGGGTTCCGTGGCGGTGGGCGTTGCCGAAAAGGGATAATCGAAGACCCAGAACCCACCGTCAGGCGGGAATCCAAACCACCTGAGGCCGTGGGAACCTGGTATCACGAAATCCTCTACGGTGCAGTGAGCCTCCTCCCATGGACCGAGGGATGCCGGGAGACCGAGACACGGGACGAGAAAGTCATCCAGCAGGAACTCCGCCCTCCCCAAATCCACGGTGTCCTCGGAGAGGTTGATCAGCCTTACTTCAGCGCAGAAAGGCGCGCAGGGGAGAAGCTCGACCGCAACATTGCCGGCCAGGTCCGATATATCAGGCGGTTGGTATATGCTGATACACTGGCCGATGCGCTCGCCGTTTGGGGCAGCTTCCAGGGCCGGCCACAGATCTCCCCGGTTGCCTGCTTTTATGTCCTCGAACACTTCGGCTCCGATAAGGTCTCTCATACACGTTTCCGAAGCCACCGGGTACAACGGAAACATATCCGTTGAACCTCCCAGGACCGCCGCTTCAAACTCCGGCTGGAACGTGCCGCTCGACGTCACGGGATTGTACTGGAACCCGGCGGGAGGATCGACGACGCTTCCAAAACAGTCCCATTCCCTCTCAGGAGTAAGGTGCGTGGAGAGATCAACGTTGCCGGTGACGGTCCAGTCCTCCACGCCGCTGACCACAAACCCATAAGCCATGTGATCTCCCATCAGAGTGTTACCCGTGACCACCGCTCCCCGGCTCCGTGGGGCATTCTCGTCTTCGGATGCGCAGCCCACATAGGGACCCATACCGATCCCACGCCTGATCATCGCGCCCGCCGCATCGATGACGTTGCCGGTGACCCGTGTGCCCGTGAAATCACCCTCGAGGGGCAAGTAATCCTCCATGGAGATGCCGTAGAACATGATGCGGTTTTCGGCCCGGATAGTGTTGTTGGCGACAAGGGCGCCTGGTGACTGAAAGATGACGATCCCGCCATCGGTGACGTCGATGATCGTGTTGTTCTCCACGACGCTGTTCGCGCAATCCAACGAGATGCCGTCCGCCATGATGTATTCTGCCCGCCCCGCCGGGCCGACCTCGTTGTTCCTCGCCACGGCCCCGTTGCACGGACCGCCGAGGTATATGACCGTCCAGCCTCGCGGCTCGTAGGCCTTGACCCATTCGACCACGTGGCCTTCTGCATCGCGATCTAGAACGCCACGGCCAAAGTTGATCAACGCACCCTGTGCAATACCAAGCTGGGGGCGGTTGCCATCAATAATCACATTCCGAAGCGATACATAGTCGTTGCCTTCGGCGGAAACGGCCGTCGCCACATCCTTGCCAACGATTCTGAGAAGGGCTCTCGAATCATCCGTCGGAAAGCCCTGAGTGTAGATCTCCTGGTTGTCGTGAGTAAAGTAAATCGTATCGCTCAGCTCAAACACCGCGCTCTGACACAAAATGGCCTCCGACCCATCGTCGATGAGGGCGCTCTGTATGCTATTCTGATCTCCCGACGGGATGCAAGACTCCGCTGGGGGCACGGTGGCGGTGGCGGTGGGCGTTGCCGTCAGCGTGATGGTCGGCGTGGGGGTGGGCCAGGGCTGGCGCCAGTTGGCGGCGACCACAGGCAGGTAGACCTGGCAGTCCGGCGCGACGGCGGTTGCCATGATGTCCACGACGTCGCCAATGCCGTTGCCATTGGCGTCACTCACGCACTGGGATTCCGGCAGTGTGGCGGCGAGCACGAGGCTGCAAGCCAATGTCAAAAGCAGCAGGATCGGAACTGCGAACCCTCGATGTTTCATCATACGCTTGCCCCCACTAACCGAAGCGACTGACATGTTGACCAGACTTGACATACACTATAAATGAATCGGCCCCAGAAATCAATAGCCAGTGGGAAAGGTAACGTGAAATTCCGTCCCGATGTCCATGAAGAGACCCTCCCGACCCACAAGTCATCGGCCTGCGGGTGCACAGGTGTTGCCCAGTGCCGCCACCACGCTCATCACGTCGGCCAAGTCAACGCGCTGGTTGTGGTCGAGATCAAAGCGCGGATCCCACCCCTCATCGGTGCTCTGCTCGTCCCAATGGCCGGCGATGGCCCGGATGTCTTCCACACCCACACCCACCGGATCCACGAAGTCGGGGCAGCGGGTGATGACATAGGTGTGCATGGGCTTCGTCTCGAAGCTATCCTCTGCGCTCAGGCTGGTACCGGCTGTGATATCCTCAATCGTCGCACGGCCCGCCAGCGGGTAGCGGAAGCGGTCGAAGGCGAATAACGCCTCCTCGCGGGAGCCGCGACGAGTCCAGGCGACGCCCTGCCAGGTGTCGCCCTCGGCGATGAGATGCCGGCGCTCCATTGTGTCCGACACACGCAGGAAACCGTGATTGGCCTGCACGATGCGCGCGCGCTGGTCTTCGGGCAACGATGCGAGCGCGTCCAGGTTCCACAACCCAATGACACCTTTCGAGGCTAGTGCCCGATAGTAGCTGCCGGCTTCGGGGATGGTGTCGGCGACGTAGCGGTAGAGGCCATACTCGCGACCCTGGATGCGCTCAAACAGCTTCACCGCCATCGCCTGCTCCTCAGGGCCACCTCCCAGGTATCCCTCCAGGCCATAGCCGCCGCTCGATAGACCGAACGGGGAGGTGCCTTCGATATGGACTTCCGTTATTCCCATCTGCCGGAGATCACGCTGCAGAGCCATTGCCTGGTCAAGCTGGGGCATTGGCTGAGCCCCGCCGCCGTCGGGCAGCATGGCGAAAGTCAGCCAGGAATCGATCAAGACGCCGTCGAAACCGGTGGCCTGTTGGATGTCTCGATATTGGCCGATGGCGTAGCCGTACCAGCCGCTGCTCAGGCTTGTGCCCGTGATGTCCCCGTAGCCGGCGGTCTCGGGAGTCCCGTCGCTGCGCCACTTGATCCATTCGGGATGCTCCTGGAGCAGCGGCGAGGAGTTCGAGAGGTGGTCGGGCGGGATCCAGAGGATGATTTTCACACCAAGCTCGTGAGCGCGGTCGGCCAGCTCGCGCAGCGCCCTTTCGCCCCCCAGAGCGTCGTTGATCTCCAGCCGCCAGGGTGCATTGCCAGAGCCGAAGCTCAGGCTGCCCGGCAGGTATCGTTCGGGCGTGTTGAGGTACAGGGCATCGGTGTCCCAGTGCATGTCAAAGATGAGGGCACGAAAGCCAAACTCGGCAGCTTCCTGTAGTTTCGAGTGCGCGAAGCTGTAGTGAAACGAATCCTCGTACTCCGGTGGACCATTCTCCCAGTAGCGCTGCATGTATTCCTCGGTCGGAACATTCGCCAGCAGCGCCGGCTGGGGCTCGGTGACGCCCAGGCCAAGGGAGCTTCGGTAACGATCAGCCGTGGCATCGTATATGGCCGTCCACTCGTCAAGCGCGGCCCACTTGGTGGGAAAGGCGTCGTCAGTCCACAACCAGACCTTCATCGGCGTCTCGCGAACGGAGCCCGCGCCGAGCGGTGTCCTGAGCCCTTCGACAAGCTCAGGACGGCGCCTGTCGAAGGGCGGCACTCGCATGTTGAGGAGATGCCGGCCCGCTTCCTCGGTCACTGCAACCTGGGCAGCCACCGGCGTGTCGAAGAAGCTCACGACCGCCCCGCTGGGGCCGCCGGCGAAGTAAAACGGCTGGGTATCCCCGAAATACGTGCCCAGCGGAACACCGAACTGTGTCGAGAAGTCGAGACGGCGCTCAATGAAGTTGCCCCACACCTGCGCGAACGCCCAGTCGTCGTAGCGCACGGGGGCCGGCTCGATAATGTGCAGCGACGTGGCCTGTTCCAGCCCATCCAGACGCACCTTCCAGCCTACTCCGCGATACTCCCGTCCACCGAGGTTCCTGTTGATAGGCGAGAAAACCCAGTCCACCTCGCCCGTCCTATCGCCATCACGCACCCGCGTGCGCACAACCACCGAGTCCCCATCGAGGCGGAAGCCGAGATACTGAGCACCGGCGAGGTCCAGTGTGTGCGCCTCGCGTCCGCCACGCTTAGGCCAGATCCACTCCTCCTCTGGTTTTCCCTCATTGATGGCCGCGCGCTCCGCCAGGTACGCGGCCCAATCCGTCACCCCGCCGGCCTCCCCATCGCTGAGGATGTCGAGGGATGGCGGCGGAATGTTCACCGGAGGCGCGGAGAGGACCGTGCGCTGTCCGACGAG